>CAILRB010000021.1 GCA_903836465.1 uncultured Chlorobiaceae bacterium
CAGCGTTGATGGTGTCACTGCACCTCTCTTCTATGTGCTGTTCTTCGGTCCGGTCGGCGCCATTGCCTACAAGGCGATCAATACGCTCGACTCCACCTTTGGCTATAAAAATGAACGCTATCTTGAGTTTGGCTGGGCTGCGGCCAAGCTTGACGATCTTGCCAACTATCTGCCAGCAAGAGTAACGGTTCTCGTCATTGCACTGGCGGCGGCTATCAGTAAACTCCAGATTTATGATATCTTTCAAGCCGTTCGTCAGGGTGCCAGGATTCACGCAAGTCCCAATGCCGGATATCCAGAATGCGCTTATGCCGGTGCGCTCGGCGTCACCTTTGGCGGTGGCAGGAGTTACGGTGGGGAGTTCCATAATTCCCCATTGCTTGGTGTCAGAGCGGGGAAGTGTTCGTCGCTCACGATCCGTCAGAGTGTGAGGCTGATGCGGATGACGGCGGTGTTGTTTCTTGCTCTTGGGGTGGGGATCAGAGTGGTGTTGCAGTTGGTGGTGTAAATGCTGCGCTTCGCGCATCGAAGTGTAATATAGTGTCCGGCGGCTTGGGAAAGTGTAAATCGGTCGCCGAGTAGCGCGAAGCGCGTATCGAGGCGCAGCGGTAACTTGACGGACAATCAAGGAAATAGCTTACAATAACCTCTGATTTCAGATACTCATGGGTTTTATGTATATCTTAAAATGCGCTGATGGAAGCTATTATACCGGCAGTACTGTCAATTTGGAAATCCGTTTCCATCAACATCAGCATGGCGAGGGTGCAAATTATACGAAAAAGAGACTGCCGGTAGAGTTGATCTATTTTGAAGAGTATTCGCGAATAGATGAAGCTTTTTACAGAGAAAAGCAGGTGCAGCATTGGAGCAGGAAAAAGAAAGAAGCATTGATTGAAGGTAAATATTCTGATTTGCCAGAGCTTGCGAAAAAGATATGGAAGAAGGACGCATGAACCGGTCGCCGAGTAGCTATCTCCGGTCGCCGAGTAGGCCGAAGGCCGTATCGAGGCGCAGGTTGGTGATGGTCACTTCGATACGCGCTTTGCGCTACTCAGTGACCGGTGGCTTGGTTAGGTGTAGATCGGTCGTTGAGTAGGGCGAAGCCCGTATCGAAACGACTTGTATCTACCAAAGATATAAACAGAAATGCTTCATGGGACACCAGTTGTCCTCACTTAACATATTTTAGAATGAGCACTATCAAACTGTTTGAAGAAAAAAAAGTGCGAAGCCATTGGGATGCCGAAACAGAGGTTTGGTACTTTTCCGTAATTGATGTTGTTGAAATATTAACAGACAGCCCCAGACCAAGAAAATATTGGAATGCGCTGAAAACTAAACTAAAAGCAGAAGGAAATGAAACGTCCCAAAAATTGGGACAGTTGAAAATGCAGGCAGAAGACGGAAAAATGCGGGAAACAGATGTTGCTGATACAGCAACATTATTGCGGATTATTCAGTCCATCCCTTCGCCCAAAGCAGAACCCTTTAAACAATGGCTGGCGAAGGTAGGTTATGAGCGGATGCAGGAGATGAATGATCCATCATTGGGTATGGATAGAGCTCGTGCAAACTGGCAAAAAATGGGGCGTAGCGAAAAATGGATTCAGCAGCGAATGACCGGGCAGGAAACCAGAAATAAACTCACTGATTATTGGAAAGATGCAGGTATAAAAGAAAAAGATGAGTTCGCTATGCTTACCAACATCATTCATAAGGAATGGACTGAGTTAACGGTAAAGGAGCATAAACAGTTAAAAGGGTTGGAATGGCAGAATCTTCGTGACCACATGAGTGAAGCGGAATTGATTTTTACGGCATTAGCAGAACTTTCGACCCGTCAAATTGCAGATAGTGAAAAAGCACAGGGCTTAACCGAGAATACAAAGGCAAGTAAAAAAGGTGGATCTGTAGCCAGGAATGCACGCAAAGAATTGGAAGCAAAAACCGGAAAATCGGTTATAACAGGTGAGAATTTTCTGCCTCCTTCTGAAGAGGAGAAATTGCTTCAGAGAAAGTAGTGAATATGTTCATTTTACAATCCGGAGACTGAGTCCGAAGAGCGGGTTTGGCGAGATGGTCACCTCGATACGCGCTTTGCGCTACTCGGTGACTGGCGGCGGTGGTGTATTGAAAGTATATTTAGCAGTGGGATTGAGATCGTAATCAATAATTACTAAAAATGGAAAAAATATTGACTGAATTGTTGGTTGAGTTATTGGATTATCTGAGTAAAGATCAGAGAAATTCGGAGTTGGTTGAGATTGATTTTTCGGAAGAAATTAAGAAATTAATAATTGATAAACTTGATAAAATCACCTCTTCAGATAAAATTAACGATCTTAAAAATCATGTCGTTGAGTGCTCATGGGGGACATATATTATTGGTGTTGAATGGAAAAGTAGTATAAAAGAATTGTGTTTAGTATGTGAGGAGGGGAGGTGGCCAATTGTTCATATAAAAAAGGGTGGTAACATTGTTATTAAGCCATTAGAAATTCAAAAATATTTAAATAATACACAATATGGAAATATTTTTCTATACTGATATTTGAGAATTTTTTTTTCATTAAAATTGCTTTCCTTTTGTTTGCTTTGTAAAAAAAACTTATAAATGTATTAATAATATTTTTTGATATGTTTAAATCAATATTTTCATTTAAAGGAAGAATAAGAAGACTTGAGTATGGTATAAGCACTATTATCTATTCATTCTCAACTGCGATTCTAAAGTTAACAATTTCTTCAATAGCAGCAAATAATCACACGAATTCATTTTCCGAATATCGACTTCTTTTTTTATTATTAATTTTACCATTATTGTTTTTTTGGTGTACACAAGGCGCTAAAAGATGTCATGATATTAACAAAAATGGATGGTGGCAATTAATACCATTTTTTCCATTTTTCTTAATCTTTAAAGAAGGTGACTTCGGTGATAACAAGTATGGTAAAACCCCAAAAGATCAGGATAAAGATAATCTGAAAAATAAAAAAGTCGCCTCTATTGCTGGCACAAATATTAAGAAAAAAAATAATGAGTTAAATATATATTCACTACAAAACGATTTCGACACCAAAAAGAAAACTTTAGTAAAACTTAAAGAAGAAAAAATTATATCAGATAACTTATATGAAATTAAATTACTTGATTTAGAAAATCAATTCAAAAAAGATAAGGAAGATTTGCTTCTTAAGCATAAAAATAAAAAAACAGATCAAGCAATTTCTGAGAGATTTAATTCTGAGAGAAAAACGTTAGATCAATCTTTAGACTTAAAGTTACTTACTAAAGAAGAGCATCAAGTAATGGTTGACGATCTTTATAATAAGATCAAGAAAGACGTACAATATGTTTTTGAAAAGCAGGTTAATAATCCAAATACTTCAGTCGATGAAAGTAGTAACTCCGCTGTTAGCGATGCTTCTTCTGTTGTTTTTCTTGCGTCTTTAGTGGTGGTATTAATTATGATTGTAATATTTGTAGCAGTATCAAGCAAAGCACCTACAGCTCCTGAAGCTCCAGTAGAAGCACCCATCGAAGCTCCCGCAAAATATCCACCCCCATCTATTACGACTGAAATTCTAAAAAATGAAAGGGTCTTTAAAATTGGTGAAAATTATGGCGGCGGTATAATTTTTTCTCTTGATAGTACAGGTAAACATGGTTTGATTGCTTCAGCAGAAGACCAAAGTTCTTGGAGTGAATGGGTGAATGCGTTATTAATATGCAGGAAATATCGCGGGGGTGGTTTTAGTGATTGGTATCTACCGAGTAAAGATGAACTTGATAATCTTTATAAATATTGCAATGCTGTAGCTGATACTTTTGAAAGCGACGACAAGACTACCTTTTACTGGACATCAACAGAGAATAGTGCGACACATGCGTGGGCTCAGAATTTTAGTAATGGTAATCAGATTTCTGGTGCGAAAGACGCTTTGGCTCGTGTTCGTCCTGTGCGGGCTTTTTAATCTCTAAGGGTTTAATTTTCAACCGTTTGCGGTGAATTATGTTAAACTTTCTCCCAAAAACAGATACCCCGCTGCTTGCGGAGGGGGGCGTTCATTTAAGAAAAATCTCCTCGTGATAGTACAGTTTTTATACCCATTATTGCTAAGTGTTTTGTTATGAATTTTAAGGAAACAATAAATATAATTAAAATAATTTTTGAGTTTCTTGTGCCATTAATATCTATTTTCACCTTAATTAAAGGTATTTGTGAATACTCAAAAGCACAGAAATGGAAAAAATCTGAGTTTCTTGCCAAAGAAATAAAAGAGTTTAATAATGATTCTGATGTACAAAATGCATTTTTAATGCTCGATTGGAATAATATAGATATAACAACTTTAAATATAAATGTAGAGGAAACTAAGAAGATATATTTTAATGATCGTCTGTTTGAAAATTCGTTAAAACATCATAAGGAAAAAACATTTACTCCAGAGGAAGCAGTTATTAGATTAATTATGGATGCGTTTTTGTTTAAGCTTGGAATGTTTCAGAATTATCTCGAGAGTAAACTTATTACTGCGAATGATCTGAAACCTTATATTATTTATTGGATAGAAATTATCGGTGATACTAATAACGATAGAAAAAGTAAGAGCGTCAGGCTTCAGCTTTGGAGATATATTAATTATTATCGATATGATTCTGTTATCAAACTTTGCAAAAATTATGGGTTTAATATTGGAACTGAGAAGAAACCGATCTTAACAACATACAAAACTGAAGCTTAACCCCTCATGACCCCAAGACGTATCCTCCTCTTCACCGGAAACGGTAAAGGCAAAAGCACAGCGGCCTTTGGAATGCTGGCAAGAGCACTGGGCCACGGCATGAAAGCCAGAGTGATCCAGTTTGTAAAATCTGATGATGCTGTTGGCGAACAGCGCTTTTTCAGTCAACTTGATGGAGTTGAGTGGGAGCAGTTCGGCAAGGGATTTCTGCCTCGCGATCGCCAGAGCCCAAAAATGGAGGAGCATAGAGCTGCTGCACGAGCAGGGCTTGATGCGGCGATTGCTGCTCTTGCTTCTCCTGATTACGACGTTGTACTGCTTGATGAACTCTGTTTTGCGGTTGGCCATAACCTTATCGCAATCGAGCCGTTGCTTGAGGCGCTACGGTCGTCAGAAGATGGCAAGATTGTGGTGATGACGGGTCGCAATGCACCAGAAGCGCTGGTGGCTGTTGCTGATACGGTGACGGAGATGACGATGATTAAACATGGGTATCAGCAGGGGATTCCTGCGCAGAAGGGTGTTGAGGATTGATGATTATGAAGCGTATCAAGCGTTCAGCGGTTTGTGCCGATAACAGTTTTACCACGCAAAGCCGCAGCAGGGGAGCGTGGAGGATGTTGCTCTTTTTTGCGGCGCTCATGGCGTTGCTTGCTCTTTCCATGCTTCTTGGACCTTCGGGAATCGGTATTCCTGATATGGAATCACCTTCGGGCAGTGCTATTCTCTCGCTTCGGTTCAGTCGTCTCCTGATGGGGATGATGACCGGCGCGGCACTTTCGGCGTCCGGAGTAGTCTTTCAGGCGCTGCTGCGCAACCCTTTAGCCGAACCTTATGTGCTCGGAGTGAGTGGCGGGGCTGGTCTTGGCGCAACCCTGACAATACTTGCCGGGACGGGAGTGCTTGCCTCGTTCAGCCTGCCGATTGTGGCCTTTCTTTCGGCGGTGGTGACGTTGATGGTGGTGTACGGCATCGCCAGCCAGGGGTCAAGTGGTCAGCCATCCGTCTATAGTCTTATTCTCAGCGGTGTTATTGTAAGCTCAATCTGCTCAAGCATTATCATGTTTCTGGTATCCACCGCTAGCGTTGAGGGGATGCACAATGTGATATGGTGGATGCTTGGCAGTCTTCAGCCAGTCTCGGCAGGCCAGCAGCTCCTCTCAGCGGCGCTGCTTTTCGGGGCGCTTGCGGGAATATGGCTGCTCTCTCCACGTCTCAATGCCCTTGCGCTTGGGCGTGAGATGGCCCATTATCAAGGTCTTCATGCCGATCTGGTTATTGTTATCGGTCTGCTGTTTGCGACGCTTCTGGCTGCCATCGCGGTCTCCCTTTCCGGGATGATTGGCTTTGTCGGGCTCATTGTGCCTCACGTCATGCGTGCTATCTTCGGGCCTGACCACCGAAAGCTTGTCCCTCTTGCCGCGCTTGGCGGGGGCGTTTTTCTTGTTGTCTGTGATGCCGTGGCCCGAACCCTGCTTGCTCCCGTTGAGATCCCGGTCGGTGTGGTGACTGCCCTTGCCGGCGGGCCATTTTTTCTCATTATTCTTCAGCGGAGAATGAAACAGGCATGGATAGCATGATGCAGCACTATGCAATGACCTTCAGGAACGTCTCTGCCGGGTACAAGCAGCGAAAGGTGCTCGACAACGTCAGCTTTACCGTCAAAGAGGGGGAGTTCGTTTCTCTTATTGGCCCGAATGGCTGCGGAAAAAGCACCCTGCTGAAGACTGCTGCCGCTCTTCTCAAGCCACTCTCAGGCAAGGTTGAACTTTTTGGTCAGGATGTGCAGCATATCAAACCGGCTCTGCGCGCATCCCTGCTGGGCGTGGTGCCGCAGAAAATCGAGTCGCCGATGGCTTTTACCGTCGATCAGATTGTGATGAACGGTCGAATCAGCTCCATGGGGCGCTGGGGAACTCCCTCTTCGGTTGACCACGATCTTGTCGAACGCTCCATGATCTACACCGATGTGCTCGATTTGCGGGAGCGATTTTTTACGGAGTTGAGCGGTGGTGAACAGCAGCGGGTTGCCCTGGCGATGGTGCTCGCGCAGGACCCGAAAATCATCATGCTTGATGAATCGATCTCCCATCTTGATATCAACCACCGTCAGGAGGTGCTTCAGATTCTGATGAACCTCAACCGCGAAAAACAGATGACCATTTTGCTGGTGAGCCACGATCTCACCCTCTCGGCAGGTATCTCCGACCGATTTTTGCTGATGGAGTCTGGCACCCTGGTAAAGGCCGGAACGCCGGTTGAGGTGCTGGAGCCCGAGGTGTTGAGCCGCGTCTACAACTGCGACCTCCATGTGCAGCAGGATCCCTATACCGGCTATTTGCAGGTGACGGGGGCGATTGACAGCCTGAGACGTCGCCAGAAGCTGAACCGGAGTGTGCATGTCATCGCCGGAGGGGGAAGCGGCATTGAACTCTATCGCAGACTGCTGATTGAGGGGTACGAAGTGACCACCGGCGTTCTCAACCGTCTCGACTCCGATGCTGAAGCCGCAAGGGCGCTCAATATTCCGGCGGTGCTGGAACAGCCTTTTTCGCCGGTTGGTTCGGACACCATAGCACAGGCGTTGAAGATGGTGGGTGATTCTGACATCGTTATTCTCAGCCAGGTGCCGTTTGGCTCAGGCAACCTAGTCAATCTGACCTTGGCCGAAGCGGCGCTCAACAGTGTCAAACCGGTTTTTCTGGCCGATGGTATTGCCACTCGTGACTACACCGAGGGCAAAGCTGCCCTTGCATTTAGCACCCGCCTGATGCAGAGTGGCGCCAAGGTGTGGCACTCAATGTCCGAACTGATGACTCACCTTCAACAACAACCAGACCGATAACCACCATGACCCTTAAGCAGCGCTTTCCTTTTCGCTTCGGGACAAGCTCCTATATCATCCCTGCCGACATCATTCCCAATGTGGAGTATCTCAAGGACAAGGTTGATGATATTGAGCTGGTGCTGTTTGAGTCCGACGAATTCAGCAATCTACCCTCACCAGCGGACATTCAGAGGCTCAAGGAGTTGGCCAATGAGTGGTCGCTTACCTTTTCCGTTCACCTGCCGCTTGATGTCTATTTTGGCCATCCCGACCGTGCAGAGCGGGAGCGCTCTGTCGGTAAATGCCTGCGGATTATTGAGCTGACCCGTGACCTGCCGAAATCTGCCTACGTGATGCATTTTGAGGCCGGGCCGGGTGTGGATATCAACGGATTTTCTGCGAATGAGCAGCAGCGCTTCACCGATGCTCTTCGTGATTCTTTGGCATTGTTGCTGAATGGTACCGATGAACCAGCCTCATCCTTCTGTGCCGAAAATCTCAACTACCCCTTTGAGCTTGTCTGGCCGGTTGTCGAGGAGTTCGGCCTCTCCGTGACGCTTGATGTGGGCCATCTCGAATTTTACGGATTTCCGACTGCCGACTATCTCAAACGCTATCTGCCCAAAGCGAAAGTGCTGCATGTTCATGGCACGGTTGACGGGAAGGATCACAACTCTCTGAGTTATCTGAAGCCTGAATCGCTTGAGCTGCTTATGGGTGAACTTGTGCTTCATCCATCGGCCAGCCGTGTCTTTACCATGGAGATTTTTTCTGAAGCGGATTTTGATTCGTCGTGTGGGGTGATGGAGAAGTTTGTTTAATTGTTGGGTTATTCCGCCAAGGTCTGCCGCACTGCTTTTTGCCATCCTTTCAGCAAAAGTTCCTTTTCGTTTTTACCCATTGCCGGGACAAATGAGGTTTCAACCGGGTTCAGCTTCTTGAGCGCATCAGCCGAAGACCACACGCCAGCCTGAAGCCCGGCCAGGTAAGCAGCGCCGAGCGAGGTGGATTCGATGTTTTGTGGTCGTAGAATCGGAATGCCGAGCAGGTCAGCCTGAAACTGCATGAGAAAGTTGTTGGCGACAGCTCCGCCGTCCACGGTCAGGGCAGCAGGCTCAATACCAGTGTCAGCGGTTATGGCCCGGAAGACGTCATAAGACTGATAAGCGATAGACTCCAGTGCCGCCCGGACGATGTGCTTCCGTTCTGTCCCTCGTGTCAAACCCACAATTGTGCCACGGGCATCCATCTTCCAATGCGGTGTTCCAAGGCCAACAAAGGCTGGCACAAGGTAAACGCCACCATTTGTTCCCGCACTCACTGCCATAGGTTCCGACTCTCCAGCATTGTTGATCAGTTGCAGTCCATCCCGAAGCCACTGTATCACCGCTCCTCCAACAAACACAGAACCCTCAACAGCATAGCAGGGAGTACCGTTGGCACTGATGGCAAGCGTCGTCAGCAGTCCATGCCGGGAGTGGACGAATCTGTTACCGGTATTCATCATCATAAAGCATCCGGTACCGTAGGTGTTCTTGATGCTGCCCGGTTCAAAACAGCACTGTCCGAACAGTGCCGCCTGCTGGTCGCCTGCGATGGCCATAACAGGAACACCCTTCATTCCCCTGAGAGCGCTCACACTTCCGAAATCGCTCATGGATGGCCGTACCTCCGGCAACATGGAGACCGGGATCCCGAATAACCGGCACAGATCATCATCCCACCGCTGTTCGACGATGTTGTAGAGCAACGTTCTGGATGCATTGGTAAAGTCTGTAGCGTGCACGTTCCCGTTGGTCAATTTCCAGAGAAGCCAACTGTCAACCGTTCCGAAAAGCAGCTCGTCCGGGTTGATTTCGGGGTGATGGTCAAGAATCCAGCGGATTTTGGTGGCGCTGAAATAGGCGTCGACCGGCAGGCCGGTTTTTAAGGCAATCTGCTCTTTTTCTGCCTCATAGTTTTTGCAGAGTTCGCTTGTTCGTCGGCACTGCCAGACAATAGCGTTGTGAACCGATTTGCCGCTTCTTTTATTCCAGACGATGGTTGTCTCCCGCTGGTTCGTGATGCCGATGGCATTGATCCTGCACGTGGTGAGTTGCAGGAGTTCGCCGATGCACTCCACGACCGTTTGCCAGATCTCCTCAGGGTAATGTTCAACCCAGCCTGCCTGTGGATAGATCTGCGTCAGCTCGCGGTATGTCCGTGCAAGAGCAACGCCGTTTTTATTGTAGATGATGCAGGTAGTACCGGTTGTGCCCTGATCAATGGCAAGAATGGCCATAAACTTATTGTTGAGAATAGATACTATCCGTCAGAAGAAAATACCTTTTCGTAGTCATATTACCCAGCTTTGTTATAAAGAGATGCTCTTATAAGGGGGAGCCAACCTCAGCAGTAAAGAGGTTGCCGAAAGAGCTTAGAAACTCTATATTGACCATCAAAGCAGTCCAGTGAAGGTTATGGTAACTTTTCTATTTTTAAGATAGATAACCTGAAATCAACCAAGGGTAAGCTGGACGAAAAAAATTATGTCTTCATGAGTAACGTTATCTATGTGACCGGTGGCGCGCGGAGTGGAAAAAGCTCGTTTGCCTTGCAGCTTGCGGCTCGCTATGCAAAGAGGGTGTTTTTGGCGACGGCAGAGCCATTTGATGACGAAATGCAGTGGCGAATCGGCAAGCATCAGGAGGAGCGGGGTAAAGAGTATACAACGGTTGAGGAGCCGCTTTATCTTGATCAGGCACTCCGCAAACTCCCGGCGGGGAGTGAGGTGGTGCTACTCGACTGTCTGACGGTCTGGGCTGGAAACCTTATGCATTATTTTGAGGAAAAGGGCGAGGGGGAGATGGACCGGCAGATTGAACTATTTCTTGACGTGCTGCGTCACCCTCCATGTGATATTATCCTTGTTTCCAATGAGGTGGGGATGGGAATTGTACCTGAAAATGCCATGGCAAGAAAGTTTCGTGACAGGGCAGGTATCATCAACCAGAAGGTTGCCTCAGTAGCCACAGAAGCCTGGTTGCTCTGCAGTGGCTTGCCACTGAAGTTAAAGTAGCCCTCTATGGATACGTTTTCTCTTCTTCCGCTGCCCATCATTCATTTCGGAGCTGGCCGGTTTTCTTTGCTGGCAGATCTTGCTGGTGCTTTTGGTAGCACGGCTCTGGTTGTTACCGGGAACCATGCACTGCAACACTCCGGACGCTTGACTGCTTTGATGGATTCACTGCATAGTGCTGGAATGCGTGCGTTTCATCTTGCCGTCGCTCGCGAGCCTTCTCCCGAGATGGTTGACAGCGCGGTCGCAACATTCCGGGATGCTTCGATTGATGTTGTGCTCGCTGTTGGAGGCGGCAGTGTGATTGATGCCGGGAAGGCTGTTTCAGCAATGCTGCGTTATGAATTGCCGGTTGATCGTTTTATTGAGGGACAGAAAGAGGTCATGCAGCATGATGGGCGAAAGGTGCCCTTTATGGCTGTGCCGACAACCTCTGGTACCGGAAGCGAAGTAACCAATAATGCAGTGATCAGCCGGGTTGGCCGGAATGGCTTCAAGCGTTCTTTGAGGCATGTCGCCTTTGTGCCCGATATTGCCTTGATCGATCCGGAACTTATGGTGACGGTTTCACCGGAACTGACGGCGGCATCAGGAATGGATGCCTGTACCCAGCTTCTTGAAGCCTATACGTCGCCTTTTGCTACACCCTATACCGATGCTCTGTGCTCCAGCGGGCTTGACTATTTCAGCCGTTCTTTTCTTGCGGCCTGTAGCGACAGTGCGGATGACAGCGGTGTGCGGGGTGATATTGCTTATGCAGCCCTGATGTCGGGGATAGCGCTTGCCAACGCCGGTCTCGGAATTGTGCATGGTTTCGCGTCATCGGTCGGCGGGTTGATTGATATCCCACACGGCACGCTTTGTGCTACCCTCCTTGCCGAAGCGACAAGGGAGAATATTGCCCAATTGCGTCTTATTGACGGCAAACATCCTCAATTGCTGAAATATTCAAAAGCAGGGGCGATACTTTCAGGGGTTGCAGAGGATGATATATCTTCAGGATGTGAACTCTTGCTTGAAACGCTCAATAACTGGCAGGAACGGCTTTCTTTTTCCCGGCTAAGCTGTTATGGGATTCTAACTGAAGATTTTGATGGCATTGTTGCCGATACCCGCAGCAAGAGCAATGCTGTTCAACTGGATAATGCTGCTATGAAGAGGATTCTCTCAAGCCGGTGGTGACTCTAAAGATTTTCGTACTTCAATAACCTCCAATTCTATCTCATGCTGGCGTTTCATGCTTTCCAACTGTGCATTTTGCTGCTTCATGATATTGCTTAGCTGCAACTTGTGCTGCTGATACATTGCATCCAGTTGAGCTGCATGGCGGTTAAGAACGGATTCTCTGTATAATTGATCTGATTCTGTCATAAAAGGTCGTCGAAAAAAAGTAATAAAGTTTACTTCTGGCGGGACTTTCCATTATATCCCGCCAAAAGGGTTCAAGTCAAATCACTTGGTCATGCGCCACCTATGTCATGTGCTGCTGCTGCCACTCCAATGAGTTGTAATGCCTGGAGGTGAACTGCCTCGGGGTGATCAGCATCAAGAATTTCTTTAAGTTGCACATCATTTTGGTCGAAGACTGTCGTCTTCAGACCGTCGTCCAGCCACTTGCCATCATAGCCACCTTTGGCGTCAAAAATGATATCCCAATAGCTTGTGTCGGGGCTGTTGTGGCTAATCTGTTCGTAGCCAGTGATCGTCGTGTGATCACTGGCATAATTAGTTTCCTTGCTTGTAGTGTTGTAGGTAATCGGGTCAATCTTCGTCTCGGTTATTACGCTGTAACCAATCAGCTCCCCGGTTGAGTCACTGTGTATTGTCGTGTGCGTCAGAGGGTCAGTCTTCTGGTATTCTACCACATGATCATTACTGTCTTTGATCGCAGTCATCTGGGTAGTGTCTGCTTTTTGGCTTATGACATGACCGCTACTATCGATTTTTGTCGTAATTATACCCTCGATTATTGTTCCACTCAATAGTCCCCACTTGGCGTCAAAATTTAAGTCAGAAGTGCTCGTGTTTGTGCTGTTATGTACAATCTTCTCGTAACCAGTGATCACGCTATTAGTGTAATGAGTGTCCTGGCTGACGGTGGATCCGTCGGGATTCCTCCACTGTTCGTTATCAAGTACTTTATTCCATCCGGCATCGAATGTTCTCGTACCTGCCGTAACGATACCAATTTGAGTTCCATCCACAATGGTAGTACCAATTTCCGTTGCGGCATAGGGTTGGCTATAGCCAGTCGGATTGATAGCAAGATCATAGTAGGTTGTTGTGTGCAAATCCGTGGTATCCGTCAACTTGTAGCCTGTCACAAGATCAGGATGGGCGGTATCGGTCTTGAGCGGTGTCATTACTGACCCGGACCAGTTTTTGTCGAACATCGTCATTGTCTTTGATACACCATTGTAAATCGTCCCGCCAAGGAAGTGCCAGTCTGCGTCAAAATGATACGCCCAGTTCATTGTGCCAGTGCTGTCAGCCTTATGACCAGTTTCGGTGGTGACGAGGTTGCCTTTGCTGTCAGTGGTTACGTCAGTAATGCCAGAGGTTCCATCGCTCCTTGTCCATGACGACCCAAGCATTTTCCAGTTGGCGTCATAATTCGTCATGGTGGTCGAAAGAATACCTTTGGAGTCAACGGATGTCGATAAGGTGCGATGTCCGGTTGGTGTTCCCTGCGCATCAAAGAAAGAGATTGTGGAGGCATTATCCATCATCTGATAGCCCGTTATTACCCCGAGATTGTCCGTGACAGGAGTCAACTTGCTAATGTCTGCAACAGATGTAGGGTTCTTGAAATCCGCACCGTATGTTGTTTTTATTAACCCGTCGCTAGACCAACCGTCGATTAAAATCCATTTGGCGTCGAAATGGTACTCCCATGTGTTGGTGCCTGTGCTGTCATGGCCTTTCTGCACATGAGTGACAATCCCTTTAGTATCCGTGATGTTGTCTTCGCTGACAGTGGTGCCGTCACTGTTCGTCCATGTTTTGTTCAGTATATTTTTCCATTTGGTATCAAATGTGATGGTGCCGGGTAAAAACTTTGAACCTATTATTTTATCATCATTCATGCGGTAACCGATCAAATCTCCTTTAGAAGAAGAATAAAGGGTCTCGATCTTTTTGCCGGTATCAGCATCAATCGCAATTGTTTCGAAGCAGGAAACTCCATTGATCAAGACCTCCGTCATTTTGGAGATGTCTCCAGTCTGGCTGATGATTGTAAAATTCGGGCCGAATGTTGTTGTCAATATTCCGTCGACCGCCGTCCCATCAATTAAATGCCATGATGCGTCAAAATGGTACTCCCAGGAACTTGTGTTTGCGCTATTATGGCCATTCTGCAGGTAAGTGACAATCCCCTGGCTGTCAGTAAGAGTTTTCTGGCTGACAATGGATCCATCTTTGCTGTTCGTCCAGGTATCGTCAACAAGGTGCCAGTTGGTATCGTATGTCCTTGCTCCTGTCTTGCTATTCGTCGAAGTTTCAACTTCATTATAGGGGATGCGATAAAAGGTCAACAACCCGTTCGAATTATAATGACTCGTTGTGCCATTTGAGGTTGTCTCATAGCCGGGATCTCCATTGATTACAACCTTCGTTAACTTCGTGATGTCGGCAATCTCCGAGTATGTTTTAGATGTTAGCTGCCAGGCAGCGTCAAAATTGTACTCCCAGTTGCGCGTAACCGTCCCGTCGCTTAAATATCCCTTCTCCTGGTGAGTGACAACGCCCAGTGTAGTAGTAGTTGTTGTCCATGTGCTGCTGGTGATGGTGGAGCCTTTGCTGGTTGTCAATGTCGAGCTGAGTACTTGCCAATTAGCATCGTACAGGGTTGAGGAGCTGTGGTTGCCGTCAACGTCAGTGTAGTCGTAGGTGTAAGAATAACCAGTGACAACACCGTTCGTTTTAAGGGTTGTTATAATACCTGCCATAAGTACATCATGTATTTGATTAGTCAAACAAGACACAGGCGTTGGTGATATTTTACGTCCTGTGCGATTTATAAAATTAAACTAAACGATTATCCAATGATAAAGTCATAATTTAGAAGTTAAATTATTATATCCAATAGATTAAAAGGAAATTTTCATCGGAATTTTCTGCCGAGTGCATGCCGACAACAGATTTTTTAGCGAATTTTCCTTGTAACTTGCAAAGCTTTTCTGTCATTGCCTGGTGGACCACCACTCATCCCCGTAGCTGTAGAAGAGCTCTTCGCCCTTGCTAATATTCCGCAACGCATAAAGGACAAGTTCCGGACCGAGCCCTGTCTCTTCGCGATAGTAAGCGACATTGGGTGTTGAAGAGTGGTTAAAGAGCATGCCGTTACCCATGACGACCAGTCGGGCGGCTTCATTGCTGCCGTAAAAAACGTAGTTCAGAAGCTCGCCGCCAATGTCTTTGTCAGTTACTTCAAGAGCCGGGCAGCGTTCGATAATATCACCATCCCTGATTTTTTTCAAGGCAAACGCACCCCGTCCGCTCACCGTAGAAGCACCGATCGAGACACACGCTTTTTTTTTACCTGCAGAAGCCTTATTTGCAAGGAAGATACCGGTTGCAATACCAGCTCCTATGCCGCCAGCAAAAACGATCGGAATGATGATAAAAAGGTTGACTTCCATAGTATTTTTTGTTTGACAAGACGCAATGCTGTTCAGACAAGGCCGGCAATTCTCAGAAAATTATCCATAAGCATTCTGCCTGTTGCTGTGTATTCATCGTAAAGAGCATCAAACTGGGCAAGGAGGCTCTGGCTATCCATTTGCCTAAGGTCATGGTCGATGCTGATCAAGTCGGAGAACATCGGGCGAGTCATCTCGAAATGGCACTGCAGACCGTAGGCGTTTGCACCAACCTTCACCACCTGGTTTTTACAATGATGGCTTGTTGCAAGCAGCTCCATGCCTGATGGGGCAAGCTCCACCGTCTCTCCGTGAAGCTGAAAGACCGCAATGCTGCTCTCCAGTCCTGCAAAGAGAGGCGCCTCCTTGCCGGCGCTGGTAAGGTCGATACGGTATGGAATGTTCTCAGTGTCGGTAAATCCCGTCTCTTTGACGGGGCTTTTGATGACGTTGCCACCACCAGCTTTGACCATCGCCTGCATCCCGAGGCAGATGCCGAGGAAGGGTATGTTGTCCTCAAGAATTATCTCAATCTGCCGAAGCTGAAGCTGCATGGCTGGCGTTTTATCATTGGCGCTCTGCGGACCGCCAAGCACCACTACGGCTCGGTAGTTTCGAGGGTCAGGGAAGGTTCCGCCTTGGGATAACTCTTCGACGTGTGATGCAATGCCGTGTTCATGCAGCAAGCTTTCAAGCAGGCCCGGGCCTTCGTGGGTGATGTTTTTTATGATGAGAAGCGAGTGTTCTGGCATAAGGTGATTATTTCAAAAACGTTCGTATGCTCTATTTTAGCAACAATATAATCATTTTGCCTGTTCCATTATTGCTCTTGTTCCGGCAAGGTTTCAGGCAATTTGAGGTTCATCGCAGCAGTTGTACAAGAATACATAACCCACTTGTACAGAAGGAAAAAGAGCCACTATGATTATATTGAAGCTTGTGGAGCAAAAACAAATTCAAAATTCCCGAGTAAGCAATAATACCCAAAAATAACGTCATCTGGTTTGAAATAATTGTACAGGATATGCCGCGTGCAAAATCTTTTTATGAATCGATTTATCAGGTGAAAGCGGGATGAGGGTCTCTTTCAGTTGCAAGGATTATGCTGTTGAGGCAGCTTTGGTCGACAAATCCGGTGGACAGCTTTATCGCGAAAAAATGTCGATAGGGCAATATGGTTTGCTTGCTCTTGATACCGAGGGCAATATGATCAGGCTGTATTCGATGGTGTGTTTTTTATGGTAAAACAGGGGTATAAAAATACTGGTGCGGGAACAGAAAAAAGTGCTTTACCAGCCGCTGGTCGAGCGAATTGTGGAGGGATGGGCTGCAGGCAAGCCACCTCTGGAAGCTACCGGAAAACCGAGCGGCTATTACCGGCTTACCAACTATCTGCTTGAGTATATCATCGCCAATGGGACTTTTCCTGTTGGAGTTCATGCCATGCCTGAAGGGCGGGATCGGCAGAACAATATTGAACCATCATTTCCGGTGGATTTTGACGCCATTCTCGGCAATGCGACGTTGCCGGACTGAGTAGTTTCGGAGAGTATCCAAAAGTTGATACAGGGAGTGATAGTGTGAAATCAATACAGACTGAGATCATTATCAATGCACCGGCAGAAAAGGTGTGGACAGCTCTGACAACTTTTACTCTTTATGAAGAGTGGAACCCCTTGATTTCTGTGGTCAGGGGTAAGGCTTTGGCGGGCGAACGATTAAGAGTAAAAGTGAAACTGTCTGGTTTACCAGAGATTTCTTTTGACGCCACTGTCAGCAGTTGTGTTTTTCCCTTAAGGCTGGGATGGAAAGTAATCTTTCTGAAGGGTGTTTTTGAAGCGTATCACTCCTTCACTATCGAGAAGCTTGATGTTGGAATAAGCCGTTTTATTCATGCTGAAGAGTTCAGCGGGATTCTCGGCGTTCCTGTTCTCTTTCTGCTTGAAGGGAGATTTTGTGAGGGATATCGGTTGATGAATGAAGCGTTGAAGGCACTTGTGGAGAGACGGGTAGAGTGATACGTTTCTTTTTTATCCCTGCTTTTCACAGAATTGTATTTGGTGTATCCCCTTATTACTCTTTGAAGAAAAGGTCTTTTCTTTCAGGTTACATATCAAAAAGGCATGAAGATGAAAACTGAGATCAAAATAGCGCTTATTGGCGGAGTGGTTACCATTCTTGCAGCCGTTCTGCCAATCATTCTTGGCTGGTATGGGCCATCAAGAGCCGACAAGCAAAAGGTTATCACTGTGCAAAGTTCGCCTTCCGTGCAGGACAACAAGGGTCAGGTCAATGCAGTGACTGCCGTGAAAAATAAATCATCTTCATCCGGTGCCCAGCTTGACAGAGCTTCTGCCACGAAAAAATTTGCGGCTCTTGCTGAAATCATTCGTAACCGCGATCTTCAGGCGGCAAAATCCTCCCCACTGGTGAAGAAATTTGTTCAAGAACGGTATGGTAAAGGGATTGAGCAATTGGATCGCAGGCAAATGCTCAGCTTCTGGCCCGAAATGACAAAATATCTGGAAGAACAACAGCGGATAGAGAAGAGATGAGAGTTGTTATGGCGTTAGATGCTCTTGCAGAACTTGCTTTCTCGACGTACAATCTTTTCATGATGCAAAATGCTATTTTAACATCTAACTGTCTAAATAATAAAAGGATATTTTAATAATGAAGGTTATAGCAATTAACGGAAGTCCCCGGAAAGAGGGAAACACTTTTCATGCGCTGACGGGAGTTGGTCAGCAATTACAGGAAAACGGTATTAACTTTGAAATGTTACAAATAGGTAACCAGCCGATCAGGGGTTGCATGGCCTGTGGAGCGTGTGCCAAAAATCGGGATGAGAAATGCAGTATCACCACTGATTCGGTGAATGAAACGATTCAGTTGATGAAGCAAGCTGACGGTATTATTCTTGCATCACCGGTCTATTTTGCCGGTATTTCGGGCACCTTGAAATGTTTTCTTGATCGAGCCTTTATGGTATCAGGATGCAACGGCGGGCTCTTCCGTCAGAAGGTTGCTGCAGCGGTTGTGGCGGTTCGCCGTACCGGCGGATCTTCCACTTATGACAGCCTGAACCACTATCTGACCTATTCAGAGATGATTCTTGCAACCTCCAATTACTGGAACATAACTCACGGACGGGCGCCAGGCGAAGCGTTGCAGGATGCCGAAGGGGTGCAGATCATGGAGGTGCTCGGACGTAATATGGCGTGGCTGATCAAGATGCGTGAGCAGACGCAAGCGTCACTTCCGGGACCAGAGGCGGTCACTAAAGTATATACCAGTTTTATCAGGTAGAGAGTTCAGTTGATCAAGGAGGGCGAGCTGTTAAGTGTTGTATCATCATGCACAATAAGTGGCGAATTATTCCTTTTCATTTGTAACCGGTGACTTTTCAAATGGTTGCTTCCTCCCCAACAGTTAGTACTCAGAGTCACCAACCACTCCCTGTCAGTGTGGTCTTCGACGAGCCAGTCCTCAACATCAGCGACTTGTCAAAATCCTACGTCATGGGAGAGGTGCTGGTTGATGCGCTGAAGAGTGTGTCAGTGAAGTTTTATGCGGGTGAGCTTGTGGTGCTGCTTGGGGCTTCAGGGAGTGGAAAGTCGACGCTGATTAATATCATCGGAGGGCTGGATGTGCCCTCATCAGGCAAGCTTTTTTTTCATGGGCGAGAGATTACAGCGGCAACTGAGGCTGAGTTGACGGCCTACCGGCGGCGCTCAATCGGGTTTGTGTTTCAGTTTTACAACCTGATATCGAGTCTGACGGCGCTTGAAAATGTGCAGCTTGTGACGGAGATTGCTGAAAATCCGATGTCGGCGAAGGAGGCGCTTCTGCTGGTGGGACTTGGCCATCGTCTCAACCATTTTCCGGCGCAGCTTTCCGGTGGTGAGCAGCAGCGGGTGGCCATTGCCCGTGCTATTGCCAAGCGCCCTGAGCTGCTGCTCTGTGATGAGCCTACCGGGGCGCTTGATTTTCAGACCGGCAAGCTGGTGCTTGATGTGCTTGAGAAGGTGAATCGTGAACTGGGGACAACAACGCTGGTGATCACGCATAACGCTTCGATTGCCGGTATGGCTGACCGGGTTGTGCGCCTGCGCAGCGGAGAAATTGTTGAAGATCGGAAGAATCTTGAGCGTCTCTCTCCCTCTGAACTTGTCTGGTAGGGAAGTGCGATGAAACCCCTGCAGAGAAAGTTGTGGCGTGAACTGCTTCACCTGAAGGGACAGATGCTTGCGGTGGCTGCGGTGGTGGCCTGCGGAATCTCGGTCTTTGTCTCCATGAGCAGTGTGAAGTACTCGCTGGAGGCATCGCGGCAGCGCTATTACAGCCGCTTCCGCTTCGCGGATGTCTTTGTTGAGGTCAAGCGAGCGCCGGAGTTTTATCGTGAGATGGTAAGCCGCATTCCGGGGGTGGCCTCGGTCAGCACCCGCATTATTGCTGATGTGACGCTTGATGTGCCGGGTCTTGATGAGCCTGCTACGGCAAGGCTGGTGTCGATCCCCGAGTACCGGACGCCGGTGCTGAACGATGTCTTTCTGAAGAAGGGGCGTTATATCGAACCGGGCAAGCCGGAGGAGGTGATTGTCAGCAAACCGTTTCTGGAGGCCAACCATCTGGCGCCGGGCGACCATATCAGTGCGGTGATCAACGGACGAAAGAAGGAGCTGCTGATTGTCGGGATGGGTCTCTCTCCAGAGTACATCTATGAGGTGCAGCCTGGCTCCTTTTTCCCCGACAAGCGCCGGTTCGGAGTCTTCTGGATGAGCCGCCGGGCTCTTGAGTCGGCCATGAACATGAGTGGCGCTTTCAATAACATGTCGCTGACTTTGGCGCATGGCGCATCGGAAAAGGATGTGATCATGCAGCTCGACAACCTCTTCAGGCGCTATGGCTCGCTTGGGGCGTACGGGCGGAGTGAGCAGCTTTCTGACCGTTTTATTGTTGATGAAATCAAGCAGGTTGGCATCCAGATCACCTTCCTTCCTGTTGTTTTTCTTGCGGTTGCCGTTTTTCTGCTCAATGTGGTGCTTCGCCGTCTTGTGGCGACGCAGCGCGACCAGATTGCCGTGCTCAAGGCGATGGGCTACTCGAACGAAGATGTCGGACTGCACTATCTCGGCTTTGCCCTGATACCCACCGCAGTGGGGTCGGTTGCAGGGACGCTGCTTGGTGCCTGGCTCGGCAGGGGGCTGATGAATATCTACGGCGATTTTTACAATTTTGCGGAGCTGGTCTACTATTTCCGTTTTGAGGATGTCGCTTTGTCGGTGCTGTTGAGTTTTGGGGCGGCGGTTTTCGGTGCGCTCGGCGCTGTTCGCAAAGCGGTGCAGCTTCCTCCGGCTGAGGCGATGCGGCCTGAATCACCGGCAATCTATAAACCGGGCTTTTTTGATCGCGAGTCGTTGCGGCAAAAAATACCAGTCTCCCTGAGGATAATTGTGCGCAACCTGGAGCGTCGTCGGTGGAAGGCAGCCCTGTCGGTGTTGATGATTTCGCTGGCGGTGGCAATTCTTGTTGCTGGACGCTTCACCTACGATTCTACAGAACGAATGGTGCAGGTGGAGTTTAATGAGAAGCATCGTGAGGATGTGACGGTACTCTTCAACACCCCGATGCCCCCGTCGGTAGCTTATGCAATTGCTTCACTTGACGGGGTGCTGGAACATGAGTATTATCGGGAAGAGTCGGTAAAGATGGGCTTTGGCCACCGGGTCCGTCGTCAGTCGATCAGGGGCCTCCAATCTTCAGAGGGGTTGCAGCGGCTGGTTGACAAGAACAATCGTCGGTTGACTCTTCCCCCGGATGGCATTGTGCTGACCCAAACGCTGGCGGATATTCTTGGCGTCAGGGTGGGAGACAGGATGCAGGTGGATTTTCTGCAGGGAAAACAGCTTCATCGGGAAGTGGTGGTCAGTGGCACCATTGATGAAATTCTGGGTCTTTCGGCATACATGAATCTTGGAGCGCTCAACCGGCTTGCGGGTGATGGCGGGGCGTTGAATGCGGCCTATCTGCGCATTGATCAGGCAAAGGCAGCTCCTCTCTACACCACTTTTAAAAAGATGCCGGGAGTTGCCGGTATCATGATGCTGAAGGCGATGAAGGAGAGTTTCGATGAGCTGATTGCCCAAAGCATGACCACTTCGACGCTTATTCTCACCACCTTTGCCTGTGTGCTGGCCTTCGCTGTGGTCTACAACGGGGCGCGTATCTCGCTCTCGGAACTGGCACGTGAACTCTCAAGCCTCAGGGTTCTTGGTATGACGGAAGCTGAGGTCTCGGTTATTCTGCTGGGGGAGCAGGCGCTGCTCACCATTTTTGCCATTCCGGTTGGTTTTTTGATCGGTATAGGGCTCTCCTGGTTGCTGGCCGAAGGGCTCAGCTCTGAACTCTATCGGTTGCCGCTTGTCTTCAGCGCCTATAACTTTCTGTTTGCATTTACGGTTATCATTATTGTTTCAGCGCTCTCAGGCATTTTGGTCAGACGGCGGCTGGTGACGCTTGATCTGGTTGAGGTTTTGAAAACAAGGGAATAGACTATGCTCCTCTCAAAAACACAGCGCCTTATCGGGATCTCAGTGGCGATTGCTGCAGTGATCCTCTTTTTTGTCTTCAGACCCTCTCCGCTTCCGGTGGAGTCGGGTATGGTGAAGCGGGGTGCGTTGCAGGTGACGCTTGATGGCGAGGGAGTTACCCGTGTGAATGATCGCTTTATTCTTGCCGCTCCGGTGACTGGAAAGCTGGTGCGAGTGCGGCTGGAAGAGGGTGATCGTGTCCAGAAGGGGAGTCTGGTGGCGGAGCTTTTGCCCCCGGAGCTTGATCTTCGGGCCTACAGCGAAGCCTCGTCTCGCGTCGGTTCAGCCCGAGCAGCCCTTGACGAGGCCATTGCCCGTGAGCGGCAGGTCAGGCTCTCGTTTGAGCAGGCCGAACGCCGTTTTCTTCGGCAAAAGAACCTCTATCGCGAAGGCGCTGTTTCAAAAGAGAGCTATGAACTTGCAGAGAATGAGACGAACATATCAAAAAAAGAGTCCGATCAGGCCAGATCCGCTGTTAAAGCTGCCCATTTCAATCTTGCGGCTTTTCAGGCAGTAGTTGATCTGCAGACGTCAGGAAAGCCTGTTCGTGTCTTCTCTCCGGTTGATGGGAGAGTGCTCAGGATCCATGAAAAAAGTGAAAGGATCATTACTGCCGGTTCACCACTGCTCGATATTGGCGACCCTTCGGCGATTGAAATTGTAATTGACGTGCTCTCTTCTGATGCCATTGCGGTAAAGCCGGGAAACCGGGTGCTTATAACCAACTGGGGTGGTGATAAGGAGTTGCAGGGTGTGGTGAAAACCGTTGGCCCTGCGGCCTTCAACAAGGTCTCAGCGCTTGGCATTGAGGAAAAACGGGTCAACATCATAGCGGTTCTTGGCGCAAATGAACCGCTGCTCGGCGATAACTTCCGTGTTCAGGCAAGCATTGTGCTTCGTGAAGCCAGGAGTGTGCTTCAGGTGCCGGTCAGCAGCCTCTTCAGGGGAAAGAGTGGATGGCATCTCTTCGTTATTGAGAATGGCAAGGCGGTTGACAGAAGCGTTACTCTCGGGATGCGCGGCACTTGGCAGGCCGAGGTGCTTAGCGGAGTCAGTGAGGGGCAGAGGGTTGTGGTTCATCCCTCTAATGAGTTGAAAGACGGGATGGCGGTGCAGGTTCAGGAGTGACGTCGGCTTTTTGATTGATGTGTTTTGATGGGGTGAGATTGTGTGTTATACTGCGGAAAGCATGTTTTTTAAGTATTAGGTATTGGGTGATGCCTTAGAGAACGCCTCCGGCAGGAAGGGTGTCATACGGCTTCCATTCTTACGAATCTAATCAGGAGGAACACCATGGCAGTTTTCTATGATTCCCATTGCCACATGATGAACCTGAGTCATCCCAATCTTACGGTGATGATCAAGAGAACATTCAGGGAGGCAATGCCAAGAGTGCTCGTCAAGCTTTTCGAGAACGTAAGCGCACTACCTCTGGTTCTCAAACTCGTTCTATGGCTTTTGCTGTTTCTGCCCCTGTTGTTTTTGCTGACACTTGTTGTGTTGATCGGGTTGATTGTATTACTGTTTCTGATCATTTCGCCAACCAGGGCTGCTCTTGTCGGGAAGTTCAAGAAAAAGGTGGCCAATATCATGAATCTCCTTGCCGTGATGGAGACGGACATCGGCGATTGTTTGATCCAACTGGAGGAGGAGCTGAGAAATAAATTTGAAACAAAGGGCGGTCTGACTTTGTATGGCGATAGTGGAGAAGAGCAAGTCTATGACAAAATAGTAATGACTCCTCTTATTATGGACTTTGGCCTGAAGAATTACCAGAACTCCAACTCCCCTTACAAAATACGGTGGAAGCCAGTTGTCGCTCAGATTGAGGATTTGTGCCTTGGAATAAGGGACTATTACCGCCACAGGGAAGCCTATATAAAATCAGCAAGCAGCCCGATTCCCCCTCTTTTCGAGATTCATCCGTTTATGGGTGTCAATACACAGAATTATCAGTTGAAATCATTCCCTCCCGCTGATGGTCTTACGAGCTTTCTCGAAGATCTTCTCAACAAGAATTTTAGTGGATTTGAAAATGACTCGACTCCCGAAATGCGTCTCCGCAAGCTTTCGGATTGTGACTGGAGCACCTTCAACGGCAATATCGAATCGCTCGGTTCATATCACTTTGCCGGTATCAAAGTCTATCCGCCATTGGGTTTTAACCCCTGGCCGGAGAAGACGGATGGATATATGAACAACAAGGAGATGGAGATGGAACGGGAAAAGGTTCACTATCTCTATGAGTTCTGCATATCGCACAACATTCCCCTGACGGCACATTGCAGCTCCGGCGGCTTCCTTGTCGACAAGAAATATCGGGACTTTGCCAGCCCGGCCAAATGGGAGAAAGTTTTACAGCAAAAACAATTCGAGCAACTGCGACTCAATCTCGCCCATTTCGGAGGGGTTGAGAGGGATGACTGGAGAGACCAGGTTGCGGAGCTTGTGCTGAATTACGCCAATGTTTATACCGATATATCGTACCAGGGTGTCGACCGGAAAATTTATGGCAAGCTGAAGCTGTTTTTCGATAGTAAAGGTGCAGACAGGCAGCGGTTGATGGAGAAGATTATTTTCGGCTCCGATTTCATGATCAATCTTCAGGATATCACAACCTATGGCACCTATCTGCAATATTTTGCTGAAACCCAGGCGTTCACACTGGAGGAGAAAGAGCTGTTGTGTAACCGAAATGCGATGCGGTATCTTTACCTGGCGTGATTATCAGGATATGAGAGTAACAGCAAAAGAGTTCATAGACTCCCTAAAAAGGGGGGAGGAATTTGTTATTACCTTCCGGGGAAAACCCTGCGCCAAACTTTTTCCCTACCAGACACTTAAAAGGCAAACCGAAACAAATGAATTGTTCGGAATGTGGGAAGATAACGATATGGCAAAAAATGTGGATGAGTATATACGAGGTTTAAGAAAAGGACGATTCTGATGATTATTGATACTGACGTTCTCATTTGGTATATGCGTGACTCTCTTCGGTCAGAAAAAGAACAGGATTCATTCTCTATAAAGGAGCATTGAACGTGCAACCTAAAAAGTGACTTGAAGAAAGTTGGTGACAGCCGTAGCTTGAACATTAGAAAAAGGTGAATTGGCACCATCACCTGGCATCGTTTATGTATTTAAACTGATCTGACGTTTTACAAGACGCTGATGATCGGCATAAAGCAGCGTATACAGAAAGCGCAAACAAAAGCGATTCTTTCCGCTAATTCCGAACTGATTTCCATGTTTTGGGATATCGGAAAGATGTTTGTGCAGAAACAAAAGCTCGAAGGTTGGGTGCTGCACTTATTCCAAGGCTTTCAAAGGATATCCACAACGAATTACCTGAAATCAAGGAGTTTTCGGAATGGAACGTCAGGTATATGAACTGTCTCGCGAAAGAATATGGGAAATCAGTTTTGCCACAGGCTGTTGCAAAATTAACGGTGCAGGCCTTGCTTGCTGATATTCCCTGTGGGGGCATCCCGAAAAATATCTGGTTGAACTTTGGGCCGGATTTGCCTTTGTCGGCTCCAAACCGGAATATGCCGGAAAGTTGATTTATTCCTGCTCCGTTGACGCTAATGAGCTGACACAAATATTCCGCAACCACTGCGTGATTTTTCTCTTGTAACCTCCTGCACTCCTTTTATTTGATATGAATATTCGGTAAATAAAAGGACTCCGTAGAATGACCGAATATCACAAATAACGACCAATGCGCATTGAAGAGATAACGTCGGGCAGTTCGCTTACAGGCCTTGAACTTTATGCGGTTACATCGGTTATCGCGGTCATTCCAATTGCTGACGGAGCTGTTCGGGTGATTTACCAGACACCTGACGGTATCCTCCAAGAGCGGCTTCTTGGTCGGGCAGATGAAAGCGAGCTTCTCAGCAATCAATTACAATATCGCCAATCTTCTCGCTCTTGCAGGAGGTAATCAATCAGTGCACGATACTGTCTATTCAGGATGATGGACCCAGCGGTTATGGGCCGGTAATGCCACAGTAATAAGTATGGAAATGAGTGATTTTGAACATAAAACACTGGAACTGATCAAGCAAGGGGAAGGTTTGACTCTTGAGTTTAAGGAGTGTTGCCATACCCTGAACAGGGATGTGTATGAAAGTGTTTGCGCATTTTTGAACCGGCATGGGGGAACCCTGCTACTTGGGATAAAGGACAACGGTGATATTTTGGGGGTTGATCCAGATCGTGTCGATCAGATCAAAAAAGATTTTGTAACAGCCATAAACAATCCTCAAAAAATCAACCCGGCCTGTTACCTCTCTGTCAATGAAGTAAAGTTGCAGAACAAAACGGTACTCTCTGTTTATATCCCGGAAAGTTCTCAGGTTCACCGTTGCAACGGTCGTATTTTTGATCGAAACGAAGACGGTGATTTGGACATCACTGACCATACCCGTCTGGTAGCCGATCTCTATCACCGAAAACAGTCTACCTATTCGGAAAACAAGCTCTATCCTTATGCGACGCTTGCCGACCTCCGTATGGATCTGCTCTCCAAAGTTCGCAAGATAGCGGAACTTCGACATGAAGATCATCCATGGAGAGAGATGGCTGATCTTGATGTACTGAAAAGCGCACAACTCTATCAGACCGATCGCGAAACCGGTAAAAGCGGCCTGACACTGGCAGGAATAATGCTCCTTGGCAAAGACGATGCCATTCTTACCATTGTTCCTCACCATCGTACCGACCTGATTTTGCGCAAGGTCAATCTTGACCGTTATGATGACCGTGATCTTGTTTGCACGAACCTGATTGAGAGTTATGAACGCATCATGGCGTTCGTTGCCAAGCACCTGCCCGACCCTTTTTACCTTGAAGGAGACACCCGTATAAGCCTCCGGAAGGTAATTTTTCGTGAAATAGCTTCAAATACGCTGATACACAGGGAATATCTGAATCCCTTTCCGGCCAAGCTGATTATAGAACGTGGACAAGTGCTTACCGAAAACAGCAATAAACCGCACGGGTTCGGGCCCATAAATCCGGCAAATTTTTCGCCCTATCCCAAGAACCCTGTCATCGCCCGTTTTTTTCGTGAAATCGGGCGCGCTGACGAACTCGGTTCCGGAATGCGAAAGTTGATAAAATATGGTAAAGCGTATGGTGGAAGTGATCCAGCAATGATTGAAGGTGATATTTTTCGGATAATTGTCAAATACCCTGATTTTGAGGCTCGAACTACAGAAAAGGTGGAAGGGAGAGATACCCCTACAGTCGCCCCTACAGTCGCCCCTACAGTCGCCCCTACAGTGGGGATTCTGCTTGCCTTGCTGCAGAAAAACGGAGAGTGCAGCAGTATGGATATCCGCCAGGCATTAGGGCTGAAAGACCGCTCACATACGCATAAAAGCTACCTGCAGCCAGCCTTGGTGGCTGGTTACATTGAAATGACCCTCTCTGAAAAACCAAACAGCCGTTTTCAGAAATATCGTCTCACTGATGCTGGCCGTGCATGGTTAGCAATTGTAGGAGAAGGAAAAATGAGATCGTTATGACCTATCCCATAAAATCACCCCGTAAGCTTATCGAGGTTGCACTGTCATTGGATGCAGTGAAGAATGGTTACACGGATTTGCAGAAGTTGGCAGATAACAGAGCGGTGGCGGCAGGTAGAGCAACTGATTTGAGCGACAAGTAATACATGAAAGCGCTCAACGGAGAGGTGAACGTGTTGTAAGTCCTCTTCTGACAGCCTAAAAAAACAAAAAACTCAATGGCTCATAAACTTTCATTGTCGTGGTTAGAAAATTTCCTTGAAGAGGCGTGCGAATCGCTGCGCGGGAATATGGATGCGTCGGAGTTCAAGGAGTATGTCATTGCCATGCTCTTTCTGAAACGAGTCAACGACCAGTTTGCTCTTGAACGCCTGATGCGAAAAGGGCAGCTTGAAAAACGAGGTGTAGCAGGCAAAGAGCTGGAAGAGGGTCTGGAGCGTGAAGATGCCTACAAGTTTTTTGTGCCGCAACGTGCTCGCTGGGAAAAAATCAAGCATCAAAAGCAGGAGGTGGGCTCTGAGCTGATGAAAGCCTTTGCCGAGCTGGAAGAGAAGAATCTCGGCAGCCTTGAAGGCGTTCTGAAACCGATCGACTTCAATAAAACCTTTGGCAAAAACAACAAGCGGATTACCGATGCCGACATGGTTGAACTCATCGCCCATTTCAACAAGGTGGTGCTCACCGATGACAACCTCGAATTTCCCGATCTGCTTGGTTCGGCTTATGAATACCTGATCAAATACTTTGCCGACAGCGCAGGGAAAAAGGGGGGAGAATTCTATACCCCTCGCACCGTTGTCAAGCTGCTGGTAACCATTCTCGACCCGGCGCAGGATGCCGAGATCTGCGACCCCACTGTTGGCTCGGGCGGTATGCTGATTGAATCGTTCAACTACGTCGAAAGCAAGTATGGCAGCGCCAGAAAACTGACTCTCTATGGTCAGGAAAAGAATGGAACCACCTGGGGCTTGTGCAAACTGAATATGCTCTTTCATGACATTCTGGATGCACAGATTGAAAACGGCGACACGCTCAATGAGCCCAAGCACAGGGAGGGGGCAGAGCTGAAACGGTTTGACATTGTCATTGCCAATCCGCCCTTTTCGCAGAACTATTCCACCGACAGCATGAAGTTCAAAGATCGCTATCAATTCTGGATGCCGACCAAGGGCAAAGCGGATTTCATGTTTGTCCAACATATCATCAGTACGCTCAAATCCACCGGGCGCATGGCGGTGATTATGCCGCACGGTGTTCTTTTTCGTGGCGGTGAAGAGCGTAAAATGCGGGAGTGGATGATCAGGCGCGGCTACCTTGAAGCGGTTATCGGTCTGCCACCGGCCCTTTTTTACGGTACAGGCATTCCCTATCAACCGAGCTGGTGCCGCAACCCGCAAGGAGGTACTCTTTATCAATGCCGACCACGAATACAAAGAAGGCAAGGTTCAGAACACCCTGCGCTCCGAAGATATCGAGAAGATAGCTTATGTCTACCGGAACAGGTGGTCGCTCAACAAATACAGCAAATTGGTGACGGTTGCTGAGCTGGAAAAAGAGGAGTTCAACTGCAACATCCGGCGCTATGTCGATAACAGCCCGCCCGCAGAATCGCATGATGTCCATGCACACCTGCATGGCGGTATTCCTGGGGCTGAAGTTGATGCCCTTGCCGAGTACTGGAAGAGCTACGCCGGTATTCATGAACAACTTTTTATGCCGGTGAAGAACGGCTACTGTGAATTTGTACCGTCCATTGCAAGCAAAGAGAGTTTAAAAGCATTTCTGGATGCAAGCAGCGAACTAAAGAGCAAACACCTGGAGTTTGCTCAAAGCCTTGCCGACTGGTGGAAAGAAAACCTGCCAGCGCTGGAAGATTTGCCAACAAAGCAGAACGTCTATGACCTCTACCACGCTTTTTCCAAAACCATAGCTGATCGCATCAGCAAGCTTGGTATTCTTGATGAGTTCAAAAGTCGTGGCGCCTTTGCCAGTTACTGGAACGCTCTCTTTACCGACCTTCGCAGCGTCTCGGCCAGCGGATGGAATGCCGACCTTATTCCCGATGAGGAGATTCTGCAAAGCCAGTTTCCCAATGTGCTCAAGGAGATGAATGATAATGAAGCGCGGCGTGATGAGCTGGATGCGTTGTTCAAGGAGGTGAACGAACTGGAAGAGGGCGCGTGGAGCGAAGAGGATTACGATGTTTACCCCAAGGCTGAACTTGCTGAAGTCAAGGTGCAGATCAAGAGTTTGGGCGGGGAGCTGAAAGAGATTGAGCGGGCCATAAAAAACAAACGGCAGCAGGTTAAAGCGCTGAAACATGCAGGCGAATCTTTTCAGTCGATTGAAAACGAGATTACCGCGTTAACACTACAAGCAGATGCCTTGACTGCTCGTATTGCCGAACAGGAAAAGCGCATTGCCCGTCATGCGGAACGGGAGGCGGAGCTGAAAGCCTGCAAGAAGATCATCAAAGAGATAAAAGAGCGCAAAGAGAAGCTGGTTGAAGAGGCCCGCAACAAGATTGACAGCGCTGAAGCCCGGCAACTCATTCTTGCGCGGTGGGAACGAACGCTTTACGCAACGGTTGAAGAGTACCTTGCGCAATACAGCCGGGCGCTTCGCTCAAGCCTCGAAAACCTCTGGGAGAAATATCACCAGCCGTTGCACAGTATTTTGAAAGAACGGGATGCTGCAAGTGTTGAACTGGCAGGGTATTTGATGGAGTTAGGGTATGAGTGAACCATTCGCAGGCTTGGCAATAAAACCCCCCGGGATCATCACCGACTCAAGGTCGGGAGAGGATTTCTCCGGGAGCCCTTATGCAAGAAATGAGTAAGCCGATGGCGGAGGTGATGAAAAAAGCTATATTTCGAAAGGACTGTAGCTGGTTTAGACTGATCTGTACAAGCCGCGATGACAAACAGTGATGTTGTTTTCTGTCTCTATTAATTTTGCACCATTCCGGCAAGCAGCATGAAGTCAGTTTACATAGAATCATCTGTCATAAGCTATATCACAGCTCGTCCGAGCAGGGATGTAGTGACATCTGCGCGACAGGCGATCACTATTGAATGGTGGGAGACCTACAGGGATCTCTTTGATGTTTTTATTTCAGAATTGGTGTTAGAGGAAATTGGAACTGGTGATCTACAAGCTGCAAGTAATCGGTTGGCAATCGTTGAAAATATCCCCGTGCTTGTGGCAACAGATAGTGCGAAGGAATTAGCCAAGGCTTTAATTGTAGAAAATGCTATTTCTGCCTCAAGCGCAGAAGACGCATTACATATCAGTATTGCCGCTGTGCAAGGTATAGATTTTCTGCTTACATGGAATTTCAAGCACATAAATAACGCAAACATGAGAGATAAAATAACTCAAGTTGTCAATCATTTGAATTTCCGTAGTCCAATACTTTGTTCCCCGGAGGAGTTAATCAATGAAAGATGATCCAATCGTAGAAGAAATTCGTAGAGTTAGAAGCGCCCATGCGGCGAGATATGGTAACGATCTTGATCGTATTTTTGCGGCCATCAAAGAGTCAGAAAAAAAGTCTACCGCCAAGTTGGTTAATCGCGAGCCAATACTTCAATCATTATTTGTCCCAAACATTGACGCTCAAATTTCGATGAGAGAGATTGTAGATTGTATCCGTGAAGGGAGGGATAGGTAGAGCCCTCAAAAAGATATAATAAGCCAACAGCTTGTTGGCCAATTACCCTGGGGTCATAACATTGCAATTATTACCAAATGCAAGGATTGCAATGAAGCGCTCTATTATGCACAGCAAACCGTGTAAAATAAATGGAGCCAAGCGATTGTGGCGTATCAAATCAGCACGTTGACTAATGAGCGAACTGACTTTTTACAAGACGCTGCTGATCGCCGTTTATCGAAAGTATCCTGCCTTCTGGACAATTTTGCCACAGGCTGTGGCAAAAATACCGGAGCTGGCCTTGCTGTCAGGTATTCCCTGTGGGGGCATCCCGAAAAATATCTGGTTGAGCTTGGTGCCGTTTTTGCCTTTGTCGGCTTCACATCGGGATATGCCGGAAAATTGAATTATTCCTGCTCCGCTGACGCTGATGCGCTGACACAAATATTCCACAACCACTGAGTGATTTTTCTCTTGTAACCTCCAGCATTCCTTTTATTTGATGTGAATATTCGGTAAATAAAAAGAGACCATGGAATGATCGAATATCACAAAAAACAACCAATGCGCATTGAAGAGGTAACGTCGGGCAGTTCACTTACAGGCATTGAACCTTCGGCTGTTGCATCGGTTATCGCGGTCATTACAATTGCCCTCAATCAGGCCGAAAAATTTGTGCTTGGTATTGTGCAGATTGACGAAAATGAGCAGATTGATGGCTCGCACTACCTGCGTAACCCCTTTCATAGCGCACCAAGCTGGGGAGTCTCATCAATCAGTTACAATACCCGGGATCTTCTCGCTCTTGCAGGAGGTAATCAATGAGTACCCGATACCGTATTTTTCTTTCGAGCGTCCAAAAAGAGCTGGCTGAAGAGCGTCAGGCTCTGAAAACGTTTATTCTGAATGATGTTCTTCTGCGGCAGTTTTTTGATGTCTTCCTTTTTGAAGATATACCGGCTTCAGACCGCCGACCTCATAACGTCTATCTTGAAGAGGTGGATCGTTCTGATCTCTATATCGGACTTTTCGGCGACAGTTATGGTTCCGAAGGGCTGGAAGGCATCTCACCCACAGAAGAGGAATTTGATCGCGCTACCAAGGCAGCAAAACCCCGAATCATCTTTGTAAAAAGTGAGAACGCATCGGGTCGCCATCCGAAAATGCAGGCGCTTATTCGCAAAGCAGGCGATCAGCTCATCAGGCGCCGGTATACAAGTATCCCTGAACTGACCGCAGGCGTTTACGCCAGTCTGGTAGAATATCTGGGACGATGGGGCGCAATTACCAAAGGCCCTTTCGATGCTTCAGCCTGCCGGGGAGCTGCACTCGCCGATATTTCAGAAGAGAAGGTGGCAACATTTCTTGATAGGGCAGTGCATGCACGCGGTTATGCCCATGGCCGGGGAACGCCGATGCGCAATGCACTGGTTCACCTCAATCTTCTCGACCATGATTGCCCGAGTAACGCGGCCATATTGCTCTTTGGAGCGCAACCGCAACGCTTTCTGCTTTCATCCGAAGTCAAATGCCTCCACTTTCACGGAACCCAGGTAAGGAAACCGATTCCCTCCTATCAGGTTTATAAAGGCGACCTCTTCCAACTGGTGGATTCCTCCATAGATTTTGTGATGGGAAAGCTCAACAGAGCAGTTGGTACCCGGGCAGTAAGCAACGAGGCACCGGTCACTTACGAAATTCCCCGAGATGCCGTGGCTGAAGCAATTGTCAATGCCATTGCGCACCGTGACTACAGTTCCAATGCCTCTGTTCAGGTCATGCTCTTTTCCGACAGGCTTGAGGTGTGGAACCCGGGAAGCTTGCCGCCATCGTTGACCATTGACTCACTGCGCCGTCCCCATGCTTCGGTACCGCACAACCCGCTTATTGCCGAATCACTGTTTCTGACCAGAATCGTTGAACGGGCAGGTTCAGGCATTCTCGACATGATCGAACTCTGCGCCGAAAGCGGGCTCCGGCCACCTGAATTCCGACAGGATGCTGGTTCGTTTATACAAACCTTGTGGAGACCGGTTCAATCCGGCTCGACAGAAGAGAACGTTACCGCGCAAGTCGGCACCAAGTTGGCACTAAGTCGGCACCAAGTCCAAGTTCTCTCTAATTGTATGGAGGATAGTGAGTTATCCAAGCTCATGATCATTGTTGGTCGCTCAGATCGCACCAAGTTCCGGCACCAAGTTCTTAACCCGCTCATCGCAGCGGGATTGATTGAAATGACCATTCCAGATAAACCACGAAGCAGCCTGCAAAAATACAGAATAAAAGAAAAAGGCAGAATCTGGCTTACAGAAAGAAAGCAATGATATCAGACTATCCCGTTAAATTATCCCGCAAACCGAAGACATCTCTCTCAAGCAAGTTGGGTGAGGGGTCGTCGGTTTCTTCCAATAATCTTGGCAGTTCATCTCAGGTTGGCCCCGGAACAACGCAAACAACAACAGACCCATCGAAGTCGAAAACATTCATCGGCACCGTTGACGTGAATGCAGCCACCGCGAAGATGCGCTTTGTGGAGATAGCAGAAGATATTATAGCGCTACTTGCCAGTGATGCCAAGGCAAACGTAAGGGTCAGCGTGGAGATCAGTACCGATTTTCTGGATGGAGTTTCTGACCAGATTAAACGGGTGGTCTCTGAAAATGCTGCGAGTCTGGGGTTTAAGAACAGGAGTTGGGAGTAGGGTAAGGCGTTTTCTGCAAGGCGGCAACTGTGAAGAATAATATGGGATAGTCATGGGGCAACTGACTCCATCTCAAAAAAAGCGGCTCAATAGAAAAAATGGATTCGATGACCACCTTTGATTCAGGCTACGATTTTATCGAGCTTAACAGGACGTTCCACGAGATATCGAATGAAAGCAGTAAAAACGATGACGTGGATATCAGCCAGACGTTTGGTGTTGAGAGTTTTAACTGGGCCAATCTCATCAACGAATACCGTATTATCATTTTGTCCGAGGCAGGATCAGGCAAAACTGCCGAAATCCGTAATGTCACTCGTACTCTTCGGGATCAAGGAAAGCCTGCGTTTTTTCTTCGACTGGAACATATCCCCACAGATTTTGAGGCAGCCTTTGAGGTAGGAACTTACGAAGCCTTTGAAGAATGGCTGGTATCCAGTGATCATGGATGGCTTTTTCTGGATTCGGTTGACGAAGCGCGTCTTCGATACCCCGGTGACTTTGAACGTGCTATCCATAAGTTAAGCAGGCAAATCAGTACGGCTATAGATCGGTCACATATTTTCATAACCAGTCGAATGACAGCGTGGCGGCCTAAGACCGATCTTGATCTGTGTAGAGCGAAACTGCCTTATGCAATGGCAGCCATATTGAAACCTTCTCCGCAAACTGAGGATGAGGTGCCTGATGGAAGCCTGCATATAAAAACTGAACTTCAAGATCGAGATAAGCCAATTTTCAAAATCGTTTCGCTTAATGATCTTTCATCTGATCAGATTGCGTTGTTTGTCAAGGCTCGAGGTATCGACGAAAGCAATGCGTTTCTCGATGCAGTGGAGCGTGCAGATGCCAAGTGGTTCACATCACGCCCTCAGGATTTGGAGGAGCTGACCGAATTTTGGAAAGACAACGGTCGGATTGGGAGTCGTCTTGAGATCATACGAAACAGCATCAATCGAAGACTGGCTGAGCGTGACCAAGGGCGTGCTGATGTTTATCAACTTTCGGCAGATAAAGCTCGTGAAGGCGCAAGGCTTTTGGCAGCAGCAACTACGTTAACTCACGATCCGACAATCGGGGTTCCCGATGGATTAGATAATACAAAAGGGATTGCAGTACAATCGATACTTTCCGATTGGGAAAACAAGGAGCAGTCAACTTTGTTGTCGCGCCCCATATTCGATGAGGCGATTTATGGTACGGTACGTTTCCATCATCGCTCGGTACGGGAGTACCTGACTGCCGAGTGGTTTGCCGAACTACTCAAGCATGAAACATCGCGTCGAAATATTGAGTCGCTATTCTTCCGTAATCAGTATGGAATGGACATTGTTGTACCTACGTTACGTCCGATTTTGCCTTGGCTGGCCATTATGGATGGGAAGATCCTGGAACGAGTCCGTAAAATCGCACCAGAAATTATTTTTGAAGGCGGTGACCCTGCTCGGTTGCCATTAGAGATTCGTCGTCACCTACTGCGTGAAGTTTGCAAGCAAATGGCCGATGGAGTCAGAGGCCGCTCTGCACGAAGCTATGAGGCTGTTCAGCGCTTTGCTAACCCCGACCTGACTGATGAGGTTCGAGAGTTGATACAGCAGTATGCAGACAACCATGTTATGACGGAATATCTGCTCCGCATGGTCTGGCTCGGAGAGCTTGCGGGTGCAAAGCCTGAAGCCATGAAGGTTGCGCTGATGCCAAAAGCTGAAAAGAACGCCCGTATATCTGCGTTCAACGCGGTTAACGCCATCGGTTCCAGGGAGGATCAAGTGCATGTTCGCCAGAGCTTTTTGACAGAAGCATCTGAACTTAATCGGGAGTGGCTTGCTGAACTTCTCAAGGATCTCCAACCAACAGAAGAAACATCGGGTTGGCTATTGTCATGCCTGAAAAAAAATGAAACCAAAAAGCGTTTTGCTTATGACCTTCTAACGAAAGCCGTAACTGAATTTGTTACTGCCGCTGATATTGAACTTCTTCCACTGCTTGTTACTGGCTTGAACAGTTTGCTTGACAGTCCGCCCATAGTCGCCCAGTATTGCGAAATATCAGAAAAATTTCAGTGGTTGATAATGCCAGCATGCAAAGCGGTTGAACGACTGATTCTGATCCGTCATTCTGCATCGCTCGAACCAGATACGCTTGCAATCTTGCGCAAATGCTCAGTTATGCGTGGTCACGGTAGTAATGACCTGCCTGAAGTTAAAACCGAATTCTCAAAGCTCGTTCCCGAATGGCCGGAGCTGAACAGGGCATTGTTCTGGTTTGAAATACAAAGAGCAAGAGAGGCGGTTGACAGGAAACCAGATCAGCATTTGACCGACTTCCGGGAAGCTAATACCTGGTGGTCGTTCTGGAAGTTTGAGATTTCTGATTTTGAGTATGTAACTGGGGAGATTTCCCGCCAAACGTTTCAGGACAACAAATTGGTTGCTTTGTCTTTGGCTTTCGATCTCTATAAAAAAAACAATCGACCTTGCGCATGGCGGAAGCACCTGAAGAAATTGGTCGAAGGCAACGAAGAGCTTTCAACGCACCTTGGTTATTTATTGAGGCCACCTGCTCAAAGTCAGAAGTTGCGCCAAATGAAACAACAGGATGCCAAATGGAGGAAAGTTGACGAAGCCAATCGAAAGAAACAAGAAAACGATCACGCTGACTTGAGAAAATACTTCAAAGAACATCTTGACGAGGCACGAGCCGAACTTAGCTACAAACCAGGCACCGTTACGAACTCCTTGTACTACCTCTTCAATCAACTTCGAGATAAGAACTTAACAAGCCGGTGGACTGAGTATAACTGGAAAATGTTGATACCCGAGTTCGGAGAGGAGGTTGCTCACTTTTACAGAGATGGCGTAGTCTCGTTTTGGCGGTACTACGAGCCAAAATTACGATCGGAAGGCGCTCCTTTCAACGAAACGCCCTGGACTGTCATCATTGGTCTTGCAGGCATCGAAATTGAGGCCATTGAAACCATTGAGTGGCCGAAGACTCTGAGCAGTACGGAAGTGAAACTTGCCTGCAAGTATGCCTCTTTTGAGTTAACTGGTTTTCCTGCCTGGTTTCCGGCGCTTTTTGAGATGCATCCAAAGATTGTCTGCGACTTTATCATGCAAGAAATCCAGTACGAGTTATCAATTGAGAAGCCGGAAAGTGATACGAATTATCTCATAAATATAGCGTTTTGGCGTGGGCAGTGGGCCTGGAATCAAATTGCACCCAACATTTATGAGATTCTCCAGATAACGGAACCGAAGAACCTTTCCAATCTGGACAAGCTGTTGAAGATGGTTGAGGGATCAACCTTGCCGGGCGAGCTGATTGAAAAACTGGCATCCCAAAAATGCAGCGCCGTTGAGGATCTGGATCATCTGGCTCGCTGGTTTGCGTTATGGATTCGTGTGGCGCCCGAAGCGGCAATTGCCTCGTTCAAAGCCCGGATTGAAGCGATAGCTGACCCGAAAGAGCAAACTTTCTTCGCGATGACCTTCGTTACCCATCTTTATATCGGCCGCAGCGCTGAGCGCAGAGGTGAAATAAATGCAACACGCCAAGCGTTTAAAACGCCTCAGTACCTCAAGTCACTCTACATGCTGATGCACGAGTACATCAAGAGCCAAGAGGATGTCAACAGAGGGGATGAAACGTACGTTTACACGGGATTGCGTGACAACGCTCAGGATGCGCGGAATAACCTATTTAACCTGCTAAAATCAATTCCCGGTAAAAAGTCGTTTTTAGTCATGATTGACATCGCAGAGGCGCATCCTGACGAAGCGATTCGACCGTGGATAATGCTTGATGCAAAAACAAAAGCGGAACGGGATGGCGATATTACAACCATGTCACCCAAGCAGGTGAGAGGTTTTCACGATATGCAGGAGTGTACACCCGCCAATCACAAGGAGTTGGCTGAACTTGCCGTATTGCGGCTCGAAGATCTCAAGGACGATCTGGAGAACGGTGACCATAGCATCGCAAGCATTCTGAAGACTCTTACGCTGGAAACCGAGATGCGCAAGTTCATTGGGCGTGAACTCCGAGAGAAAGCCTTCGGGCGGTATTCCATTCCACAAGAAGAGGAACTTGCCGATGCCAAAAAGCCTGATTTAAGATTCCATGGAGCAGGTTTTGATGGAGCAGTTCCTGTCGAGCTCAAGCTCGCCGATAATTGGACGGGTCCAAAACTGTTCGAGCGCCTTGAAAATCAACTTTGCGGCGACTATCTGCGAGACAATCGTTCAGGTCGAGGTGTTTTCGTGCTCGTATATCGCGGCGAGAGCCATCATTGGGAAGTACCCGGAAGCGGTAATCGTTTAGATTTTGAAGGATTGACAGTCGCTCTTCGTGAGCATTGGCTGCTGATTTCTCCGAAATATTCAAATATAGACGACATTCAGGTGATTGGAATAGACCTGACGAAAAGATCGAGCTGAAAAGATTAGCTGGGTGGGTCGACAAGGTTTGTTTGTAATGGTTTTGCGTATTATTTACGGTTATACTGTTCCGTTGTCATTAAACTCAAAAAAGGTGAGTTCAAACCGGAATATGCCGGGAAGATGAATTTTTACTGCTCCGCTGTGGATGATTTGCTTAAACCTGAGTTCTGCCACTTTTTGAAATATCTCAAAGTCAAAAACACAACTCATTTATTCTCTTATAGTTAAGTTTTTCCGATTCGTCAGTTTCCGCACTAATATTATCTTTTCCCCATGCGTGGGGACTTGACAATCAGAAAG
>CAILRB010000022.1 GCA_903836465.1 uncultured Chlorobiaceae bacterium
CAAGACCGCCCGTGATGGCCTGAAAGAAACATTCTGTCTGGTGTTGTACGATGTCACCACGCTGTACTTCGAATCCTTCAAGGAATACGACTTTCAGAAACCGGGCTTTTCCAAGGACAACAAACCGCAGCAGCCGCAAATCGTCATTGGCCTGATTACCACCAGATCAGGATTCCCTGTGATGCATGAGGTGTTTGAAGGCAACACCTTCGAAGGAAAAACGATGTTGGCTGTTGTGCACCGTTTCCAGGAGCGGGTCGGAGAAACCAAGCCGGTTATTGTGGCCGATGCCGGTATGCTCTCGAAAACCAACATGCAGGAACTGGAGGCGTAAGGGTACAGCGATATCGTAGGGGCACGACTGGCGAGTACCGCAAGCAGCTTCATCAATCGGATCCACACCGAACTGCCTCGCATTGACAAAGCGTTACGGCGTTTCAGCTATGCCCATGCTGTCCAGAAATCCACAATGATCTGCGAGTTCTCTGAAGCTCGTTACAAGAAAGACAAACGCGAGTTCGAAAAACAGGTGAAGCGAGCCCTTGCCCTGCTCGAACGCAATGAGTCCGGCAGGCGAGCAAAATTTGTCAAGAAGTCCCGAGAGAAAGACAAGCCGTTCATCTTCGATACGGACCTTCAGGCAAAAGCAGAAAAGCTGCTGGGCATCAAAGGCTATGTCACAAACATTCCTGAGAACGTGTTAGCCAGTGCTGAAATCGTTGCCGTACTATCGGGATCTCTGGCATGTGGAGCAGGCGTTTCGGATGAGCAAGTCAGACCTGCGGGCCAGGCCGATCTTCCATCGTAAACAAGAAGCTATCCGGGCCCATGTACTTATCTGCTTCATGTCCTTGATGATGGGCAAGTATCTTGAGATAAAAATGTGTAAGTCATTACACCAGATACGGAAAGAACTTTGGCAGGTACATGAAGCCCATATCCGTGATGAGCAAACCGGCGAAGTGCACGTTTTGCAGATGGATACAGGTGATTTTGTAAACAGCGCTCTTATGGATCTCTTGAATTCCGAGTTTACGCACTAATGGCAGAACTCAGGAGAACCGATTACAATAATCGTCGTTCCTGAATTTATATTTATAAATCCTCAACCGATGTTGCTGTTCGTGACGAGGGAAACACGGGTTATCAGTTTTCTTTTCTCAGCGAACGATGAAATGTCTTCGCCTGTTTGTTTATTATGAAATGTTTTTCAGGTTGTTTGGTTACGGTTAACATAACAGGTTTTCATGTTTAATAAACTGTTTATGAACAAGGTGTGGACGGCCTCCGCCCTCTTTGCGATCTCGCTGGCCCTTTATGGTATTGACTTCAGTATGTTCGGCAGCTTGAGGGAGATATCAGCCAGCTTTCTCGGCAATCTCGCCTTTCTTCCCATTTACATCATCGTCGTCACGCTCCTCTTCGAAAGGGTGCTCAAGGAAAGGGAGCGCCAGTCGGTTATGAGAAAACTGAACATGGTTATCGGCGTCTTTTTCAGTGAGTTCGGCAACCGCCTGCTGAAAGAGTTGTCGGAACACGTGGTCGGAAGCGAGGAGCTGAAAACACGCCTGCGTATGACCGCATCATGGAAAAAAGAGGATTTTGAAGCGGCGCTCGACTATCTGCGCCGAAGCAGCCAGAGGATCAGCATCGATAGTGACGCGCTACCCGGCCTGAAGCAGTTTATGACCGGAAAACGGAGCTTCCTTCTGAGCCTGCTGGAAAACCAGAATCTGCTTGAGCATGAAAATTTTACTGACCTTCTCTGGGCGGCGTTTCATACCATTGAAGAGCTTGAGGCCCGGGAGTCGTTCGATAGTATTCCACCGAGCGACAAAGAACACCTCAACGGCGACATAAAGCGGGTTTTCGGTCATCTCATCCGGGAATGGGTCCTCTATATGCAGCATCTCAAAGAGGATTATCCCTATCTTTTTTCTCTGGCGGTTCGTCTCAATCCCATGATCGACTCACCTGATCCGGTGGTGTATCAGGACTGAGTGGTTCGGACTGACTGAGCCCATACTGAATAAAATGGGCATTGAGGTTTTCCATATATATAAACGCTTGTCAGGCATTTAAATGTTCATCCAGCTACGGTATCAAGACTTTTGAAGTTTACCAAAACAGCTTAGCGTGCCATTTTTTCCGTTTTTTTAAGGCGACCCCAATAATTTCATTTATGGATTTTTTAAAATCGAACTCAGTTCTATATCTTTAATTAGATGAGGCATTCTCACCGATCAAAAAAACAAGTGTGCAAATTTTCAAAAACAAGTGGTTTTCAAAGTTCGCCAAGGAAGAGGGAATTCTGGATAAGGAGCTGTGCGAGGCGGTGCACGATGCCGAAAGAGGATTGATAGATGCTGATTACGGGGGAGGTGTTATCAAGCAGAGGATTGCTCGGCCCAATGAAGGAAAGTCAGGTGGATTTCGGTCGATTATCCTTTATCGTCGGGAACATAAAGCTTTCTTCGTTTTTGGTTTTTCCAAAAACGACAAAGACAACATAAAAACAGACGAGGTCCGATGGTTCAAAAAGATGGCGAAAAGCACTTTTGAGCTTTCTGAGGATCAGCTCGAAAAACTTATTAAAACAGGGGACTTCCGGCCCGTAAAATGCAATGAATAAAGTCAAAACATACAAAAGCGACGCATTTGCTGCGATCCACGAAACCATGTCTGGCATGTATGATGCTGGTGTTATCGACAAAAAAACGATGCGTCAGTTTGATGAAGCTTGCTTGACACCGGTTCATGCGTTCAGCGCTACAGAGATTAAAGCCTTGCGTGAGCGTGAGGAGGTGAGCCAGACTGTTTTTGCCCTTTATATGAATGTGAGCAAAGATTCTGTCAGCCAGTGGGAACGGGGAATCAAGAAACCCGCAGGGCCAACGCTGAAACTCCTTTCGCTTGTGAAACAGAAAGGGCTTGCGGCTATATCATGATTCATCTTTAATGATAGGGCTTGGTTAACAGAACGCAAGTCATTGCCGCAACGATTGAAACCGGGCAAATTAAACTGGCCAATCTAACAAAAATATCAACTCGCTACCGAAGTTATCGTCAGCACCTAAAGTCACATTTTGTGATTTCAGGTGCTGAAATTCCAAGAACTACAACTATTGCCCTGCGCTCTGACACTGCATATGCCATATTTAGGTGGGATGTGGCTTTGTTTCCAACTCCCCTTCTCCTCTTCAGAATGTATATTCCGGTAATGAAAACCTTGAAGAACGATGAGACTCACTAAAATACATACCAGTCCGGTGCTCGACTTTTTTACCCCGGACTTTACAACGCAGCTTGAGTTGCCGCTTGCCGGTACCGCAATCGCTGCCGCCTTCCCCTCTCCGGCTGAAGAGTATCTGGATCTTTCCCTTGACCTGAACAAGGAGCTGGTCAAGCATCCGGCGGCCACTTTTTATGCCAGGGTAAAAGGCGACTCCATGGTTGATGCGGGCATTCAGGATGGCGACTTGCTGGTAATCGACAAGGCCCTTGAACCGAAAGAGGGCTGCATTGCGGTCTGTTTTATTGACGGCGAGTTTACGGTGAAGCGTCTGGAGGTGCGGGAAGAGGGTGTCTACCTCATGCCTGCCAATGCTGAATTCATGCCGATCAGAATCACTGAAAAAAATGAGTTTCTGGTGTGGGGCATTGTGACCTATGTGATTCATAAACAGGGATAACTACGGCAGGAGATCCCACACCATGTTTGCCCTTGTTGACTGCAATAACTTCTATGCCTCGTGTGAACGGGTGTTCAACCCCGCCCTGCGCTTGCGCCCGGTCGTTGTGCTGTCGAACAACGATGGCTGCATCATCGCCCGCTCTGAAGAGCCCAAAGCGCTCGGGATACAGATGGGCATGCCGGAATTCAAGTGCCGCCCGATGCTGAAGGCGGCACAGACGATGCTTGATGGTCTCTTTCGTGCCGGTATGAGCTACAAGAAGGCTGGAGTTATTGTGAGCGGGATCGTGCCGAAAGAGGCTTACAGTACAACGCTTTCGCTTTTTGCGGAGGAGGAGCCTGCCGAAAATGAGCGGGAGAGCAAGATCATGCAGGTGATGGATGCAATTAACCAGCGCTATGGAAGCGGTGCCGTGCGGCTGGCGGCGGAGAACTCGGAGAGCTGGAAGCCGCATCAGGAGCGGCTGTCGGCCCGATATACGACTCGCTGGGATGATATTATTGAGGTGGACTTACAATAGAATTCCCCGGCAACCGGATTCAAGCCCCGCCCATCCCCACCATTTCTTGAGCAAAATCATACTCTTTGTTAAACGGGAGCCGGAGTTGCTCCAGGTACTCGGGGAATGCCTTTGCCCAGCTTACATAATAGTAGGCAAGCACCTGGTAACCGGTGAAGGTTTTGCCGGCTATAAGCGGGATGGTGTAGCCTTCTGCTTCAGGGGTTATCCCATTCCCGCACATCAGGCCTATTTGAATTGCTATGTCATTGATCCGTGAGTCGTTCTGGTTTTTGAAATAGTGAAGCGCTTCGACCATGAAACGGGTTACGGCCATGTTGATATCTTTCCCCTGATGCGCATCAGTGAAGCTCTGCATCTTCGTGTCTGCCGGTTGGACGGCTTCATGTGCCGGCAAGTCGACGTTCGCATCAGCGCACAGGCGCTCTATGAGGTCGCTATGCTTCCGGGAATCGGACTCTTCGACCAGAGAGAAATAGTTTTGCAGGTATAACTGCTTTGCCCAACTCTGCAGCAGTTCGTATTCATCACCAGGAGTGTGGTTTGCCCGGGACTCCTCATATTCGCGATAGAATTTTTCTGCCTGCTCTTTTTCAGAGGTGGTTGGCTTGTGTTCTTCGATAAGGTTCACCCCGTAACGCTTCTGAAGGTGAAGGGCATTGACCACATGTAAAATCTTTGATTTCGAAAGGATTGTCGGCGGTGCAATGGTCAGGATTTGGTCATCGGTAGTGGCGTGAATTCCCTCCTGTATAAGACCAAGCAGCGAAAGGAACTGATAAGGCATAAGATCCGGATAGTTCTTGAAAAGATAATCTTCAATGGAGAGATCTATGGGCGTGTTGTAGATCTGTCCGTTCAGCCCATCAAACAGAGCGGAGTAATACTGCTTGATAACCGCATCGTCGTCCCCTTTTTTGCTTAGCTTCCCGGCATCATTTTCAAGGGCAAGAAGGAATCGATTTTTGTTATCATCATCACTGACAAACAGCCTGTTTTTTCCTGCCCATCGTGCTTGAGCCGCAAAAAGCAGATGTGTAAGCTCATGCATGATAAGATGATACACCGCCGGGAACTCTGGATTGTATTTGACGAGGTGGTAAGTTCTGTCGTGGTTTTCCGCAAACTCAATAATTGCCGCTCTCTTTAACTCAGCATCCTCTTGAAGAATAATTTTCTTGCCGCACTCCTCCTCCAGCGTAGAGGCAAACGCATTGACAATATCACCGCCAACTTCTCCATCAATAATCTCATTCGCCGCCTTCATGGCCATTTGCAGCGATTGCTGATAAAGCAGATCCTTTGCCGGATTTTTGAAAAGCGCAACAACGGCCATCTCAAAAGCTTCCTTGGAATTATGTTCAGCCTCAGCAAGCAAGGCAAAGGCGTAATAGATATTCGGATAAGCGGGATTGACCGTAAAAGCTTTGTCAAGGTATTGGCGTGCCGCACCCGGGTTCCCGTTCTGGATCAGGTTGATGGCAATAAGAGTCATTGCAACATAATCATCGGGTTTGTGCTGCATTGCGGACTCATAATATTTCATGGCGGCATCAATGTCGTGCTGATAGCGGGCCAGAATATTGCCCATCATGATGAGTGCCCACTCATTTTTCGGATCCCAGCGCAGTGCATCAATAAGGCTGTTGATGGCATCATCCTGATCGTCCTGTTCTGTAAGGATTTGCCCAAGGAGCCGGTGGTACTCTGAAATATGAGGTGCTTCCTTGATGAGCTGAGTAATGTGTTCTTTGGCCTCTTTATAGCGGCGCTCATCGCAGAGCTCAACAACTTTCCAGTAACGGTTGTTGTGCTTTTCAATCAGCTCGCCTTCAATTGTGATGTCAATGATGCCGTGAATGATGGTAATCGCTGGTTTGAAAGGCCCTACCGTATAATACTCTTCAATCTCCAGTTTCAGTATATCAATATTTTTTCCCGCTTGTTTTGCCTTTGGAAAAAGCTCAAACAAAAAATCGTTTATCGGGTGGATAATGTGCATTGAGAGTAACTGTTTTATAAATCATGGCGGCGAGCTTCAGGAAAGCCGCTATAGTAACGTAAGATACTCAACCAGATACACCTGCACAATCTTTCACCGTACTGATTTTTAATTGCCATTCAGAGAGTTTACCCCTGTGCGAGTGTTTAAGTTCCAAGCCGGAAATGGGGCGCGGTGATCTATCAGCTTTTCATTAAGTTGAAGGAAAAATTCTGAGAAAATAATCGGGAGAGAATTGTATGGCCGCTTGCATCAACAATCATCTGAGCCGTTACGGCGGTCTGGCCGTCGGGCGTGAAGAGGAGCAGAAACGATACTTTGAGCAGAAAAGGCTCTATGCCCTGCAAATTGAAACCACTGATGCCTGTCACCAGGGCTGCATCTATTGTTATGCCGGATCTACAGCCCGGGAGAGTCGCGGACTCAGCTCGGATGAAATCCGCAGCCTGCTCCATGATGCGGCTGCGCTGGAGATTCGGGCGATTGACTGGTTAGGCGGAGATCCGCTGGTCCGGTCTGACTGGTATGAGTTGATGCAGTATGCCCGGTCACTGGGCATGGTTAACAATGTCTGGACCAGTGGACTGCCCTTGAAAAACAAGCAGATTGCTGCCCAGGTCTATGAGGTGAGCGAAGGGGGCTTTGTGTCGGTTCACGTCGATTCAATCACTCCTGACGTCTATGCCAAACTCCATCGAGGGGGAAATCATCACTTCATCGACGCCATAGTGGAAGGGGTGACGAATATGCTTGAGCTGGGCAAACCCGCTGAAGCAATGATCAATTGCATCACTTACACTTCCCTGCAAGGCCCGGAAGATGCCATCAAAACGATGCGATGGTGGTTTGAAGAGAAAGGACTCCGCACCTGCCTGACCATGTTCAATCCCGCAGGAATGGGAGCCGAGTGGAGAGCCTTAGAGCCCAATCTTGCTGAAGTCCAAAAAGTCTATACGGAGCGCGACCGTATCAATTACGGTGGTGACAACGTCTCCATAGCCGCTATGGACACTGATAAATATTACTGCGGCACGATGGCGACGGTGACCTTCACTGGCGACGTGACACCTTGCTCGGTGATCCGCGAAGGCGTCGGCAATATCCGCTCAACGCCATTTTTGGAAATCATCGCCCAACATGGCAACACCCTTGTCCACGGAGATCTGCACGACGCTTGTAACTTGCCCGATCCCTGTAACACCTGCACCAACAACCCGCATTGCTGGGGTTGCCGGGCCAGTGCCTGGCATTACAATGGCGACGCGGACGGGCTCGATCCAAAATGCTGGCTGATTCGGGAAAAGCAGCAAGAAGCGTAACTCGTACAATTCAAAAAGGAGATGTTCAAATGAGTGGAAACAGACTTGATGTCACGATTGAAAACGTCAATGAAGTCTACGATGGCCCTGGCGGTATCCTTTGGGAAATGCTGATGGGCGAAGAAATTCATGTCGGCGGTGAACAAGAGACCAACATTCTGGCCAAAAAAGCCGGAATCAATGCGGAGAGTCACCTGCTCGATGTGTGCAGTGCTCTTGGTGGTCCGGCTCGTCATTTAGCTCAAACCTGGGGCTGCCGCGTCACGGGCCTTGATGCAACCCAACGGATGCACACAGAAGCCATCTCCCGCACAAGGCAAGCCGGGTTGGATGACAAGGTCGAATACAAACTGGGAAACGCTCTCGACATGCCTTTTCGGGCAAAGACGTTTGATGTGGTCTGGGGACAGGATGCCTGGTGCTACATCACTGATAAAAAGCGGCTCATTGAGGAGTGTTCCCGTGTCCTAAAACCGGACGGTATCCTTGCGTTTACCGACTGGCTTGAGACCGGTTCAATGGCCAGCGATGAATGGCAGGCTCTCTATACGTTTATGGTTTTTCCCTCAATGGAGACGCTGGATGGTTATGCGACCCTGGCCGAAACTGCCGGGCTGACGGTAATCGAGAAGGAAGACCTCTCTCCCGATTTCGCCGGACACATTCAAATATACCTTGACAACGTGCAGAAGGAGTTTCGTCAAGGGATTTTGGACAACTATGGTCAGGAAATGTATGATGAAGTAGTACGCGGTATTACCCTGTGGCGCGACGCATCAGCAGCGGGCAAGGTGGGCAGAGGAAGGATTATCGCCCGAAAAGAGTGAAGTCGATCTTGGCAAGCCGGAACCGTACAGCCTTTGCGAAAAATAGAGTGGACTGATGATTTCAACACGGTCAAGCAGCCCAACAGTCATCTTACCCCCCGGGAAAAATTGAAACCGGGGGACAATTATCAATAAAATCAGGCAGCACAGATTGTTTCTCGGGCTTTTCAGGCGCCAGTTCTGTACCACACTTTGGCACGCCATCGTCAGAGAAGACGCAGTGAGGCTGCCAGTTTCCAGAAAAGTAATATCGCCACAATCGTAAAGCACGGGAGGCGCCGCTTCACGCAACCGCGCCTTGAGACGTCGTGAGTATGCAGCATCAGCACTGCTTACCACCCAAAGAGCTCGTGCCTGCCAATACTCAACAACCTGGCTGAGTAAAAATCCGCGCCCAAGCAGGTTTTGCATGCGTTTTTCGTCAACGATGTGCTGGCAGGCACAAGAGAGATATTTTGCATCCGGAAGCAACAGGTCTGCAGGTGTGCACTGTATTGCATGCAGGTGACGAGCCAGACGATTGTACTCTCCATGCGACAGAAGCTCTGGAAGCCCACAATCAAGGGTGCTGTCAGCAGAAGAATAGCTTTTGTATTCAGAGAGAGTGTTAGCATTGGTCAATCATATCCTGTTTGTGCGAGCGCCACAGGCCACACTTCACCGCATCCACAGCTTCTCAAAAGCCAGGAACAGACCGTCAATGTCCAGCGAGAATCCACCGTGTCGTCAACCAGAAAAACCGAACCTTTCGGGAATTTTTGCTCTTTAACGGCGAGAGAGCCATCAATGTTTCTTGCCTGTTGCGAACTGTTTGCCATGGTTTTCTGCTTTGGCCTCTCCTCGATCCTGGCAATCACCTTCTGGAAAGGCAGACTCAGAGCATTAGCAAGGCGTTGCGCAAAATTCGGAACGAGGTCAGGGTGACGCAAGGACGGAACACAAGTTACCCATCCTGGCGCCGGAGCAGGATTCCATTGACGAATCATCTCGGCACAAGCATTAACCAATGCGTCAGAAAAAAAGTTGTCCTGATGTCTGCCTTGTCTGACAAGTCCGCCCCACCCGGCATCACCACAAATACAGAGCGCCTTGCCTGGCTCGGCCTGCAACGCTGCTGGAATTTTTCCTTTAACCCGATAGCAAGGCAGACCGCCAGCAGGCCACTGAAGTCTTGGTTCGATAGCCAGAGTGGTACGACGCAAAAAAGTAACCGCATCCTGAACAACTCTTTCCTCAACGGTCAACGGCAACTCTGGCAACAAAGGAAAACTGACCGTATTTGGATCACCATCGAGTGCATGAACAAGAAAGCCCATGTGTTCAGAAAATGGCAAGTTAAGATATTCCTGCATTTGTTGCTGTTCATCACGACGCAATGCCGTCAGTCGAGCTGCGCGATCCCAAAAGCTTTCACCCAGTGTGGCCGTCGTCAATTGCCACTTGCTCCCCTGCTTGACCACTGAAGCTGGTGACTCAAGAGAGAGCAGCGCAATGGTCTTCTCAATACGTCCATTACTCAGATTGACCCTCCCCTGAAGTTCGGGAACAGAGAGGCCAGCAGGCTCCTTCTCAAGCGCACGAATGACCTGGTCAACCTCCTGCCGGGTTGGAAAAGCGCTCTTGATGAACCAGTCTGTAATATCTCTCTCTTCTCTGCCACTGAGCAGGATGCCGTAAGCTGATTTCAGAGCACGACCGGCGCGACCGACCTGCTGATAGTAAGCAACAACTGATCCCGGCATCTGATAATGAATCACAAAAGCAAGATCAGGCTTGTCGTAACCCATACCAAGCGCGGAGGTTGCAACAAGCGCCTTGACCGTGTTATGCAACAGCGCCTGCTCAAGTTCAGGTCGGCGATCACCAGTTTCTCCCGTATAGGCCTCAACCCTGAACCCGCGACTTTTCAGCCATGAGGCAACCTGGTTAGCATCACGCACGGTCAGCGTGTAGATGATTCCACACCCTTGAAGTACAGCAAGTTGTTCGGCCAGCCAGGCGAGGCGCTCTGCCTGATCAGGTAATGAGATGGTTTGCAAGGTGAGCGATGGACGATTCAAATCACCACGCAACACCTCCAAATGAGGCCCAAGCACGTCGGCAAGATCTTCCATGACACGGTTGTTTGCGGTGGCCGTCGTTGCAAGCAGTCGAAGATTTTGTGGCAGGGTTTTCACAATCCGCTCCAGCAATCGATAGTGTGGCCGAAAATCGTGACCCCAGTCAGAAATACAGTGAGCTTCATCAATGACCAGCATTGAGATCTGCCCGGTAATACGAGCAAGAATATTGGAGCGGAACCGTTCATTCGCCAGCCGTTCTGGAGAGATGACCAGAATGTCAATCGTATTGCAGTGGATGCCCATTTCAACTTCAGCCCAGTCATCCGGGTTATCTGAGTTGATAGTAGCAGCTCGCACACCCATACGTTCCGCCGCCTCAATCTGGTTGCGCATCAAAGCAAGCAGTGGTGAAATCAACAGAGCAGGGCCATTACCCCCTTCACGAAGTAACCTGGTGGCAATAAAATAGACAAAGCTTTTTCCCCACCCGGTCTTCTGAACAACCAGCAATCGTCCTCGACCTTCAACAAGGTAACGAATTGCAGCCTCCTGATTATCGTGGAACACTGCATCGGGATAGCCAGAACCTATCCGCAGAAGCTCCAATGCCTTTGCTGACACATACATCATGTGCACTCCTTGTTGATAATCATTAAAAGAAGCGGTGAGAGGTATTGTCCATCAAAACCGCAATCCCATGCAATAATTAGCACGTAATCGGGATAAAAATACAAAAATAATTCAGCGACACACAAATAATACGTTATTTTTTCAGAATCCGACTCTTGTCAGTTTATTTTTCAGCCCATCTCATGGCTGCGAGCGACGCCAGACTGAGCATGAAAAAACCTGCCGTTAGAGGAAGGACGGTTCCGTTGTAGCTCTGACCAATGACGGTTCCTGCAATAAGTGAGATAAAGGTTGACAGCGAACCTACAATACCGGCTCCGATACCGGCGATTTTTCCGAGAGACTCCATGGCCAGTGCGTTGAGGTTGCCGAAGAGTATTCCTGTGGCGAAAAACGTTGCAAAAAGGTATACCATGAGTGTCCAGAGCGGCGGATCTCCATGACACCAGAACGCAAACAGAAAGAATCCTGTTGCGAGTGCGATGATTGAAAGGAGCGCACGTTTTGAAAGGGACTGCATGGTGTGGCGCAGCACAAACCGGGCATTACATAATGATGCGCCGCCTATCGAGAGTGCAAGAACGGCAAAATAGAGAGGAAACGCCGTTCCAAGCGCATACTCTTCCTGAAAAATCTGCTGCGCCGAATTCAGGTAGCCCAGAAAAAAGCCGTTGACAAGACCGGCGGTTACCGTATAGCCGATTGCATGACGGTTGCCGAAAATGATCATCACAGTGCCAATGATCGGTTTGAATGAGAAAGGAACTCTCTTTTCTTTCGATAGGGTTTCAGGCTGACGGAGTGCGAACCAGACAAGCGTGAGCAATGCCAGAAAGAGAAATGACGCAAAAATGGAACGCCATCCTGCAAGCAGCAGCATACCCTGTCCGAGTGCCGGGGCAATAATGGGCACAATGATAAAAACCGTCATTACAAAAGACATGACGCGTGCCATGGCACTCCCCTCGTAACGGTCGCGAACGATGGCAATTGAGACGATGCGGGGGCCAGCCGTTCCGAATCCCTGAAGGAACCTTCCTGCAAGCATGACAGGCAGGGTTGTGGCAAAGAGTGAGAGCAGACACCCTGTTATAAAGAGTCCGTAACCAAGATAAATAGCCGGTTTGCGTCCTGTATTGTCTGAAACCGGGCCGTAAAGCAGTTGACCGGAAGCCATTCCGAAAAAAAACAGGGAGATAATGAGCTGTGAACGGTTGTTGTCGATGGCTCCGAGATCCCTGCCTATTTCAGGGAGGGCGGGCAGCATCGTATCGATGGAGAGTGCGACCAGCGACATCATCATCGCCGTCAGTGAAATGAATTCCGCTATTCCCAATTCCGGGATTTCACCTTTTTTCAGGAAACGGATCACAGCTTGCGTTAAAGGGTTTACGGCGAGACAGCAGCAACAGCCACTACCGAATAAAGAGATACACTATCATTCCTGCCAATACAGCAGTGACTCCGGCAAAAAGAAGAGATTGGCGAATGAGACGGATTCTCTGCAGCTCAATCCGTTGCACCAGCGACGTATTCTGTTCGGCTAATGTCTTGATCAAACCGGAAGAAGCCTGAATTTCCTCCTCCAAACTCTCTACTCTCTCATCCAGTCTATCCAAACGTGCTTTAAGCAGATCACTCTCCGACAACTCTGTGCTGTATGAGGAATACACCATGCTCTCATCAACTGAAAGACGCTTATTTTTACTTCTTATGCTTTTCCAGAGCGTTCCCGCTTTCTCTGCAACTGAAGGCGCACGTTCAATCACCTTATCCCAAGGAATCTGAGAGGCAACTTTCAGTATTGTTCTTGCTATCATAATTTTTACCTGTGATGCATTGAGGTGACGTTAACTCCCCTGCTCTTTCTTAAACACCATGACAAGGCCGGAATCACGCTCCCGGTTAAAGGGCTTTTTATCAAAACCGGCATACATGCCAGACAGCGAGAATCCAACGTCGGTATGCCTGTGAAGATAACTGTCGGCAGTGAGAGGATACAGTATTGTCTGCTCATTGAAAATCTTCCGGCCACCAGAATGAAGCTCGACATCAAAAATGACACGTTCCTGAGAAATGAGCGGATAGCTGCGATAAAAAGCTACTGAACCATCGTCGACAGTTTTGACCGGAAAACGGTACTCAGCAAGCCCAAGAATATAGTCCCAGTTCACCACCTGAAAAATCCAGCAACCTCCCGGTTCAAGAGCAGTATAGACATTCTGAAGCAAAGCTAAAAATCGGGCAGATGGAAGATGGGCCACAACATTGCCTGTGGAATAGATCAAACGGAACGAACAACGCAAAGATGCAAGATCTGCAATGTTCATACAATGAAATTCTGAGCCAGGAAAGGAGGCCTTTGCCTCATCAATCATCTTCGGATCAAGATCAATGCCTGTTGTACGGAAACCGTCCCGTTGAAATCTTCCACAATAGTGACCCGGCCCGCATCCGGCATCAAGGATACTACTTCCCGAAGGAGCGGCATGTTCATAAAGGAAGAGATATACCGCTTCACGGAACGGAAAAAGCTGCTCATACCACGGAGCAAATTCAGAATACAATGACATAACTCGTTATGGATAATGGAGTATTTGGTTTCCAGAAAGGTGGGACCGATGCAGGGAAGGATTGCATTACACCACCTTCCCCTCCTTGATAAATTCACGAATAATGGCGTTTTCAAGCCATTTCGTATTGAGCGGTTCGTCTGGATTTGCAAGCGATTCGACGGCGCAATAATGGACGACATTCAGTATTCCCGCACCGGAGAGCTCAAAGCGTGTGGCTATCTTCTGCCAGTCGATATCTGTATCGAACGTCATTTGATGCGGCAGTGTTTTGGCCCATATTTTATGCCGCTCATCAGCCTTCGGCATTGGAAACTGGATGATCGTTTGAAATCGACGGGCAAAAGCTTCATCGATATTGTTTCTGCGGTTGGAGGCCAGAATGACAAGACCGTTGTAGCTTTCAATACGCTGCAACAGATACGCTACCTCCTGATTGGCATATTTGTCGTGAGCATCATGGATTTCAGTCCGCTTGCCGAAGAGTGCATCGGCTTCATCAAAAAAGAGAATCCAGTTTTTGTTTTCAGCCTTGTCGAAAAGCCGCGAAAGGTTTTTTTCAGTCTCTCCAATGTATTTTGATACGACCCGTGACAAATCGATACGAAAAACATCTTTTCCGGTCTGCTTGCCCAGCAGGCTTGCTGTCAGTGTCTTGCCGGTGCCCGGAGGTCCATAGAACAAGGCACGGTAGCCGGGCTTGATTCTTTTCTTCATCCCCCACTCCTGCAGCAGTGTGTTGTTATGAGTAATCCAGTTTTCTATTTCGCGGATCTGCTGCAAGGTGCCTGAGGGCAGCACAAGATCGTCCCACTCCATGTCAGTCTCAATGTATTCAGCCGGAAACTCCATGCTGAAGCGGGGTTTGCTGACAGTGCCGATCGTGAGCTGTTCAACCACCTCCGGGTTGAGAATCAGCCGGCCGCTCATTGCCGGTTCGCCTTCACGAACAGACTCCAGCCAGAGGATATGCTCTTTCATAAACCAGTGCTCGCTGCTGAAGATACTCTGAACTTCAAGACGCTTTTCTATATCGTTACCTGCGAGAATAAATTGAGCCGTTTCGCCTGTCGGGAGTATTCCCCGGTGGTTTGTACCTTTGACACCGCCGAATTCAGGGAAGTCTCCACCTTCGGGAAGATGTTCTGTGATGATTTGGTTGAAGAAATCGGGCAGGATATGGGGAGCTAACGCCGACATAAGAATAGCAAATTCCTCATAGCCGGGATTGTGGCGTTCCATGAAATCGGCAAGCCAGGAATTATCACTGGAAAAGCTTAATGGACTTCGATCAAGGAATTCAATTTGTCCGAGGTATACGCGGAGAGAACTCGATACACTATTCTTCAGCCAATCGAAGATACCTTGCAGGTTCTCGGCATTTGAGTTCATCACTAATAAGTCAATAAAGTTATTAAGACCTCACACGGGCCATATTCTCAAACATCAAAAGTGAATAAAGGATGAATCTATAGGTGAGGCCAGGATGATGAACCTCCGACATTATAGATTGTAATCGGACCTTTGTTTATTGCTCCCTTTTCTTTTTTCAATGGATTCACTGAAAGAATCTTCCACGTATGCCAGGAAACCATTAGTTTGGTCGCCAAACGTCCCTCTGCAGGATTTGGTGCAGCGTTATCGCTTTTTTGGGGATAAATAACCTTGACTTGATAGAAAACGGCTTGCTTTTGGTCACCATGTACCAGAGACTTTACCTCCGACTCGGCTTCCCTTTCGTGATCTCCGTTTGCCTTATACGTAAGTGGCGTGAGGTTTTTTATGTCGTTTCCCGGTCCTCCAAGCAAGCGATTTAACAGATGACCTTGAACGTAAAGTTTTGTGCCATTTCGTTGTTTCGGGATTTCATCCATAATCGCGGGTTTGACACTTACTCCGCTTCCTTTCAAGTGCTTTGGAGTAAGGAAATTCGCTGTCATTTCGACACCTCCTAATTTTGCATCAGGTGCTGAATAATCAGGTTTTTCCGATTCTATATTTTCAGCGCTGAGCCCTTCAATTTCAACTTCTTTGGTTTGACCTTTTATTTCCTCGCTTGCTGACGCAGTAAAATGAAGAGTCTCTTTACGCTCTTTTTTTAAATCTATAACAAGATTAAGCGTTGACAGGTTATATCGCTTTTTGATGGGAATCAACTTCTTGCGCACAACCTCTTCATTAAAGTATTTTTCATTCAACAACTTTTCGGAGTCACTGATTGCGGCCAATTTATCACCTCGTCTCTTCTCCTCACTTCTTTCATCATCTTTATTCTTGCCGTTCAGCTTTTTTGCTTCCACCTCAATCTTGCCGGCACTTTTTTTCTTTCCACCACCGCCCGGGGTTACAATCCATTTCTCCCCTTGAGCCTGGACACTGAAAGTTATCCCCTTCACTTTGCCTTTGATTGCATCCAACGCTTTATCCAGTTCAGCCTTCGAATACGGCGCTTTGTTTTTCAGCCCATCCAAACTGCTCTTTAACGTCTTGTTGGCATCCTGAGCGGCCGCAGCATTTTTGTCCGGATTGCGGGATTTTCCACCGCCCGGCGGGGTTCCTTTCTTCCCTTGTTTAACGTCAGCCTTTTTCGGCGCAGCTTTTTTCGGGGCAACGGTTGGCTTTGGCACAGAGCCGTCCTCCTTGAATGTGCCCTGCCCTGCTCCTGGCCCGCCAGTTTTTTCAGGCAAGGTTTTATCCACCATGCTTGTCATAAACTTTGACGGGTCAAATTCAGGTTTTTTCAGCTCGATTTCGGGAGCCACTCCTGAACCCAAAACATAGTCTTTGACTGAAGCACTCAGGCCGATCGGGTCGGTCAAGGGCCACTCTTTTGAGAAGAGCGGCCACGTCCATTTTTCATCAGGAGCCGGTGACCACCATGGACTATCCAGTTCAATAAAAAAGTCGCCACCCAAACCAAGCATTGGTTGGGCGATCATCTCCAGGGTACCGCTGACGTAAAATATCCCCGGATCTCTATATCCGATGGTTGGACGTGCATCTGCATACGCCTTGACTCCTATATCGGCGTTTAAACCAATGCCGAATTTAATATCATGCGCAATAATTTCAATTCCGGCACCTCCTTCAGCACGCAATCGCAGCCCTGCATAAGCTGAAATATTGATGGAGCCGGAGATTTGAATATTTTTCTGGATATCAGGGTCGGTAGAGTAGGTTCCAAGAATTTCAATGTTATACATTTTTGCGGGACCTAACTTCGCCAGTGCGTGCAGACTGATATTGGCAAATAAATTTAAATTACCGACTAATGGAATTCCATAGTAAGCTTTTGCTTCAAACTTGATGAGTTGTTTTTCCCAATCTCTTTGTTTGAATAACTCAATTTCAGCAGGAGGGGCTATTTTACCGATGACGGTAATGGCACCGTTTCCATCCACAACAACATTGACTGTTCCGGCAAACCATGTTGTCAGATTAAATCCCAATTGACCGGTTGCGGCAAGGGCTCGTTGTTTCTGGTTTGATTTCGGAGCAGGAACAGGTGCTGGAGCAGCCGCATTTTGAACGTTTTCTTTGCCACCTGCGGCAGAAATTGCGTTTTTGGCAAAGCTGTTGGCGGCATTCAGATCGGTAGCGACAAATTGAATTTCGCCTGATAACTTATCGGCATTATAAGAGGCTTTACCACCTATATCAACGGTTCCGTCGGCATTATAGATAACATCTGCAGATCCACTGAATGATTTATAAGCGATCGCCAACGAAACCTGACCTGTCAGGTTATCCTTTGTATTATCTAATTTTAACTGCCCTTTTGCGATACCTTTAACAGTAATGTCGGCTGTAGCGTCAATTTTTGGTTTGTTGGTATTTTCAATGGATAAATTTAACAGGGAGTCGACAAAACCCCCGATTTCAACCTTGAGATTTGTCACCCCAAGAGTTAACTTCCCATTATCAAATCTATTAACCGGTGTTGGCAAGTTCCCGACTTTAAGGCCCAATCCTCCGAGCAAGGCCGAGTTTTTTTGAACTGCTTTCAGCCAGTCATTGGTATTGCCTCCAGCCGGTGTTAACGAGGCATATCCTCCGGAAACCTCACTGTTTGTAACCTTGAAATTTATATACATTCCACCGAGTTGCTCACCCCATGCGTTGAGCAAAGGCATCGACCCTTTCCCGAGTGAATCATAGTTTTTACTCTTGTCGACTTTAATCTTCACTCGTCCTTCACCGGTCAACCCTTTCACCATAACTCGAACATCCAGACCTTTGCCGCCTTGAGCCTCAATTTCATCTCTGACCTTCTCTGTAGGATTGAAGGTATTGGAGGAGAGAATGACAACACCCGAACTTGCAGTTATCTGATTGCCTGTAACAGCAGCGGCCGGGTGAATTTTCTGGGTTGCCGCATCCCGTTTTTCAGGAACAGGTAATCCGACTTTTCGTTGCACTGCATTACCCTGCTGTATGGTGTGGGTCAATTCGTGAGCGAGCAGTTTTTTACCCTCACTGCTGCCGGGCTGGTACTGATCACGGGAGAAAAAGATATTGTTTTGGTGGGTAAATGCCCGGGCACTTAACTGGTTGCTCAGCGCTGCGGATTCCTGGTCGCTATGAACTCGTACCTCGCTGAAATCAGCATTGAAGCGTGGTTCCATGTAACCACGGACATCATTTGAAAGCGGCTGACCACCACCTCTCTTGCGTTGGATTGCCGATTGTACGTCTGTCGCTGCGGCTGAAACTCCATCACCTCCCCGACGCTGAAGTTTTTCTTCTCCTGCAGGGGCTTTCTGAAGTCTCTCCTCTTCTTTCTTTTGTACTTTTTCTTCAGCCTTTTGAAACTTGTCATCCTCCTTTTTCTGAAGCTTCTCGTCAACTGTCCGCTGCAATTTTTCCTCTTTTCCTGGTAACAGCGATGCTGACGAAGGCATTCGCATCACCCTGTCAGCCATTCTATCCGCTTCCTGCTCAAGCTTGTCTCCGGGTTTGCTGACAGCCATTTTCATCTGAACGGCAGGCGCAAAAAAATCACCACCTCCAGCTTTTGCGAAAAAAGGACGACTCGCCGCTTTCGTTGGGGGCGTCGAGGTGGTTGTGGATGATTTTTCTGCGCTTGTTTTCATTGGTCTGGCATTATGCTTCAAAAAGCCCGGCTATATCCACTCCACTCTGAGCATTTGTGACATCCACGGCAGCTTGATCATCGAAATACCCCAGGGAAGCTGCTCTAAAAGAAGGTCATAGCTTTTCGATTCAACTTGCAGTAACCACTCTCCATCACTTCTTTGGGAAAGTTTTCCAGAACGCTTGAGAAATGTCTCCCGAAGACCGTCAATACTTGTATTTTTCAAAACTTCCCAGTGACGGATAACCGCTGAAAGGAGGGCTTCGGCCTCTTCCTGTTCACTGACGGTAAGAGATATTTCCAATTCAACGGTGGCATCAAGAGAAATATTACACAAAATTTTTGGAAGAACTAACTCATATTCAGGAGCAATGCTCTCTCCTGTCACCAGAAAATACAAGAGGTGAAGAGCGTGTGTGGGTTGCAGAAGTTTTTCGTCATCGGCCACAGCTAAAGCTCTGAATAATTGAGGCAAAAACGGATGAAGCAGAACCAGCCCGGCAAGTACAATATAAATACCTGTTTTTGCTTCGGGATGTTCAATCGTGCGAAGTGAATCGGATTCATCATTATCCTGCGCTGTCTGATGAAGAGTACTTTTTTCATTCACTGCGCTCTCTGTTTTATGATCATCGAACGGGATGGGGAGCAGGGGCAAACCGGTAACTTTTTGAATTACGGATACATCAAAACGATAACGTTCAAACCTGCTGTCCAATGATAAATGCCGAAACATGGGAAGTGTCAAAGCGGCCCTGATTGCACTGATAATCTTCTCTTCTGTATAGGGTTTACCGGATGCAATGCATGCAAACGCATCTTCCCAGAGCAGTTGTTCAAGCCGTCCGAAATCCAAAGGGAAAGCTTCAGAACTGCGAAACAGGGGTAGAAACCCTCTCAATTCTTTGGCTCTTTCAGGGGAAAGAAGTCGAAACAAAGTTTCAAGCAAGAGAGGACTAAACTGATAAATCAGCCGTTTTCGTGCTGTGGCCGAGGATAATACCTTAACAACATCATTTCTGATAAAGTCTGGTGTGCCACCAAACCGCTCCGGTTCCTTCAATACTTTAAAGACTGTCTCTTCAAAAGTTGAACCTGACGGCAGATGAAACGACCAGGGCAAAGTCCCATTTTTCAGGAAAAAAAGAAACGCATCGCTGATAGATTCTCCTTCTGTTTTAACGGTGAGCGTGTCGGTATTCGTGAAATGCAATTGAGGGGTTGTCACTGATAATTCCTGGAGGGATTTTTCAAGTGCCTGAATTACTCTCTCCGACAGCCTGGACTCCAGACTGTCAAGCTGGAGAGTTCCGGCATCTATGTCGAACCGTTCAAACGTAAGGTGATCCTTTAATGGCATATACCGCTTTAAAGTTTCTTCAAGTGCAGGCATAATCGAGTGATAAAACAAGTCTGACACACTCCTATGAAATTTCATCCCCTCTGATTCTGTTCCGTTGAATTCAACATCAATGAACAGTCTTTTGATCTTGTGAACCTGGGATGCCATAAAAAAAATTTGCAGAATATTCGGCAGTTGAGTAGATTTGACCACTGAGTTGGAACCGATTGGTTCCTTTAGGGAACGGCCGCAAGGCTATCCTGAAAAAACCTCCTGAACGAACATTGCACACTGTAATGTTTGAACAGGAGGTCTCCATTTTATCTTCTCCTTGACAATACCAATCCTTTCTGCGCATCCTTTTTCCCTTTAAGAATCTTTACAGGATAACCGGTAGAGATTTTTATCATCCCGGCGGTGATCTCCTGACCACTTTCAACAAGCAGGTGAATCGGGCTGTACCCTGTTTTTCCGGTAACTTTTTTACGAAGTTCAAGGAACAATGGCCAGGTGATATCAGCCCCCATACTGTTGATATTGTCAGCATCATTTCTTGAAACCCAACTGCCATTTGCCCAGCTTCCCGTTAGAACAACTTTTGCGCTTTGGTCAATTTTATAAATGACATCGACGATCTCACTGAGTACGGATTCATAAATCGGCAGTTGTGTGGCTGATGCATATTTTTTTGCCCTATTCAGAGTCATTTGCTCCCATTTAATTGCCTCTGTTGCGGTCGGACCTGAAACCGGAGTTAAAGCTGAAGGTTCAAAATGTTGATGCAGCCATTGATACTCTTGTGAACTATAACTATCAGCACTGATGCGGGATGGCAACTCTTGTCCTGATTCTGGTTCCATCGCTTCCCAGGAATTAGACTGCCATCTGTACACCATATCGTTGTTATAGGCATAACGAATCTGGTTTCCCTGTATTCCGCCCAATTCAATACGGAATTTTTGGCCTTCAATAAATCGGATAACCAGTTTATTTGTGCCTGCCACGGTGTCAAAAACAAGGCCAAGAGGAAACTGCTCATTCAGTGTGCGGGCAACAGCAGAAAGTTTGTAATGAGTGAGGCCAGCATCTCCTTGTAAAGGAACAACAATGTCTACAGGGGAATTACCCTGAAGGAGAGATTGTCCCTGAATTTCATACTTGTAAATCCTGACGATATAATTGTCTTTCAGACGACTCCGCTCCTGTTCATGTGCTGCGGGAGCTTTCGGCGTCCCTGCTGGCCGGTAATCACGTAAACAGAGGTAATTCAAATGTTTGACGGAATCTATCCATTCGTATTCATGTTCATTTGCCACTATGCCGGAAATGGTCGCAGGCTGGGTTTTCGGTAAAACAAACTGTACCGCTTCGACATTGGAAGAGATCAGGTACGGGAGATAAAAATCCGCAATAACAGCCCCGTCTTCCAGTTCATTAACCGCGTTCGCAATGATCCTCGTCGCCGAATCCTTTCCTCTGAGAGGGCGTTTTCCACTGTTCATACTCTCGATCTGACTGCTCAGCGAATCAAGCACGAGATTGATGTCGGGGTTTGATGCAAGCAGTTGATTTGTGCTGATGCGCCCGATGGCATCAGTCAGAGTCCGGGTATTGGCAATCGATAATGCAGTGGTGAAGTTGGACAACGACACCGTATTGGCGTTTTTTTCGGAGACAAAGGAGAGTGTGGTGGTCGCTGCGGTATTGACACTCAACACCGGTGCCGGATCCTGATGATAGAGAAGAATAAAGGTGCCTCCAATCGGCACTCCTGCTTTATGCTGTATACCTGGATGATCTTGCAGAAAAGTGCCGAGAAACTGCTTTTTCTTTAAATCTCTTATGCGACGAACATACTCGTCATAGAGTGATTTGATGGAATCGAACTTGCTGGAAAAAAGCACATCATTATAATGGCTCACCATAGTTCCCTGGGACGAAAAGAGCTTGTATTCTGCCGAAATTGTGCTGAGCAAGGCTGAGCACAAAAAACGCATCAGGCTCAGCAGATCCTGATATTTGTTCTCAAAATCGGAATAGGTTAAAGCGTCAAGCGTCACCGCCAGAGCTTCTGAAAGCTTGGTGTAATAGTAGATTGAAACGACATGAACATAATTTGTTTCCGGCAGACTGGTTGTGCCGTTCAACAGAACACGGCAGACCTTTTCGAGAACAGCGGCATTAAAAGTGGTCTGCTCAACATTAATATATGGCCTGGACTGAAAACGCGTCCAGTACTTCTCGTACCAGGCGCCCAAACTGTTTTCCTGAACAAGGTAACCCGGTGCATGGGTTTTCAGCAATGAATGTTGTGGTTTCCCTCCAGGCAAAGGCGCATTTTCAGAGATCATGGGAAGATCATAAAGATACCTCACTCCCTCGGTCAAGGTCGCCAGTACCTCTTCGCGCAAGGAATCATACAAGGTCTCAAGATCCTGAAAGCGAACCGATTCTTTGCCAAGATCGACGGTCTGGGTATCATCATAAGCTCCCGTTCTCAAGGCGATGATCTCAACGGGAAGTCGATATTGCGTCTTGAGCGATAGCAGTGTTTTCAATACACGCTGGTAGTTTTTTCCCAAATGACCTTCAATTCGCAGAAAATTGTGAGGCTCAAGGTCATAACGCAGCGGATTGCTGACAAAATCCGGTGCGACTGGCCTGAAGTCGCTGCAACGATAACTCAAGTTCTGGTTGGCACGGTTTCGCCGTGTCTTTTCATTGCTCCAAAGCTTGTATAAAGGAGTCGTGCCGTTATTCTGGTAATAATAGGGAATAGCCTTGTCGGAGAGAGACTTGTCACCAAAAACAGTGGGTGTTACGCAGATTTGAGGATCGACGTTTAAAGCTGTATATGCCCTGCTGAAGAGTTGGGGCAACAAGCCTGGAGTATGGGTAAAACTGCGGGTCATCTCAACGAGACGCTTGAAGAGCTGCAAGAGCTCTTTTGAGCGACCGGAACACGCATCGAAAGCAGGTGAAGGCAGGTAATTCTGCCGATAACTGCCTGGATGAGCTGCCTTTTCCGGATAGAGTAAGCCAAGCATCAAATGGCGTGGAAACAGAGCCGCAGAGGGGCAGCATGAGCTGAACAAATCAACCCCCTTCCAGCGAAATTCATCATAAGCACGTAACAAGTCATCAAAAAAGTCATAATAATACTGCATGAATATCACTTGATCGGTTGCCGTCGGGCTTTGGTCAAGAAAAGAGAATGTTTTTTTGAACTCTCCAAAAGGATCGCTCTTATAACTCTCCTGCAGAAGTGGCTTGAAAGCCTGGTATGCGGCACTCAGGGCATTAGCGGTGGAACCTGCCAGTTTATTGGCGGTAAAGAGATTCAGAAAAGCCGCATAAATGTCGTTTGAGGTCGCCGGACTGCTGTTGACGACGTTGAAACGGGGCATAGGTATATCCAGCAGTTTCAACTTTTCCAGTAAAGCAGCCTCAAGATCGCTGGAGGTCAGGCCGCTATCGAGCGAGTTGGCTGCTTTCATGATCTTCTCAAGGTCTTCAACCTTGATCAGCAATGGTTTAAGGCTGGCAGTCACTTCCGAGCCCTTGTCGTCGCAATTTTTGGGACTGCAGTTGCGAAGCGATGTTTTTTTCAGCTCCAGAAAAAGCAGCACTGCCTTGTCATCCAGAAAGCCGGCATCGCTGTCGCTGCCCAACGCAACAGTTGCCTGCTCCCCTGCCGGGAAGAGTTCCCACAAGGGATATTGTATTCTTGTATCAGGGTTTCTGAACTCCGGGTAATCAACCTCATCAGGAATCTGATAATCGGCCTTGCAGGACACCAGCGTCAAACCCTCTTCGGGCACAACAATCAAATAGCCCTGTGAAGTAACTCCACAGCCTCTCGACACATAAATCGTCGTTTTGCCATCTGCGGCAGTAATGCTGATTTCCAGGCCACAGACAATGCCTATACCGACAAGGTTTGCCCGTGTCAGACGATCCTGTTCATCCAGATAGTTGAAAATTTCATTCAAGTGCCTGCTGGTAAGCACCTGATTGGCGACAAAAACCGGATAACTATTTTGAGTAGGTTCCATGGTACAGTTGTTTGACCGTTATCATTTATTATCAGATGATGAACTCAACGGATGGTCACCAAGAGCGGTGTTGTTTAAACGTACCGGGTTGCTATCACTGCCTTCATCACAATCATGCAGGGTTGCAACAGGATAGATGTTGTGCAGTTCGCCAAGTATATTCACGACGTTCCAGAGCCGGAAAGAAACTTCCTTATAGCTGTTGTATCGATCTTTCAGGAAGTGCAGGATGTCGTTGACTGTCCCTTCCCTGACGATCATTCCAGGGCACAAACTGATGGCTGATGGATTGAAATCGGAATCCGGTAAATTCCCGTTGTTGACGTTGCTTTCCATCCAGTGATAAAACTCCATTCCACATTTTTCCAGAATTTCCGTAGCGCATTGACAGATCTTATTCTGCTCAGTAACTGTCAGAATATTCGCGGTGAGCATGGCCTTAATGCGTTCATGCAGTCGCTCTTCACTCCAGTCAAATCTGGAATTAACCGAGAGCCATGTATACCATGCCTCTTCAAAACGGTCGAACTGGCTGTCATCATTTCCTACCCAACAGGTTTTACCAAGCAGGTGCGATGGTGTTTCCTCCCGGATGGTACGTTCAGCAAATCCGCGCATGTCCAGATTGTCGGTATAGAGTGTCGTCCAGCCGGGCATGACAAAGGTAAGCCTGAATGAATAGGGGTCTTCATCACAACAGGTCAGGCCACTTCCTTCGTCGCAGGGTTTATAGAGCGCATCTCCGGGAAACTTCGGACGCAGCAGAAGATGCTCAACAACCATCAGCCGTTCATTTGCACTCCATGCCTGCAACTCTTTCTGCAGCTCTTCCGCTGCCGCTGGTGTGCTGAACAATGAAGGATGCAAAGCATGCACTTTGCTTGTGTTATCGTTAAAGACAAGCTGGAAAAGGCCTGTTTTTTGTTTATGAATGATGTCGTAGTATTGCGATTGATGCATCCTGACAAGCAGTTCATGGAGTGCCTTTGTTTCTGCCTCACCCGACGAAAAGGCAGGAAGGGTTATTTTCCCTTTCAGCCATATTTTGTTGTTTCTGTCCTTCAGCTCAAACGGGACGGTATACCCCGGCCCATAAGCCGGATGAGTACCGGTGAAGAATAAAGTCAGATCCGGATAACCCAGCAAGAGACCGATTCGCTTCTTGATGCATGGCTGGTTCTCCTGCAGGGATGAGTTCTGTGTATAATCATAAGCTTTAGCCCGATTATGACTGATCTGCGGATAGGCTTTAAGGAAGGCAATCTTGTCGTCGATTAAACGCTCAAGAGCAACCTTCTTGCCATAGACATTGTTCAGCAACAAGGCATACTCACTGAAAAGTTCACCGAAACGTGCGAGCAGATGATCAAGAAACCTGTTTCTGCGCTGCAAAAATTCGGAGCGGGTTTCTGTCATTTGTTCAAGAGCTTCACTTCCATAAGTGCCATTTTTGATCTCATCAAATCCTTTAATCAGCTCCTCGCTGAACACCTTGACGAAATAGGTCTGCCTGATGTCGGGGTCGAGTGAAAAGAGATCTGCGGTATGGGCCAGTTGCGCCAGGGCATTACCGAGCATCTGTTCAAACACCATCAGATAGGCTTTCATCTGTTTCGCCTGAGCCTGACGGAGTTCGGTTGCCTGAGATGGAACTCCTTCAGGGCCGGTACCATAAACCAGAGGGAGGCTGTATTGAACGGGATAATACTCCTTGCAGTCTCTGAAAGTACCTGCTGGAATGCTCAACTCCATATCGACATTGTTTAGCTTCGGACGTTCAGCTTCACCATGCAACTGATTCAGGGTATCTGACACCTCATCCATCCTCGGCAGAAATGGCAGGCCGTTTTTATAAAACAGAAACCGCGAGGCATTCTTGTACAGACGAGGCTGGTGCTGTTCGCTGACGCGTAACAGCCATAAAACGCTGGTTTTGTTCGAATCAAGATCGGCAGCACCCTTGACAGCATTTCCTTCAGCGTCATATTTGGTCAACAGCAACTGATTGACCGCTATCACGCCATCAATCTCCATCAGTCGGTTGATAATATCCGAAACGCGCAGCTCCGTCTTGAGTGAGGCCTTCTCCAGATCATCAGCCCGAATAAAACCGCAGTTGAGTTCAGGACCATTGAATATCTCTTCGACTAGCTCTCCGGCATCCTGTAATTCCCGGGAGGAAAAGAAGCGGATCGGAGGATTGAAATACTGTTCTATTTCAAACCAGATTTTCGCCTGTACCCATTCGATGTCAGCGTCGGCCGTCACCTCCACATCAGCACAGACGGCGACCTCCTCTATACCGACGACGGTTACAGAACAATAGTCCTCATCCAGATTGCGATGTATCAGCAATTCGGCTTTTGCGCTTAAAACAGCATCCCTTGACGCAATGGCTTTCTTGCGGTAACGCTGGAGAAAGCCTCCGGCACGCTTATCCTCCAGCACACCTTTCAACGTTTCGACAGTTATCGCGTTTTTTGCGGCAGAATCGCTGAAAACACGAAGGGCCGCATTATTTATGAGAATGGTCTCGCTCTTTCGGGAATTGTCAGCAAGAGTATGGGTAAACGTAAGGGTAAAATCGAGATAAAATACTGTCCGCCAGTGATTGCGAAGATAGTTGTTGCGCCCCTCTTCATCAAGCACCGGGTCGCTGAGCAGATCATAGGTTTTCGTTGCGCCAAGTCTGGTGAGCGTCACCGTAAACAAGTCGTTGTCAGCACTCCTGGCAAAGGCCTCGTCACTGTCAAGAAAAAGCCTCCACAAGTGGCTGTCGGCAAGATTAAGCTCAGGAAATCGTAATTCCATAATGGTCGAGTGCGCACCGTCGGCATCATGAAAATTTGAAGTATACTCTATCTTGCGATCATTCAGGTCACCCTGTCCGGGGTCAGCTTCGAGCTCTACTCGTACATCATAGAGCCCCCGTGGTGCAACCTTTTTGACCGGAGACCGGGGTAAATCGCCGGGATTCAGGTAAGAGAGCTGCAGTTGACCCTTGTCACACCAGGCGTAATAGCTTGAATGGCAAGCACATTCCTTGCAGAAAACCCAGGCATTGCGGATTTTTGGAAGGTCGATAAGTACCCGGCGAAAATCGTCGATCGTCACCGGGTTGATCGTCAGAATCTCCCTTGCTGTAAAAAACGGCTGGTTCGGGTAAGGACGGGATGAATCCGGAGAGAGTGTTTCCGGTGAAAGAATATCTTTGATATCCCACCCAATACGATAGGCAAGGTCGCTCATTGCATAACAGAGCGCCTCCAGCGTCGTAATGCCGGGATCATGGGTATTATAATCTGTCCACAGCAAGCTTGCCATCTGCTCGATGAAGCCGATACCATCCCTGCGCAACTTGTAGAAATCTTCCGCTGGCTTAAGGACGGGATGTTTCGCTATGTTATTTTGACTCTGGCTCATGCTTCACACTGACAAATTTTACCGGATGCATTTTCCGGCTTAGAGGTAATGAGCGTAATTTCGTGTTTTATCGCCGGGGCTGAAACAAGGACAGAGACCGCCCTTGAACCTTTCACCTCACTCAGGTGATCCGAACTCGGGGGTTCCCCATTGATATCCTGAAACAACTGAACATCAGTCACATAATCAACGTAAGGCTGCTCCTCAATAAAATTGATCAGCACTGATTTGTAGATTTTTCCACCAAATGAGAGTCCTCCACCTCCGGCAAATGCCCATGGCGACAAAAAGCGGGTGATTGCCTGCTGCAGCAGGTTCACATAAAAGGTTTCATCGAAACCGTCATACAGACGCAGTTTGAAACTGACACGCACCTCTTCAAACTGAGGATTCTTGACGTGTAGCCCAGCAAAACAACCAAGACGTTTTTTAACAAACGAATCAATCTCCTGCAGCAACCCAAGACTGGTATAGGGCCTGAGCGGATCTCGCAGATTATGGAACTGCAAGTTTGGAATGGTGATAATGGTGACATGACCCGGCGCCAATTCCCTGTATATGCCCGCACCGCTTTCGCTTGGCTCATAGCAGGTATGGTTAAGACACTTTACCTTATATATCTGAGGAAAAGCCTCAAGGATCAAACGTTCGTAATCCCACAGCGTAATAGCGCGATCCTTATGGCGCAGGCGTTCGCTGATTCGCGTATTGAACGCTTCAGTTTGCTCAATACCACGCCCTCCAAAAGAAGCAAAGGGTTGACTGACCGTTTTGATTTCCGCATCCGGTTGAGCAGGCTTGCTGATGGCCCCTTCTGGTAGCGGGGTTGCTGTAAAGGTCGGAGAATTACCGTGATCGACAAAACTTGCTTTCAGTGCCTGCGCTTCAAGCAACTGCAGCTTGCAGACCGCATCACTTTTTTCGGAGACTGCAGCACGAATCCAGAAGAGTCCTGCCGGCAAAATGGTGTTACTTGAGTTTGCCTCCTGTGGAATCGCCAAGGTCATGATGCCGGAATTCAGGAGTTCATCCGTGCCATCCTGCACCTCGTTTTCCGCAAATCTGATCCATTCGTTATTGCTGAGATAACTCCAGTCAATATGTGGCGTTGGCTTCAAGGCGAGCGGATTGGCCGTTCCATCTTCAACCTGAAATAACAGTGAGAGATTTTGGGGGGCCAGTAATCCGCTGAGGCCAATATAAAATTCAGCCTCACTTTGCACGATGGTATTATCTCGCAGAAAACTGAATTGAGGCAACAGAGTGGTTGTTTTCGATGACCGTAAAAAGGGATGCTGCTCGGCTTGCCCGAAAGGAGCAAGATGAAAAAAACGCCCCAACCTGTTCTGATAAGCTGCCTGTGAGGCGGAATTGAGATGCAGAGTGGTGCTGGCGCTATAGTCAAGCGTCAGTGAGGCGATCGTTGGGGCAACAGGCAGACTTGCCGGTTTATCTTTTTCTGACTGACTGATGAGATATTTGATCAAATCAGCCTGATATTCGGCATTTCCAAACCCGCTGGTCAGCATTAGCCTGAAAAATCCCCGGCGAGAGCTGGTCGAAAAATATTCATTGGTGGTAAAGTCAGGTAAATCGAGCAATGAATAGTCAACATTAGCCGACAAGTCAATAACAGGTTCCTCCTGATAGAGCGCTAAACTTCGGGTGGAGGAGGCCCATGTTCCCTGGCCCAGAAATTCAACGGTAATGGTCGGTGTTGTTCTGTACGGCACTGGTTTTATCTGCCAGGTAATATCTGCGCTTACCGTGTCAAGCTTTTTCTGAAACAACTCTTTCGATCCGACAATCAGCGCATTTCCTTTGAGGGGAGAAGCTCCAAACGGCTGGAATGGCTTGCTGGAATCAACTGGCCCGAAATCGTTGGAAATAGCGATGGATTTGAGCCTTTTGACGTCAACGTTCAGTTTAATTGCCCCAAGAACCGCCTCCCGGAGAAGAGGATAGATGTAGTTGGCATTATTCCTATGCCGCAGCTTGACAACCAGGACTGGCAGCTCACTCTCAAAAACATATCCATGAACCTTGCTTGAGTAGGGAGTAATGGCAGGTTCATTGCCGCTCAGTACTATCTGCAATTGTAGTTGGAGGTCGCTTATAGCTCTGAAAGTGACCTCTTCTGCTGTCAGCCATCCTTTTTTTGTGGTCAGTGAACAAACCACGTCTCTGCCATGTTCTTTGCTGAATCCTGATAAAGGAGCGGCCAGCGTGAATTCAACCGTGATGGTCCGGCTCCCCTCTGCCAGCAGCAGATAATGTGAAGCGATGGCAAATCCTGTCTCAGCTTCCGCCATGTTGATGTTCTGCAGAATCCCTTCAGTATAGACCTTGTTGAAAAATGGATGCCAGGATGGGGCGGAAGAATTTGCCACAGGTGACGCATAAATCCGGCCCTCGAGGGTATTGCGCAACAACATGCGCCTGGAAGCAGAAAAACGCCCTTTATAAATACTGTTCGGTATTACTGTACCAATTCTTTCATCACCATGCCGGTAGAGGGTTTTCAGGGAAACAACCTTTGCCTGGTTGAGAACAACATCATGATCATTTGCAAAGAAGGCGTCCCGTCCCCCGTCATCTTTTCCTGCCTTGAACTCTTTACCTGCCTTACATTCATGAGAACGAGCATGCTTTGCCAGCTCTACCAGCAGATGCACCTGACCTGGTTGGGCAGGTTTTTCCCTGAGACGTAGAACCTCCCGGTAATAGAAATCCAGATGACGACGGGAAAGCGTATTGGCCTCACTCCGCACGTATTCAAACAGACGCAGGAAGGCAAGAAAAAGAGCATAATGGGGTTCATGTTTATCCCATTTTGTCAAGGTATCATTGAGTGCAGCTTCAGCCTCGCTGATAATACGGGCAAACACTTTCAGAAACTGGTCAAAAACAGATTTGAACAGGTTGTGCGTCGTGCAATGATTGATTTGAAGAAAGATCTTCTCCCCGGGGTTATCTGGCTTGTCACCATACACCGACTCATCTTCAGGAATCAGAGCAACATAGTCGCTCCATAGTTGCTCTTCACTCCAATCAGTAGATAATCCCGAGGCAAGAACTGATGCAAAGGGTACAACCGGGCTGCGCAGGATCAGTATTGATGGGGACGGGATGCTCTCGTGAATCAAATGAAGCGCTTTTCCTGCCTTGTAATAGGTAATCAGGCGCTTGAATGCTGGGGCCAACTGGCTTTTGACAAGATTTTGCAGTGTTCCTTTCAGGCCGATTTCAACTGGCAGATTCTTTTGAAACTCATCAAGCTGGAGGGCCATGGTTCCCAGTGTGCTGAAAAGAAAACCAAAAGTATTTTTCAGGCGGTCATGATCATGCTGATGATCACGCATGTTCAGATAATCAAACCAGGATTTGATGGTCGCCTTGTAGGCATTGATATCTTCAATGGCCACAAGGGCGAGTTGGGCAGAAACATCGCCGCTGAAAAAAGGCTGCCAATCTCCTGCCGCCATATTGGCCGCATCGAAATAGTTCAGCATGGCGGCATAGTTTTGAGCAAACACCATGCCGTATGCCGGGCCATGCTCATTGACCGGAACAGAAGCCGTATTCAGTGCCGCAGATGCCCTCTGATCCTGGCTTGTGCCCTCTCTGAGGTTTTTATCGGGATCCGTATTGCTCCGGCATTCATTCTCTGTAGACATACGTCAACGGTTATCGGGTAATAAAGTAACGGTCGCAGCCAGATTAACATCAGTAGCTTCCAGCTTGTAATAAGGAAAAACCAGATTAAAGCGGGAATTGGTCGTTTTGACCCGGTAAACTATATTTATCAACACGACCCCGTCAAGCTCCGCACTTTCATCGAGCACAACATTTTCCAGCTCGATACGCGGTTCATGATACAGAATGGCTGACTCCACTTTATCGGCCATCAGGGTTTTCATGCGCGTATCAAGGCTTTCAAAAAGTAACTCATCCAGGTTACAACCATATTGAGGCAGCATAACCCGCTCCCCCTGTGCGGTACTGAGCAGCACCTGGAGGCTTGAAACGATATCAGCCTCACCTTCAAGCATCTCAACTCCAGAGGCCGTCCGGTTGAATGTGGGTGGAAAAGACCACCCACGACCGAGAAATGGAAGATCCATCTGTTTCTTATGAGCGTTTAAGTTGTTCCGGAAAAAATAACAGAGACCGCCACTGCCCTGCTGTTACCCACCTATAAGCACTGTCGGGGCTCCTGGAGGCAATACAGAACCTCCTGCAGCAGTCAGGTCACCGATTCTTGCCGCAGGCATTCCTCCAATCAAGACCGTCGCAGAACCTTTCAGGATGGTATCAGCGCCACACGAATCGCCCATGCGTGCGGCGGGAAGGCCACCAAGAAGCACGGTCGGTGCTCCCGGCGGAATAATGGGCACCGGGGCACCCTGCGTTGCTGAACTGACGATCACATCTCCTACCCTTGCCGCTGGAGGCATTGTTATACCATTTTATCAGTTAATCTGAACGAGGCCACCACTGATGGTCGTTGTGGCGCTTCCTTTTAGCGTTGTGCTTGCTCCTGAAACTTCAGCGCTTCCGGCTCCGGATGCCTTGAAGCCTGTCTGCGCTTTTAACTCTATGTTCATGCCTTCGGCGCTCATATCCTTTGAGGCTTTCATGACAAGATCTTTGGCACTTTCAATTTTGACTCCGCTATCATCAAGGGTTATTTTATTGCCGTTCTGGTCTTCAATGACAATTCCTTTGTCTTCCTCTGAAAGCGTCAGTTTGTTGCCGCCCGGCGTTTCAAGAACTATGATTTTCTTTTCATCATCAAAGCTGAATTGCATTTTTTCCCGGCTGACATACCCTTTCCGGTGGTTGCTGTCTTTGGCTGGCTCAGGGGCGGGATTAGCGCTGCTGTGGCACATGCCCAGTATTATCGGATAACAGGGATCATCACTGAGAAAACCTACTACCACTTCGTCACCGATTTCAGGGCGAAAAAAAGTGCCTCGATTGTTACCGGCATCCAGAGTAGCAACACGCGCCCAGACACCATCCTCCGTAGCGCTCACCAGGGGAAGTCGCACCTTGATGCGTTCTTCGCCATCCGGATCATTTTCCAGTACGGTGACAATTCCTATCTGCAGTCCACTGACGGCAGGCAGCAAACCTGATGCCGGTAAAGGACGAAGGTTGTAGGTCTCAGAAAAAAGTGCCGGATTGAGTCCAAACTGCACATCTGTTTCCCAGTTCCCATTGTCCACAGCATGACGCACGCCGGAGACATACATCTTTCCCTCAAAACGTTCTCCAATACCAGTAACCTCTATGATGTTTCCGGGTAAGACACCCGAAAAGCCCTGAAACCGTACCCGTCCACGGACTTTCGCAAAACGTTCTTTCACCAGGCGACCATTGGCCCATGCCTGAAGTGCAGACTCCGTGAGTTTACCGCCATGGTGGATGACATGGGCATCTCCGCCAATGATTTGCGCAAGATTTTCCGCTGTCAGATTCCCGCTGTTTGTTATGAAAGGCTCGCTGGCCTCCGCTTCAATCACATTCTGGTCAGTTGCATTCCAGCTACTCGCCTTAATGCCTTTGCTTTGCGAGCGGGCATCTATTTCAGCATCAAGTTCGAGAATGGTTGAGCCGTAGTTTACCTTCACCACAGCACTTTTACTGCTGTCAGGTGATGCAATTGTGATCTTGTCGTCTCCGGCAAAGAGCACTTGTCCATTGGCTTCGGCACGACACAGAAGAAAATCCCAATCTGTAGCTTCATACTGAACAACTTCTTTCAGTTTGGGCCTGGTCACCTCGACATCCTTGTTGAAGCCGTATAAACCGAGAATCTCCTCCATAATATCGCTGTCCAGCTTGTCGATATAATAACGGCTCTTGACTCCGCTGGTCATCCTGACCGCCTCATGCCGACATTCCACAAGAAGCAGCGTTGCAGACTTGCGTATTTTAATGCTGTGCTTGATGATGATCCCCTTGAACACACTGTCATTCTTTGAACGGTATCCAAGCTGGATTTCAATTTTTTTACCCGGAATAAAAAGATCACCGTTACTGGCAGCAAAGGTTGATGTTGCAGCCTCTCCATCCAGAAGCTGAAGCGTCGCCACAGGAATCCTGTTCAGCTCACTTGTTACGGAAACGGATAAAACGTGAAATGCACCGGGAATTTCAGCGCCATCAATCAGAACCGCTACCGTGCATACATCCGGAGTTGCAGGTGTCGGAATAGTAGTTTCGTTGCTCACATTACCCGTTATTTACTTTTTCCAGAGGCGGAAAAACAATATCCATCCCCGGTATCAACGATCGAAAATTGCTGAGACCGTTGGCTTCAGCCACAGCAAGGTAGTATTTCGGGTCTCCATAAATCATATAACACATCAGCGGCAGCGTATCGCCAGCTTTCACTTTACGGACATGCGTCAGGTCCGCCGATTTCCTGTCTTCCTTTGCGGCCCGCTTCTGCTCCTCAATACTGCTTTTAAAGGTCACCTTTGCGGAGGCCCGAATCGGAGTTCCGTCAGGTTTGAATAACTTGTAGGTGAAATTCGCCTCCGTTACCCGTCCTTTAAAAATTGAGTTTTTCCCCCAGACCAGCTTGAAATGGCGAGGTTCATGTGCATCGCCCTTGTACTCAAGCAATACCTGCCTGAACTTTTTAAGATCATCAGCGATGGAATCTCTCGGCTTGCCGTCAATAATGCCGGTGTTGTCGAAAAGAAATTCAAAAGAGATCTCCTCAGGCTCAGTGTATTCATACTTGAGCTGCTTGCCGCTGCTCCCCTGCCCCTGTCCTGACTCGGAAAACTTGAGTTTATAGTTGAGGGTATAGGTTTCAGGATTGATCAGCGCCTCGACATAGTCGTCCGCCTCTTTTTTGCCGCCGCTCTCCGCCTTCTGTGAATCGGCAAAGGCGAGAATGAGCATTTTTTCCAGTTCTCCCTTGTCAGCCATCAGCGCTCCACTTTGTTTTGCAGTACCTCAAGCACCTGTTCAACACATTCGGCAATAATGTTTTGCCGGTCAACGTCACTCTTGTTGCCCGAACTGACTGTTTGTTGATTCGGTGATGCTCCTTCTGTCGCATTCACGGTCACCTTGATGTGCAGCTCTTTTATTTCAACAGGCATTGTTCACTCCTTTACTGAATGGTGAAATAACGATAGGCAAGCTCCATCGTCTCAACCACAATGCCATTGTCAGTTGCATTCAAATCGCTGACAAGCCATTTTTTTGGAATGGCATCAACAACATTCCAGCTTTTTAATGGCTCACTTTTTTCGTTCATCAGGTTTACCGTGATTGTCGCAGGTTTAAAGGTCCGGTTGTTGAATGCATCAAGAAACCAGGTAATCACTGTGGAATCCACCAACATTCCCCGCTTCAGCACCAGATCCGCATATTTAGTGCGGACCGGTAACTTGTGCTCAAAGCGATTTTCGCCGCCCTCCTTGTAACTCTCATAGTCGTATTCAACCGAGAGTCCCGATACAGACTGAAAACGGACATCATTCTTGTCGGAACTGATGTTGAATACCACTTTAAAGTAAAACCCCCACGGCGGATAATAGTCAACCATACAACATCGTGTTTAGACCTTCATCAACTTCAGCCCTTCATGGGCAAGCTCAATACTCTCTACCGCAATTTCATTGGCATCTGATTTCAGATCTGAAGCGGTAATTTTCACCGGGAAACAGCGAATGGCTGTCCATGCGGCAACAGGATTGTGCTTTTCATTGAGCAAACGAATGGTCACATCCCGCCTTTTATCCACGCGCTCATTAGCGATCTCCTCCAGCCATGTGTTGAAGTCAAAATCACTCTCAAATTTTCCGCGTTTCAGGGTGATGTTATTGTTTTTAACCATCCCCGGCATGCTGATTTTGTTAAAATCCTTGCTGTCGCTATGGCGGTATTCAATCTTCTCCCTTTCCATGACAAGGCCGGTTACTTCGGTAAAACTCAATTTTGCTCCGCCCCAATCAACCTGAAAATGAAACCTTGGTACTGGATATTCTTGTGCCATGTTCTGTTGTGTTTAAAGATTGAAAAAGTTACTTGCTTCTTGACCTGCCCTGCTCCATTCCATCAATGTCCCTAAGACTCTGCCATTTTATGGGAGAATCTTAGAATGATAAACTCGGCAGGCCTGACGGCGGCCATCCCGATTTCAACAATCAACCGACCCTCAAGGATATCGAGCGGCGTCATGGTTTTTCCGAGACCAACGGAGACATAAAACGCGTGTTCCGGTTTGACTCCCTGCAGCGCGCCCTGCCTCCAGAGCACCGTCAGAAAATTCTCAATCATGGCCTGAATGCGTACCCAGGTATTGGCATCATTCGGTTCAAAAACAAACTGCTCGGTCGTTTTTTTCGTAGACTCTTCAACAAAGTTAAAGAACCGCCGGACGCTGATGTAGCGCCACTCATTGTCATTACCTGCAAGAGTGCGTGCCCCATACACCAGGGTACCTTTGCCGGTAAATTTTCGAATCGCATTAATCGATTTCCCACTGTTCGGATCAACATTGAGCGCATCAAGTTCGGATGCGGAGAAGGTATCCTTCGGCCCAACGATTCCACTGATACTGACGTTAGCCGGCGCTTTCCATACCCCTCTTGTCCGGTCGACGTAAGCGTAAATTCCTGCAATGGCGCCGGATGGAGGAACCGTTGTGCTGGTATTCTGGATCCCTGTAAGAATCGTGTTATACAGAGGGAATGAGGCTGCCAGTCCCTCATGTTTTTTTGTTTCCATTTCTCTGGCAACTCCCACCACACTGCTGAGCCAGGCGCTGTTGATCTGATCAAAAAGAGCCTTGAGCAGCGGCAGCACAGCATCCATTCTGTCTGGATTAGTCGTTGCCGTCAAAGAAATAACAGTAGAGGCTGATGGGGCCGAAGCTCCAAAAATTGCCCCCCACTCACCGGCTGAAGGTGTCGTACCACTATCAAACTGGGTAGTATAGGCTGAGCCGGAGACTTTAGCGGCCAACTCTTTATCGTACCCTATCAACGTATTGAAATAACCTTTGAGTGTTGAGGTAATCAGGTTGATCAGACTTGTTTTCAATATCGGGTACTCAACCTTACCCGCTCCCGCACCAACCAGCACATCGACTTTTCTTGCAACGTCAAACATATAATTGACGATCGGCATAAATTTGGCAGGTGTTTTCGCTCCCAGATAAGCACCTTCAAGCGCTGTAAATTGCTCTCTCAAAGTCGATTTCGAACTCGCCATCACTGTTGTTGCAGCAGTGATGGTGTCAACATCAGCAAGAACCTTCTCATAATCCGCAACAAGTGTTTTGACAGCCGGGTTATCTGTCAGGTCAGCCAGATTGAATTTGGTTGCTCCAATCTGAATGAGATCCTTGAAATCGCGGTATTTGATATTCTTTGGAAAATTAACTTCCAGCCAGGGAGAGTAGACCGCTCCATATTTCAGATCCTTGATACCACTGTCTGAACGGAAAGCACCTCCTTTCGGATCATTTTCCTTGACATGAAATAAACCGACACGATCCATCAACCTGCCGCACTGCCCTAACGCAGCCTCGTAGACAGTATAAAAATCAGTGGCATTCGTGAGCAATGAATTATCAGGGAAGACAAGAATGGTTGGCTCATCAACCTTTTCCAGCGCTTCAATTGCTTTTCCTGACCCAGTAAAATTGGCAGCATTTTTTACTGCTGAATCATAAAAACCGCCAGAAACAATGTAACAATCACCACCGCCATTGGCATAAAACAACCTCAAGCTGTCGTACAGGTAAAAAACATTGCTGATCGCTGCTGATTGAAAGTTTTTGTTGTCATCAAGTGTGACGTTCGTGACAACAGGAGCGGCACCTGCTCCAAAATACTGTTCGTATTCCGTCAGGGAACCAATCCGGATGGGAACATTAAGCAGATCTCCCGGTTTGACACTATCAGCTTTTTGAGTGTAACCGATAAACGCCGGTATTGCGGTCTCAACTCCTGCAATGGAGGGTGGAAACTTGGGGATTTCCTCGACATAAACCCCTGGGGTCTTATACATTGTTGGCATGGTCTATCCCTTTTAGTTTTATGAATTGTTATACAAATATCTCTGAAAACAGTTGTGTTACTTTTTTGTCGCTCATCTGTGCCTTCACCATTTCTTGTGAAGGTTTCTGTCTTTTACCTGCGTTTCCAAAAAAAGTCAATGGCAGAGATTTCGGTTCAATATCAGGAGACGACGGAGAGTTTTTGTTAATGTAATGCCAGAAGGTAGAGCGGTTTTTATAATGAATCTGAAAAACAGGAGGAGCCGACTTTGCATACCCATTATTGTCAATAAAACTGAAATCGCTGTCATTATTCCTGACCGCTGACAAACGTATAATGGCAAACAGGTTATCAGGTAAGTCATCGGTCAGCATAATCCCGCGACTTGGCACTCCGGCAAGGCTGGCAGGAGGCACAAGAACAGGAACATCATCCTGATTAACAAAGACTGGCAAGTCGATTGCTTTATCAATTTTCTGCTGGAGTGCAGCAGGCTGATCGCTGGTAAGCTGGTAAACAGAGGAGCTTTTGAGAATCAGAAACTCCACTAAGTCGTTCCCTGCAATAACAGGAATCTCCCTGGATAAAAAGAGCGACCTGGAAAGACCGTTACCTCTCGAAGCCCCGGTCACATTGGAAAATACGGCAACATTCTCCTTATATCGGTAAGTTTTATTCTCAGCCTGATGGTACAATTCATAAATTGCCTGTGGGCGAAGAGTCAGTGCTGTATAGATAAAAAAAGCAGGATCTTTGACTGTTACGATAAACTCAAAGACCGTGTCGGCCGTAATGGGAACCTGGTTTGTTGTAATGATCAAAAATCCAGAGGCACTCTCTTTAAACAAACAGCCACATCCTTTCAATGCTTTAGCTGTCCGCTCAGTTGGTGTTATTGCAAGAAAGGAGCGTATGTCGTAGGTCTGTAAACGTGTCTCCTTTTTTTTCTGATCAAAATATGGATCATGATCAAAGATAGCAATCCCCTGATCAAGCCAGTAATGGTGGAGCAGGCGGACTTCAAACAACCGCTTATATAAACACCTGAGACGCTCAGCCATTATCACTTAGATGTTGAGAGTTTATGACTAAAATCAGTAATCACTTCTGTAATAAGCGAGCTCTCTTCCGGTACCGCCTTGAACTTCAGATCAAGCATTCGCATCCAGTAGAGGGCAAACGGATACTGCTTGCCTCCAAGTGTTCCCCAAAGATGGTTGACCTCCTCCATTGAAGCGGAATAGAGGTCAAAAATCAGTTTGAATGACTCTAAATGATCAAGAGAGTTCGTTGGTGCGTTCGTAATTATTGAAGCAGGATCAACATTGTCCTGCGTAAAAACGTTCTTGTACTGAAAGAAACGAATCACTCTCGAAAGCAACGACAAGCCGAGAGAGTAGGTTTCATGAGGCGCTGTCACTAAAATCTGAAAATTTAAAAAGAGAGGAGGGTTTTCATATAACGCCGTGAGCGTTACATCATTACGGACATAATTCGGAAGATTCTTTAATGCCTTCTCCTCTTTGATATTGACCACAGAAAAGTAGAGATCTTTTCTTAAAATGCCGCCATTACCAAAGCCATCTGCGAGATTGCCCAGTTTCGCTACTGTCTCGCTCGAATTGTAATCATCGAGGAGATGCTTGTTTAATTCGTTTATCACGATGGTAAGTGCGTGTGAGATCATGATTTGCCTGAAGGTTTCAACAAATTTTTTATAAAAAAATTCAGATCACGGAAACAACAGCACGAACATGCTCAGAATAGTCCCAAATAAAGGGAAACAGTAAAGCGGATACTTGTTAACTATACGATTTATATGTATAAATTCAAAGAGTTACACTTTTTTTCTTCTAATTATCAATTTTGCATTAATAATATTGTACATGCCCACCACAGGCCGAGATGGATATCCCACAATTACGTTGCAGATGTTTGTCCTGCTGCCTTCTTCTTTTCAGCAGGTGTAATCCCTGTGGAGCGAATACGAATGAACTTGTTCAAGACGTCAAACCAGAATGGAGAGCCCATCGAAATAGCCATTGTCGATAGCAGCCACCCTAAAATCTGAGTCAAGTTAATAGTATTTAATAACTCAGATAGAGAATCTTTCTGCGGCCATCCAAAAGGAAGTGAACTATTTTTTAGTTCCGAGAAGAGCTCATCAATGTTTTTATTCGGCAAATTTTGCCCTGATACTTTTTGTGCCTGAGCGACAAGCGCGACACGTGCAGCCGGTGAATGATAAAGGGTTTGTGCAATGTAAATGGTATCAATGTTCATAGATACCGTGATGAACAGGCCTATGATCAACAGGATAATTTGCGATTGTCTTTTATACCATCCACTCACTCTGTCCATTCCTTCATCAAACCATATTTCGATATTTTTCTGCAGTTTAGTGATGTCGCCGTTTGCCTCTTTAACCAGTGAAATAAGACATTGCTTTAATTTTATATGAATATCAGCCTTGTTAATCAACTCCAACTGCCCTTCAACTTGTTTATAGTGTTCTTCTGAAGAATTTTGGGGTAGTAACATCCCAAGATTATCCATTAATGCAATCGCGAATGTACGTTTAGGAATGTATGAGGGACCAATTTTCCCTATGAGCGCTTTCTCGGGAATTTGACTTTTTTTTGATATTCCTTCAATGAGTCCGTGTGTATAGAGATCTTTCGCCAACCCTTCGCCGGTTTTGTCTTGAAGCAAGCTTTTAATACCCTTCGCCAACATTTTTGAACGGAGTGATAATATTCCGGCAATCCATTCTTTGATTGCAGAACAAACCAACGAGAAAAATAGATACGTAAAAATAAGCCCAATGGCTACGTCAAGGATAGTGTAGTCGAACATTTTACCATGCTCCTTTCAAATTGGGTGAGAATATCAGTTACAGGATCAAGGAATTCTGGTTTCTACGGTGTGTGTTTGAGGGATTACTCATCATAAGTCTTTCGCCAGGCGCTTAAATTCAACTTTGCCAATGAATGCGGCACTGAATTTTTATCGTTATTTTTCATCATAATAGCGATTTCAAGGTTTTCTTACAACTGGATTTGATGCTCTTGAGTTTCCTTCAAGGCGTTGAAGCGCTCCAGGTTACATCGTTTTTTCGACTCCCCTCTTTTCAAACCAACTATATACTGAGGGAATAATCAACAGTGTCAGCAGTGTTGAAGTTATCAGTCCGCCGACAACGACTGTCGCAAGCGGTTTCTGGATTTCAGAACCGGTTTCGCTGGAGAAGAGCATTGGAAGCAGGCTGAAAATCGCGATAGATGCGGTCATCAGTACTGGGCGCAGGCGGTCAAGGGAGCCTTTTCTGATTGCTTCGTGCTGTTCAAGCCCTTCATCACGCAGTTGAGAGATACGTGATACAAGTACCAGCCCGTTCAGGACAGCCACACCAAACAGAACAATAAACCCGACCGATGCCGGAACGGAGAGGTACTGTCCTGAGATGCTGAGCGCCAACACCCCGCCGATCAGAGCGAACGGCAGGTTGGATATGACGAGCAGCGCCAGGCGAATGGAGCGGAAAGTGACGAAGAGAAGCAGCAATATCAGGCCGATAGCGACCGGTCCGATGATCATTAACTTGTTCATCGCCCGCTGCTGGTTCTCAAACTGTCCACCCCAGGTGATATAGTACCCTGCTGGCAGGTTAACCTTCTCCTTGATCTTCTGCTTTGCTTCAGCAACAAAACCGCCAATATCCCTTCCGGTAATATTCATCTCAACACCGATTCTTCTCACTCCATCCTGACGGCTTATTTGAACCGGTCCTTCGATCATTTTAACTTCGGCCAACTGTTCGAGTGGAACATTCACCCCTGTTTTTGTTGTGATCATCAGCGTTTTGAGCGCTGCAAGAGAGTTCCTTTTTTCTTCAGGAAGTCGAACGGTGATATCGAAGCTGCGGTTCTCTTCATACAACTGTGATGCCGCCTTACCGGCCACGCCGATCTCTATAACCTTCTGCACATCGCTGATATTCAGGCCATAGCGCGCAATTTTTGAGCGGTCGATGTTCACGGTCATATAGGGCTGGCCAGAGACTTTTTCAACGCTCAGATCGGTTCCCCCCGGGATGGATGAGAGCACTCTTGCAATTTCAGCCGATTTTTTACTCAGCAACTGGATATCGTCACCAAAAATTTTCAGAATCAGTTGTGCCCGGGTACCGGCGACAAGTTCGTCAATCCGGCACTGAATCGGCTGGCTGAATCCGAAAGAGATCCCCGCAACCGATTCGAGAGACTTGCGCATCCTGTTGGTCAGATCATCTTTGGAAATATTCCGCTGCCATTCGTTCTTCGGCTTGAATATTCCAACATAACCGGTTTTGTCAGAGCCTCTGGTATCAAGGGCAACGCCGGTCTGACCGGTTCGGGACACCACGGTTTCCAGTTCGTCAAACTGTTTCAGTTTCATTGCAACCCGCTGATTCACCTCCATCGCTTTGGAGAGTGAAACCCCTGGAAGCATGGAGACATCCATGTCAAAGGAGCCTTCATCCATGCTCGGCATAAATTCCGTGCCCAGACGTGTGGCAAAAAAAAGCGAAACAAGCAACAACACACCGGCAGCACTCAATACCACACTCTTCATCTTCATGGCATAGTCGAGCAAGGGCAGATAGATCCTGTTAGCATGCTTCATAATGAAGCTCTCTTTTTCCTTCTGCGGTTTCAGAAAAAGGATACAGAGTACCGGAATGACAAACACGGAGAGAAAGAGGGAGCAGAGGAGTGCAATGATGACGGTGATGGCCAGAGGAGTAAACATCTTTCCTTCAATCCCTTCAAGAGAGAGGATCGGGATAAAGGTAAGCGCTATGATAAGTTCACCAAAGATACTTGGCTTTCTGACCTCCATGACCGCTTTCAGGACGGTATGCACATCGGGATGCCCGCCTCCTTTTTCACTCAGGTGACGCTGGACATTTTCAACCTGGATAATTGTTGTGTCGATAATCATGCCTATGGAAATTGCAAGACCGCCAAGAGACATCAGATTTGCGCTGATCCCGGTGATTTTCATGATGATGAAGGTCGCCAGAAGTGAGAGCGGCAAAGCAAGAAGCACCACAATACTGCCCCGGACACTGTTCAGCATCAGGTAGAGCACAATCAAGACGAGAATGGAGCCCTCTACAAGCGCTTTGGTTACGGTGCCGACACTTCTCTTGACCAGATCACTTCTGTCATAATAGGGAACGATCCTGATGCCTTCGGGAAGTACATTGTTTTCATTGAGTTCCTTGACTTTTTCCTCAACCCGACGCACAACGTCCCGACTGTTTTCTCCACGAAGCATCATGATAATGCCGCCAACACATTCATCCCTGCCGTTTTTCATGGCGGCACCCATACGGACGGCCTCACCAACCTTTACCTGTGCGACATCCCTGACACAGGTCGGTGTTCCATCTGTGGATTTCAGCACAATGTTTTCGATATCGCTGATGCTTTTTATCAATCCGACCCCTCGGATGATATATTGATCGGTACCCCGTTCGAGGATGTTGCCACCGACGTTTTCATTGTTGCTGCCAATGGCGGAATAGATATCCTCAACCGTTATTCCATATTTCAGCAACAGTTCAGGGGACACGATCACTTGATACTGTTTGAAATACCCGCCAAAGGAGTTGATCTCGTTTACTCCTGCAACGCTTTTCAACTGCGGAGAAACAATCCACTCCTGAATGGTTCGAAGGTCAGAAAGCCGGGCAATCTTCTGCAGCGAGTCACCTGGCATTTTTCCTTCAAGCGTATACTGGTAGATCTCTCCCATGGCGGTGCCAATCGGACCCATGGCGACCGCAACACCCTTTGGTACTTTCTCGCGAGCCTCCGCCAGCCGCTCGAATACCAGTTGCCGTGCAAAGTAGATATCAACGTTATCCTTGAAGACAATAGTGACTATAGAGAGGCCGAACTTGGTGACTGAACGCATCTGTTCAATATCAGGCAGACCTCGCATAGCCATCTCAATGGGGTAGGTGACATTTCGCTCTATCTCCAGTGCTGAGAGTCCATCTGCATGGCTGACCACCTCAACCTGGACGTTGGAGACATCAGGAAAAGCGTCAAGAGGCAGTTTCATAGAGGAGTAGATGCCGAATCCGGTCATCAAAAGCGAAAGCACGATAACCGCACCTTTCTTGTTTAATGCATAGGCGATTATTTTTTGAAGCATTATTCCCCCCCTCCCTCAAGTTCGCCCTTTTTTAGTTCGGACTTTAAGATAAATGACCCTTTACCGGCATAACGCTGGCCCTCCCTGAGACCTGAAATAATCTCAACCAGGCCGCCTGAAGAGCGACCAGTTTCGACTGTTTCCGGCCTGAACACTTCACCACGATCATCGGCAACAAAAATTACTTTTTTACCGTCGATTTCCTGGATGGCATCTTCGGGAACAGCAAGGGTCATTACCGCACTGGCCGAAGGTGCCAGTTCAACCCTGGCAAACATTTCAGGTTTCAGTATTCGCCCGGGATTGGGTACCTCCACCCGAACCTTGAGGGTGCGGGTGGCTGCGTCAAGCACGTCAGCAATATAGGTAACATGTCCTGTCAACTTTACATCAGGATAGGCATCTACCGTGACCGTCGCCCTCTGGCCTGTCCGCACCTTTGCCAGATCTTTTTCGTAGATATCAACAACCACCCAGATTGAAGAGAGGTCAACAACGGTAAAGAGGCTTTTGGAAGGGTCCGAGAGTTCACCCACAATTGCATGCTTTTCGGTAATGGTTCCGCTGATTGGAGCAGGTACCATCAAACTGGCTTTGTTGTAACTGCTGCTCTGCACCTTTGAGCTTGAAGCTCCGTAAAGAGAGAGACGCTCCTGATCATTCTGAAGCTCGGTTTGAGCAATTTTATAGTCGGTTTCAGCTTGAAGAAGCTCTTTTCGGGCAACAATCTTCTTTTCCACCAGGGTACGGATCCTCATCATATTTGCCTCGGCAAGAGCAAGTTTTGTCTTTGACAGGCGAAAGCGGTTGGCAGCTTCGGCCATTTCAAGACTTTTCAGGGTCAGGAGAGTCTGCCCGGCAGTTACACGATCACCCAAAGAGGCCTGAACAGAGACAATCTGGCCGGAAATACGCGGAGAGACATGGGCAATCCGGTCGGCATCGGCCTCAACTTTACCTGTTGCCGTCATGACTTCAGTGAAACGTTGTCTTGTGGCAACGGCAACAACAACTCCGTTCTCCTGCTGTAACCGGGCATTCATGTTAATGCCAACAGACTTTTTTTCATCCTTATTGTTGACAATTTTCTTTTCAGTGTTCTCAATCCATCCGCTTTTCAGCTTGACAAAACGATAGAGAGAGAATCCGCCCGCCATAATGGCAAGAATCACACCAATGATAATCCATTTGTTCTTCACTGTACCTCCACGTTTATGTCTGTCGCAACTGCTGAGTCAAGTTGTATGAGAGCTGTCTGACGGTTATAAAGCGCCATCAGATAGTTTTTGCTGACATCAAAGAATTTCTTTTGTTCTTGAATGACTGCCAGTATGCCAGCCTCTCCAAGACGCCAGGCTTCCTCTGTCAGGTTCAGGTTTTCCTCAAGCCGGGGAATAATGTCTGCCTTGTAGAGGGATACAATTTCTTCATTGCTCAGGTAACTGGTGTAAGCCGTTTCAACTTCCCGTTCAACATTTCTGATTGCGGTTGATAAACGATATTCGGCACTGTTCTGTCTGCCGAGGGCTTCCTGAACTGCTGCCTGATTTTTGTCAAAAACAGGAATGGGCATGGAGAGCTTCATAGCCATGGTATACGCTTTGTCGGTACCTTCAAATCCACCGATTTTCATTGATCTCGTGTCACGCCAGAGTGCCAGCCCGACGGTGAGGTTGGGGAGACTTTCCGCCCTTGCAAGGCTGACACCAGCTTGACCCCGTTCTCTTTCAGCCTCCAGGGCTTTTATGTCAGGGCGCCGGGCAAGTGCCAGTTGTTTAAGGTCAGCCAGTGTTTTTGAGAGTGTTTTTGGGGATTGAAATGTTTCGGATATCGCATATTGAGTTCCAACCGGGAGGCCTGAAATTGTTGTCAGTTTCATCTGACTCTGATTGAGAGCTTTTACAACATCAATTTTCGATGCTTCACTCCGCGCCAGCTCAACGGTAACCAGACTCATCTCCAGTTCCGGAATATCGCCTGCCGCCAAACGTGCTTTCGATACGTCCAAAAGCTTCCGGTTAAGCGCAATGGAGCGGTCAGCCAAAGCAAGCCGCTGTTGAGCGAGCATGAGATCATAAAAGAGAATCTGTACCTCTTCACGGATGAGTCGCTCTTTGTCTGCAAGCCGGAATCTATAGAGATCCAGATCACGTTCAGCAACAGCCAGTCGTTTACTCCGCTTTCCGGCTAATAAAAACTCCTGAGATATTCCAACTGAGAACGAACTCTCTGCTCTGCTGCCGGTCAATGCGCCAGTAGCAGTTTCAACATCAAGCGTTGGATTTGGAAACAGTTTCGCTTTGACTCTTCCTGCATCAACGCACACTTTCTCCTCACGAAAGGATTTGAGTTCGCCATTCTGTTGCAGCGTGTACGTAATAATCTCGGGTAGTGAGAGTGGATGCTCCGCCTCCAATGCTTTTGCTGGTGATAAAACAGCAACAATACCCACCAAAAGAAGCAGGGCTTTGCGTGCCAATATATTTTTTCCCATAGGTAACAGACTCTATTATCAGGTTTTTATGGTGACGTTTCGATAGCCTGAAGTGTTTAACACAACGGGATAACAGGACAAAACGATACGGTCAAAAAGGAGACTTTACCTGTCAGGCTAACGTTCTCGGCGGAATAAACCGGGAAAGAATTACTTCGGGGAGATTTGCGACTGGACTGAAAGAGCAGAAACTCATGATTACAGGGTTAGAAACAAGCGTGATTGATTGGACTGGAAGAATCACCTGACAGAAACAGTTACAACACGCATGACATTCGCCGGTATGTTTTTGGTGCTCATGGGCAGTTGTTTTGCCTGAATTCATTGCCGATACAATGGCAAATGACTCTCCGTTTTTCACCGGTGAAACAGTGTTTTGCATCATATTAACACTGCTGAACCGGCCATTAATCAAGGACGTCAGCAGGATCAAAAGAAGGAATCGGGAGAGAAAGGTAACGATTCTGAACTTGTCCATGGAGGATAAAGATTAAGCCCTTGTATTTACTTCATATTAAGAATAAATCTATTTATTCCTTTCGGGATTGTTGCGATTATTACTGACTCACGATCGGCTGTTCATTCTCCTTTACAGCCTCCATCATCGGCCCAAGCAGCTCAACCGACAGGGAGCAGAACTCCTCATCAAAAGGCTCTGTGGCACCAAAACAGCGCTGAATGGCCGGATCGGAGCCTTCGCCCGGACGGTTGTTGAAGGTATCGTCACGCCACTCTTTTCGGGCGGCTTCGAGCGTTCCCTTGGTGGCATAAGCGAGTGAAGAGCGCGGGAAAAAGCGCAGGGGCATCGAGAGGCCCTGCCAGTAGTGGTTGAGCAGATTCTCAAGAAGAACTACTGCGCCATCAAGAGCCGCAAAGGTTCTTGCCTCATTCTCCATCACCAGAAGGGTCTGTTTGGGGTAACCTGGTTGGGCAACGACGTTGAGCACGAGATGCTCAATCCAGCTTCTCATGATGTCCTTCATCTTCAGCCTGGCATATCTGTAATGCAGCAAAGAGTGCGGCCAGAGGCGGTCAAGCCGTCCGGTCAGGTGGAAAGCGCCAAGCTGAAGATCCACCTCAAGCGGCTCAAGCATACCCCTGCCGCCAATGCTCTCCCGCACCGTGGCGGCAAACTCCTCCACCTCACCAAGAATTCTGGTAAAAAGCTGTTCGCCGTGACGCGCTGGCGGAAGCATCCCCCTGCTCCGGAAAAGCGGGAGCAGCTCGTGAGTTTCCCCTCCCTCAAGCACCACCTCAAGCAGCTCCTGCTTCAGGCTGTAGAGTTCAAGCCCCTCTACCGCAAAGGGCTCCCGATCTTCAAGCGGCAGTGCGGTGCCCTCAAGCCGGATGCCGAGGCGCTGTTCAAGAAAAAATCCTGACGGGTTATCGTAAAAGCGCAAGAGCCGCTCCAGCGAGAGGGTTTTCCACTCTTCCGGCGGTTCCGCAAGGGGGGCGCTCATAAAAGGGTGCGAGCGGGTTGCAGCACTCTCCTTCTCCACAAGCGCGCGGTAGTTTTCGGCAGAGTAGCTGAAGAGCGGAGAGCCTGCGGTAAAATACTCCCGGTTAAAGGCTTGCAGGCGGTGGCGCACCACAAGATGCTCCTCCACCGAACCGCCATCGGGAAGCGAGAAGCCGCGCCGCACAGCATCAAGCAGTTCGCTGACCAACACCGATGGCGGCAATTCGCTGTTATCACGGATGCTCTGGCCAACATAGCTGATGTAAAGCAGATCGCGGGCCGAGAGGAGAGACTCCAGAAAGAGGTAGCGATCTTCATTGCGGAGTGAGCGGTCGCCCTTCTGCGGTTCACGGGCAATGAGGTCAAAGCCCGGGGCGCGGCTCTGGCGGGGAAAGGCGTTGTCGTTCATGCCGATAAGCACCACAACCCGGAAAGGAATGCTCCGCATGGGAAGCATGGCGCAAAAGGTGATGCCGCCCGTCATGAAACCAAGCCCCTGCTCCTGATGCTCAAGGCGTGCTTTGAGCCAGGACAGGATTACTGCGGGAGAAACATCGTGGGTAAACTCCGCCTTCGTCACAATATTGCCAAGCTCTTCGGCAAGCTCGGCAATGGCCGCAAACTCCCGCTCGGAGCTGTCGGAGGGGGCAATGAAATCGGCCAGCAGCGCCTGAAACTGATCGCGCCACTCTTTAAGCGTGCGGGAACGCTCAAAGCTCTTGACAAAGCGATCAACCCTCTCAACAAACTCGGCAAACTTGCCCAGACTCTCTGCAACCGATCCTGATATATCATCATAGGGGAGAACGCCGTTAAAGAGCTGATTCTCGTCCGGCATAGCGTATCCGAGCAGCAGCCGGTCGAGCCCCGCCCTCCAGGAGTTGTCGCGATAGGCGGGAAGGTTCCGCGAGGTGCGGTCGCCTTCATCCATTCCCCAGCGAATCCCGCTCTTTTCAATCCAGCCACGAATCAGCTCAAGCTCACCGAGGTCGAGCGAAAAGCGACGACTCACCGGCGTCGAGGCAAGCAGATCAAAAATTTCGGAAGCGGCAAGGCGGCTGCCGGGGAGAGCCAGCAGCTTCAGCAGCGCCGAAGCAATCTCCCCCTCATTCATCAACCGACGGTCTGCAATGGAGTAGTGAAGCGCCACGGTGCCATCCCCGCCAGCACCAAAGACACTCGATATGTAAGGTGAATAGCTCTCAATATCCGGTGTCATCACCACAATATCGCGTGGGCTCAGGTCGGGGTACTCCTCAAACATGGCGAGGATGTTGTCGTAGAGCACCTCAATTTCACGAAGCGGACTGTGGCAGGAGTGAATCCGGAGCGAACGGTCATCAGGGGCAAGCGGGCGCAACTCCCCCTCCTCGCCCGTGCCCGAGAGGTTCAAAATATCGGACTGCAGGGCATGGAGCAGGCACTCCTCCCCTGGATCGTCATAGCGCTCCTCCTGGTGCAACGCGCTGTCGCTCAGGTCGATAATCATCTCGGAAAAATCGCGACCGATGCGCCCAAGCGACGCAAGCAGCGGGTTCCCCTCACTGCGCAGGGCTCGCTCCTCCTCCGACAGCCGGGCGCTTGCCTTTTTGGAGAGAATATCGCCCCAATATTCTTGAGTCGGGCTCAGGAGAAAGAGGTTTACCTCCGTCACTCTGGCAACCGCCGAGAGCATATCAAGATGGAACTTCGGCAGGTAGGAGATACCAAAGAGGGTGATTCTCTCAGGAATCTCCTTTGCCCCCGATGACGCAGCGTTCAACTGCCTGCAGAAAAGATCCTTCAGCCGTCCCCGATGCACACCCTCTCCCTCTGCAAGTTTTCGCCAGAGGATGGACTGCCACTCCTCGCCCGATGGTTGCACCTCCCCCGCCTCCCAGCCAGCCAGCATCTCCGAACGGAAGAGGGTGTACTGGTCGAAAGTGTCAGCAATTTTTTCCGACAACTGGAAGAGCTTGAGCCCGTCAGGATCATCGGCCAGATAGTGTCGCAACGTGCCGAACGGCTCCGTAACGAGCAGTTCCGGCAACAGGCGCATGATCTTCCAGCTCATCACCTCCGGCGCAAACGTAGAGGTATCGGGCATATCGCGCAAGATCTCGCGGAACAGCTCCTGCACCATGGCGTTCGGGAAGGGATAGTGCCCGTTAGCCCAGACGCCAAAACGCGCCGCCAGCTCCATCGAGAGCCAGCGCTGCATCCCCCGGCTCTGCACCACAATCACCTCTTTGGTGAACGCCGAGGCGAGCGGCTTCTGGAGAGTAGCTTTGAGGGTATCAACCAGAACTTCCATCCGGTTGCTGGTGTAGAGGTTAAGTGGCATGGATAAGCTGTAAAATCCTTTGTAATCTGACGTCAGGCCTTTTTCAATATCACGGCCTTGCTCAAAAACACCTTTGGTCTTTCTATAAGAACAAAACCGGCACTCCCGGCTTTTCTCAGAGTCTCTTCAAACGCTGATTTTGATACATGAAATGGTGGCTCTACTATCAGCACTTGTCCGTTCGGCTTCAGTATTGTTCGTATCTCATTCAAGAGATCTTCCTGATTGGAAACTTCGTGAACCATGTAGAACAACAGAACAAAATCAACTGGCTCCGACACACCTATTTTGTTTTCTCCGCACTTGTGCAATACAATTCGCTCTTCAAGCCCTGTTCCCTTAATCTTCTCTTTTACTCTCTGAAGCATCCCATCCTGTAGATCAGAAGCGATTACCCGACCGGATTTACCAACCATGTGAGCCATATCAAGAGAGAAAAAGCCCGGACCACATCCCACATCAAGAACTGTCATCCCTTCAGTGATATATGGCCTCAGAATTTTCTGAGGGTTTTGCAGCCATCTTCGAATTCTATTATCAAGACCGCCAGCTCTTTCAACCGGACATATATGTGTATTTTTTTTACTCACAACAGTATTCTCCTTGTAAAGCCTCATATTTGCGTTAACCAGCGCTGTGCGGGTTTATCTCGAAGCGTCCAGCAACCAAAAGGAGTGTGGTTGGGCGACAAGTTCGGCATGGATGTCACTTCTTTGCGACTACGTTGATGCGCCTGAATGTTTCAAATCACATAGCAACATGTCACACGTTAGCCAACTCCTCCATCAGTGCTTTTCGATTACGATATTCACTCCTGAAAAACGAGATCACTTCATTTGCCTTCTCTCGTGCGCCAAGCTTGATCACTCTCCGGAGATAACGGCACGCCTCTTTGTAGTGGCTCCTTCCCAGATTGGTTTTCATGTATTCAAGAAGAGCATTGACATACAGCTCAACAACTTCAGCAGTATACTTTTTAGCCAGATGTGTTTCGTACTGCCCGATAGTCTGCAAGTCGGGAAACTTGCGTACCAGCTCCAAAAGTCTCTCCATCCACCCCTCTTTTATGTAAATACCGGCAACTTGTTCTTTGTTAAACCATCTCTTTTTTACGGCAATATCCTGTATCACTCTCTCCACAAACGCCACCCAGGCATCGGGCGGTACATGCTGTTTCAAGATGGCGTAATAATCCTGTTCAGGCATGAAATTCTCAATAAACAAGTGGCGAGCATAGTCAATAATCTTCTCTTTCTCGCCTTGAGCCTGAGCTATCTTCAATAACCATTGATACCACTCTATCACCAGCCCCGACTTCTTGTTTTGATCATAATCTACCCCACCTTGCGCTATCGAAACAGCTTTGGTGTAATTCCCTTGCGCCAGGGCTGTCTGAAGTACCTTTCTGCGAAATTCCGGGTTGGCTATATTTGCTTCCAGAAAGTCTTCTGCCTCTTTTTCGCCTTTCGTTTTAAGGATGACTTCATAGTTGATGCTTTGAGCTGTTTCCCTGTCGTGCTCTGACCTTTGCAATTTGTCAAGTTTCATGCAAACGGACTCAATTTCCGCATCGGTTTTCAGAAGCATGGCGGCAATTCGTAACATGCCAGGATGCCAGCCCCATTCGGCGTATACTCTTTTATCAACCGCTGAAAGAGCATAATCAATGATCATCTTCCGGATATCCTCATCAGGTTGAGATGCTGCAAGAGTATACAGCATCTCATAAGACGCATCGATGGCGGATCCCATATCGCCATTGCTGTCATCGGCATACTCAAGCGCTCCAACCATCTGTTCCATAATGGAGGTACAGATAAGAACAGCGCTTTTGAAGTTCTGGTTATCAATCTGTTTTTTTGCCAATTCCAAAAGATGGTCAACGCCATCGCCCACTTGACGTGCATCGTACCAGTCAAAAGAACCATCCCTGTCTTTGGCACTGCGAAGAATCGCTTTAATCTGCTTTTCATAAAACTCCTTCGATTCATCGGAATTATACTGGACAAACGATGACAACAACAGATTTCTGAACGAGACATTCAGTTTTGCCTGCTCCCGCACAAATTGATTAAGCTCATCGTTGGTAGCTTTCTCAAGCAGCTCATCAACCTGCTCCGCAATAGTTTTACGCTTTTTCTTCTTTTTTACACCAACAGGCTTCGCCTTCACAGGTTTCTGCAGCAGGTCAAGCTCATCCTGCTGCAAATAAAAGATGACTGCCACCACATGTTTGCAGATCGGGCCCATATCGTAAGGGCAATTGCAGAGATGCTCGGTAATGACACCATTGTTCATGGTCATTCGTACCGTATAATCTTCGGTACCCTCGACAATCGCCTCATACTCACCCGTGCGTATCTCTTCCGGCTCGTGAACCTGTCCGTTTTTATAATACGACAACCCTCTCCGTAAAATGGTTTCGTCGATAAAGTCCTCAAAATGGTGTAGTGGAATGTGCATTCTTAAGCTGGTTACATGATTTGAAGCATTGTAAGGATTTGTTCATTCAGTTTTTCCAATACTGACCAGCAGGCAAGCACAGTGGTCAGTTAGGATTTTAAGCGAGCACTGATACCAAGAGCCCCGTACTACCATACCACTCCCCCTCACTCATTTCCATGAGGAGGGGTGGCTGCAACTATGGTCAATTTCAGTTCGGCATCATCAAGCAAATGGTATACCGGCTTTCTCCCCGACAATTTTTCGCTTTCCAGAATAATAATCGGCACCCCTTCCCCGCGCTTATCCATAATGAAGTTCCTTTGACTGCCAACGGCGTTCACATTCATGGCACATCTGGCCAGCAGAGAGCTGATCAGCTCGTTTCGTGAAGATTGCCGTTCCGAGAGGCTATCAATGGTCATGGTGTTCGGAATGGTGCCCGGCGAAAAAATCTCCAGACGGTCGGCGAAAAGATGCAACCGAATTTTTGAGCCATACATCGAATAGTCGCGGTGGGCAACAGCATTAACGACGGCTTCAAAAACGGCATTCATGGAAAACTGTGGCGTTTCAATCCGGTTTGGTGCCTTGATGGCATAAACTCGCATATTGCGCTCCACAAATTTGCACGCATCCTCTATCTGCGCATCCAAAGGCCCGGTAATATCTTTTGCATCCAGTTGATATGCGGCATTTTTTTCACTTCCCCGATAACAGACGGCCTGGATGAAAGCATTTGGCATGAATAATTCGGGAGCATCACTGGTTAATAAAATACCGCTGACGGTGGCATGCATCGCATTGTCTTCATCACGGGCAATGAGTTTCATCTTCTCCAGAAACTCCTGGTCACTTTTCGGAGAGAGCACTGTTCTGAATCGATTCCACAATTTTGGATTCAGGTCGGTCAGCGTTGTGCCGGGAACCGTTTGCTCATCAAATCGGATAATCCTGGTCTGGCTGCGCTGCTGAAACAGACGAGCCAAGGTGTCCGGTGTCATCTCTCGCCTGGAGCTGCCAGTACGACGAAAATAACCGTTGGGACTTTTATGAACAAAAAGACTTCTCGGCACATCAATCCGCAGAATTATTTTTTCGTCGCCTTGAGCATCCCGGACAATCAGTTTTCGGATAACACAGTCCAGCGGCGGCTGAATAGAATCATTACTTATGGAGCGAAGCCACCCTTCAACGATATCGAGTTTTTCCAATGGAATACCTTGAATCTCTCTCGACTTGTCATCAACACCCAAAACAATAATTCCTGTGGCCGTGTTCGCCATTGCTGCAAGTTCGTCAGCCATCCCGTCCTTATGAGGACCAACGACCTTGTTGCCACTGAATTCAACACTCTTGAGCTCAAGAACTGAGTCTTCACCCAGTGCGATTTGCCTGAGGAGATCTGAGAGGCTTTCGTACATTGCTGAATTTTAAATAGTTAGCGTGGTCAAACAGAAACTGATGCGTGAAACCCACAATCGGTCGAATTAACTTCAATGGCAATATAAGCCCGGATAACTCTCCTTATAATCGAAATGACCGCCACTCATCAGTTTATCTCCGAATTAATTTGAGTTTATTGATCTCCATTTGCTCTTCTCCATTGTTAATTTTTGTCAACGGTTATGCTATACATCACTGACCATACGATCAATCTGGTTGACCAGATAAAACGGCAGATTGATCAGCCTGAACGGTTTGGCCGTGTTATTCACCTTTGCGACAAGTTCCTGAAGTGATGGTTTCGCGGAACTGATTCTTATGGCTTGATCAGCGTGCTTTTTCACCATGTACGAGTGCAGCGATTTTATGGTGCCCCCAGTGCCGGATTTCACCTCAACCGGGTACACCTTGTTGCCTCTTTCGTACAGAAAATCGATCTCGGCTTGCGCTTCTGATTTTGGGGGTTGCCAGTAGTAAAGACTCGGGTTAACGTACCCAGGTTTGGCGGCAAGCAGTTGTTGCCCCACAAACTGCTCCGCGATAACGCCGCGATTGGCAAGTTCCAGAGGTGAACTCATGATTGTTTGTGCAGGAATGCCCTGTGCCGCCAGCAGTAGCCCGAGATCCAGAAATAAAAATTTGCTGATCCTTATTTTTGTATCGCCACCAAGCGGAATACTCCCGGCACCAGAGTGCAGGACGCGATAGAAGAGTCGGGCTTCCAGAAATCGCTCAAGCGAATCGTTCAACTGACGGTTATTGCCGCTGCTGTTCAGCGCAATTTCATTGGCCTGTTTATGAGAAAACTGCAACCCGATCTGGCTGATAATGCCATTAAAAAATGCGTTAAGTTTCAATGCCGTTTGAGAACCCGCATACTTTGAAAAATCATCTTTATATGCTTGAAGAAGCTCTGTTTGATATTTGACTATTTCAGCATGGTTGAAATTCGTGTTAATGGCGGTCTGCACACAAGAGGGCATTCCTCCGGTCAGAGTGTAGCGCCGAACCTGAGCCATCAGCTCATCATGCACGCTGTCGGGGAGCAAATGGATGTTGCCAAGCGTGAGCATCCCGATGGTGTTGAGAGCTTTTGAGGCATCGGTAGCAGCAAGGAATTCATCGAACGTTAATGGAGCCATAAAGAGGTACTCAACACGCCCGACCGGTGTCGAAAGCTTGTCGTCGTGCAGTACCTGATCGAGTAATGATCCGGTTAAAATTACGGCAAGCTCCGGCATCTCCTCCCAAAAGTATCGCAAGCAGGAATAGGCAGCGGGAGTTGCCTGGGCCTCATCCAGAAACAGGATACCTTTGCTCTGTCGAGTGATGGTTTTGCCGCTGATGAGCGACATATTAAAGAGTAAATCATCCAGCTTGTAGCTTTTGAATAACGGTTCAAGCTCTTGATGGCGCTCCAGATTGATTTCCATAATTTCCACCGAGAGCTGACTTGCCGCAAGCCGAACAGCAGTTGTTTTGCCAACCTGTCTCGCACCGCGTATGACCAGTGGCTTGCGTTTGCTCTGGTTGTACCATGCCTTTATCTCCTCTATTGCACGTCGGCTGAACATGTGAATCTCTTTAGCTTTGTATGGGTATGCCTCTTCGCTCGCAATAAATCTACCATTTTTATTCGTATTCTGTAATAAAAATGTGCCCTTATAATGCAAGGCGAGGCTCACTGAGCACTACCGAAGCAATTATCCATAAACGAGCTGAATGGCAATTCCCGCGACGGTGCTGATGGCAACGAGCAGAAGCAGAATTCGGATGGTGTCGCGAAGGTCGTGGTTCTCCCTGAGCAGCACCAGACCGCCAAGTCCTGCACTGCTGCATAACCCGGCAATTGCAGAACCATAACTCAGCCCGCCTTTCAGAAACAATTCAGCGATTGCAACTGAAGCGGCACAGTTGGGGATAAGGCCAATCAGTGCTGCCAGGAATGGCTGCAACAGATGCTGTTTGAGTAAAACCCGACCGAGATTCTCTTCACCCACAGACGCTATCAGAACATTGAGGGCAAAGGTTACTGCCATGATAAAAAGGAATATCTTTGCTGTGTGGATAAGTGGATGCGTGATCCACTGCCACTTGCCGATAGTACCTGAAAGATCATGGTTGCAACAACCAGCATCAAGGGGTGCTTCAACAGAGTGTTGATGAGCATGATCCTTTATTTTCCGTGACGAACTCCCAACAGCCAGATCAATCGCATATCCGGCTACCAGTCCAATGATCAACTTGGTAACCAGAACAACAACAACAAACTTGCCCTTGCCTGGTTGCGCGAGAATCACCGGAATGGCCTCGTCAGAGGTTGCCAGAAACACGGCCAGCAAGGTACCTTTGGTAATCAGTCGGCGAGCATAGAGCGCACTGGCAACCACCGAAAAACCGCACTGGGGAATGCAACCGAAGGCCGCACCCAGTGCCGGGCCAGCTTTTGCGCTCTTCTCCAATACATGCGTTATTCTTCCACTCAATCGCCGTTCGAACAATTCAACAAGAAGATAAATGAGCAACAGAAAAGGGATCATTGCTGCGCTGTCAGCAAGCGCATCAAGAAAGAGTTCTCTCACGACTTTTCTCCTTCAGTACCGGAATTCACGGCATCGATGGTTACGCACAACAAAGTCTGTTGCCTGTTTAACATCTCAATTACCCTTCCTTGTAGGTCTGCATAGACGATCCATGAAGATCATCATGAAATCCAAAGCGAATACCTCGTGTTTCATGCACAATCTGTACCGCTCGTTCTGCAAATTTTGGCAGGAGATGCTCTTGTTGGATGACTGGTTAGCGACCATATTTAGCCGTAAAACTCGCTTTGTTCAAGGTATTGGCATGAATCATGAAACCGATTAAAGCCGCAGAGGCTTCTGCAGGAACATCAATTTTTTCAATGTTCAAGGCAGAGATGGTAAAAATGTAACGATGGGGTTTGTCGCCTTTTGGGGGACATGCACCACCAAACTCATGATTGCCATAATCGGTACGACCTTGAAGAGCCCCTGGAGGCAGCAGCTTCCCTGTTGCATCTCCTGCGCCAGAAGCCAATTCAGTCACATTCGCCGGGATATTGTAGACGACCCAATGCCACCAGCCTGAACCAGTCGGTGCATCAGGATCATACACCGTGATTGCATAGCTTTTTGTTCCTTTCGGACCTGGTGTCCATTGCAACGCCGGTGATTGATTTTTCCCCGTACAACCAAAGCCATCAAAGACTTGTTCCTCGGTGAGAGTAGCACCAGCTTTAATCGTTGGGCTTGTCAGCTTAAAGTTACCGGCATGCGCTACCGTTGCTGTAGAACAAAGAGCGACCAAGACCAAAAACAAGTTCCTGAACATAACAATTCTCCTTTTTTTGAGATGTTGACCCGATAGAGAGCTTCTCCCAACTGTTCGCGTAAAAAAACCTTCACGTGTTATTGTAATGAAAATCCAACAAATCAAACAATCCTGCGAATCAAGGTTCAAGACGATTGCAGCAATGCAACCGGCACGCCAGCCATCTCTGCTGCTTGCTCAACACTCATCCCACTCTCTACCAACCTCTGAGCAACCTCAAGCTTCCCCTCCGCCTTACCTTCATCATAGGCCGTATCAATAACATTTTTCAAGTCACGATATACCTTGAGGCTATCCTCATAAGCCGCAGCTTCAGCGGGAGAGTATTTTGCTATCTCTGCTATCTCAAATACTTTGCTGAACACCTTTTCTTGCAGTCGTTGTGGACGATCAGTGAGTTCCGGCAGATTGCGAAGCAGATAACACCATTTATCAAAATCAGTAATCAGTTCGTCAACACTTTTGCGAAACTTTGGCAGTTCAAGGTAAATGAAGGTGAGTTTATTGTAGAAGACCTGGCCCGTTGAACGGTCAAGGAGCTTCACTTCATGGTGAACAACATCATGCGACGCTTGATCCTCATCAAAGATAAAATCAAGAATTCCTACCATATAGACTGGTTTCAAGCGAAAATCCCATGACCCTTTTTGGGCTTGCTGCTGAATGGGAAACGAGGCATAAAACACTGAACGATCTTTGTTCACCTCCGATCCAAAAATCTTTTTGAAACCGAAGTCGGTGAAGGGGTTGATGTAGCGCTCTTTCATCGTCATGGTGTGATGGTCAAATTGTGCTGTTCAACGTAAGACGCACAGCCAAAAGGTACGGTTGCTGTAATTATACAATTATTAACCGAATTCAATATCACAATTCGCCGCTGAAGAAATCTCCTGGTTCTGCACAAATTGTCGACAGTTCAAGTCCATCGTCACTTTTTACACTGATCTTCATCCTGAACAAATAATCACGCGGGTTGATGCTTTCGCTCAAAACGGCGATGACATCACCAATCGAGAAGTACACAGGTTTCAGTGGCCTCATCAAATCGTACCTCCGGGAAATCATGGCATGTTCGGATGTGCGAGAGATAAGCATCTACGATGGGCCTAACTCGTTGCCAGTGCTCTTTGCTGATTTTTAATGGGGAAAAATTGAATTTCTCCATACAAAATCATTCGTGGCCAACTCATTTTGTAAAAAATAAATATACTACTCATCGCCCCGCTCCTTCGGCTTCTGCAGAAACTCGATCTCCTTGAGCATGCGGTCGAAGTCGCTCTCAAAGAGCCGATCCTGCACGATCCGGTATTTCTCGAATTCGCTTTCGGCGTGTGCTCTGGCAATTTCTGCTGTCACTTTGCCCGGATCCTGTAAGATCTCACGATCGGTCGCTGCGATGAAGCGATTGAGACGGGTTTCCCAGTCCTGCATGTTCATGGGCATCTTGCGTAGCGCCATGTCCTCGGCAACATCCAGGTATGCCGAAACCAACCGTGCAAGTTGCGCCATTTCGTGTTCAGTCAGGTAATTCTTTGCAACCACAACGTCGAACTTCTGGATCTTTCCTCCGGGAGCATCCTTCCATGAGATCAGCCCCATATTCTGTTTTTCGGCATCGGCCCGGTTATTCGGTGGCAGTTATCCGAAAATTTCGGATAACTGAATCTTCCTGCAATTCACTATCACTAAATATCTTTTTCAGGTGATAGTTGATAGTGCGCACGTCCACGTCATAGAGCACCCCCATCATCTTCTGAGTAAGCCAGATATTCTC
>CAILRB010000023.1 GCA_903836465.1 uncultured Chlorobiaceae bacterium
CGAAAAAATCACGCTGGTGATGGACAACTTGAACACTCATAAAGCCGGGTCGCTTTATGAAACCTTCAAGCCAAAGAAAGCAAGGGCGTTGCTGGACCGATTTGAATTTATTCATACACCGAAGCACGGCAGTTGGCTGAATATGGCAGAGATTGAGCTTAGGGTGCTATCAAATCAATGCCTGAACCGTCGAATTGATACAATGACTGAGGTGCGTCGTCAGGTTGGTGCTTGGGAGAAAGAACGCAATAACAAGGAAGCCGTTATCAACTGGCGCTTTACAACAGAAGATGCACGAATTAAATTGAAGAGGCTTTATCCGTCAGTTTAGTCCTGACATGACACTAGTCTTTGCTCAGATTGAAGAAGTGCTTGATAGACGTCGCAATCCGCTATGCGTGCAATAAGATATAATCATCTTGAGACCTTCCTTATAATATCTGGGTATAAAAGTCGCAATCCGCTATGCGTGCAATAAGATATAATCGTTTTTCCGGTCTCTAAGGGCGAACAATCAACCACGCTCTCAAGTCGCAATCCGCTATGCGTGCAATAAGATATAATCCGGCGGGTATCAGGTAGGTGACGGGAACCTTAACGGGGAAGTCGCAATCCGCTATGCGTGCAATAAGATATAATCCTGAAGTGCCTCACCGGAGACGATACAGGGCTTGTGTCGCAATCCGCTATGCGTGCAATAAGATATAATCCCAAAAAGGTCTGGCATATATCCAAATCTTAAAAAGGCAAGGAAGTCGCAATCCGCTATGCGTGCAATAAGATATAATCAGATCCGAGTTGCGAACCAACTGTTGCTATGGTTTTGAGGATAGGTCGCAATCCGCTATGCGTGCAATAAGATATAATCACAATTTAAAAGGAGAACAGAAAAAATGTTAATACCAAAGTCGCAATCCGCTATGCGTGCAATAAGATATAATCCCCACGAGTCGGTGGGCTTCGTAAATGGTTAAGAGAGAAAAGTCGCAATCCGCTATGCGTGCAATAAGATATAATCCTTACTTACTTGGTATGACTATTTGCTTAATTCCGACGACAGTCGCAATCCGCTATGCGTGCAATAAGATATAATCGTGATACCCAATAATTGTACATTCGCTGCGCATCCTTAGCAGGTCGCAATCCGCTATGCGTGCAATAAGATATAATCATTCCAAGAAAGGAAACATACCAGTTACTGCTAAATTGATTCAGTCGCAATCCGCTATGCGTGCAATAAGATATAATCCAGTAGAGGTTATATCCGAGGTTTTTATTGAGCTTGGTCGCAATCCGCTATGCGTGCAATAAGATATAATCTGGGGATGGGATCACGGAGTTGAGGCTGTTCCAAGTTGTCGCAATCCGCTATGCGTGCAATAAGATATAATCATGCGGCACGTGCGTTCAATCATATCGTCAATCTGCCGAGTCGCAATCCGCTATGCGTGCAATAAGATATAATCCCTCCGTGGAGAAGATATTGACCACGAAGACTACTGCCAAAGTCGCAATCCGCTATGCGTGCAATAAGATATAATCATAAGGTCAATAATGATTCGAGTTGCAAATGGCCAGAGCACAAAACGTCGCAATCCGCTATGCGTGCAATAAGATATAATCACTCTGATGATGTTCGTGCCGAGAAGTACCTTAAGGGAGTCGCAATCCGCTATGCGTGCAATAAGATATAATCCGAAATCTTTCGGCAAAAATGTAAGTGGAGGTTTTTATGAAAAAGTCGCAATCCGCTATGCGTGCAATAAGATATAATCCTATTTGAGGATCGGGGTGTTGACGGGCTTGATGCAGTCGCAATCCGCTATGCGTGCAATAAGATATAATCATAGAGTAGTAGGTAGTATTAGTACACTACTTAAAGATGGTCGCAATCCGCTATGCGTGCAATAAGATATAATCGAGGGAGAATGTCTCAGTAAGTTAGCAAGTGGTGAGTGTCGCAATCCGCTATGCGTGCAATAAGATATAATCTGGTGCAAGTTGATGTGGGTACAGGATTGAGTGATGAAGTCGCAATCCGCTATGCGTGCAATAAGATATAATCCTAACATCTCCAAAACTTCTCGAGATGCTTCTTTGGGTCGCAATCCGCTATGCGTGCAATAAGATATAATCTGGGCCACTTCTTCCAGCTTAGGGCCGTTGACTGAGTCGCAATCCGCTATGCGTGCAATAAGATATAATCTCTCGATTTCGGAGATGGGTTTACTTGTGTTGAAGTAAAGTCGCAATCCGCTATGCGTGCAATAAGATATAATCACAACAGTTGTACAGTGAGAAAGAAGCAGCCGAAAAAGTCGCAATCCGCTATGCGTGCAATAAGATATAATCTCAAGCAACGACTCACAGGGAATCACGCAACAGGCAAGTCGCAATCCGCTATGCGTGCAATAAGATATAATCCAAATGGAAAAGAATTCGCTGGAAAGGTATATTCATACAGTCGCAATCCGCTATGCGTGCAATAAGATATAATCCATATTTTTCCGTTGACGTTATCAGAGTTGAAGAATAGTCGCAATCCGCTATGCGTGCAATAAGATATAATCCCACGTTATAATGGCTCCACCTAAGACTGGTAAGTCTGTCGCAATCCGCTATGCGTGCAATAAGATATAATCTTCATCATCGGGAGCGTGAAATGAAAAAGCTCTACCGGAGTCGCAATCCGCTATGCGTGCAATAAGATATAATCTTGAGGAGGGAATGAAGTTGAAGGTTGAGCATTTGAAGGTCGCAATCCGCTATGCGTGCAATAAGATATAATCAGTAGGATAGCGTAATTAAACTGTACAAACGAACCATAGTCGCAATCCGCTATGCGTGCAATAAGATATAATCACAAAGGGAGACAAGCATCGCAATCTTTATCTTAGTCGCAATCCGCTATGCGTGCAATAAGATATAATCACGGCAAATGAACTCGGAGCAGCAATGTCAACAAGGTCGCAATCCGCTATGCGTGCAATAAGATATAATCCATTCGAGGTGATAAACTTCCTCAATGTAGAGAGAGAAGGTCGCAATCCGCTATGCGTGCAATAAGATATAATCCAAAACGAAATACTACTCGAACATAGATTCACGTCGCAATCCGCTATGCGTGCAATAAGATATAATCTGGGGATCTACTGAGGAAGCAGAAAGCAAAATGGTTAGTCGCAATCCGCTATGCGTGCAATAAGATATAATCCAAGCGATACATGGGGATACGGACACTTGCTTTCCGGGTCGCAATCCGCTATGCGTGCAATAAGATATAATCCTGGCGCTGTGGTAGCTTTGAGACTGAAGGAACATTTTGTCGCAATCCGCTATGCGTGCAATAAGATATAATCGAAAATGAGGGTGAATACAATGAGCGTCGCACTTTGTCGCAATCCGCTATGCGTGCAATAAGATATAATCTTTCAAAAACATCTCGCAGAAATGTTGAGCTTCATAACGTCGCAATCCGCTATGCGTGCAATAAGATATAATCTGTACCTCTGGAAACCCGCACCAGTAAAGGGCTGCTGGCGCAAAAACCGGAGGATCGGTATTTTTCAGTAATGTCAAAGGACATTGAGCTGATTTTTAGTTGTTCAAGCGCCTGCATGTTATCAAATAATTGTGAGTTATGCAATATCCGAAGGATGCTAATTTATGGTTTTCCATATAACGTCATAATATATAAAGCGATAAGCGATATTTTCGAGCATTGGAAGCATTGCCGTAAATTATCATCCGGTTCTTACCATTCTGTCCGGTATGGCTCATACAGGGTTGTTGTTCCGGCAAGTACTCCACTTATTTTGACCACCTGCGATTCAATGTGCCGACGAAGATTCATGCTTTTGCCGCTTTGTGGGTCGAGTGACTCTTCCCACATGCGCTGTTCAAACACTTCAAGAAACTTTTTCCGTGCTTCGTCTGTAAGAAAGCATCCTGCTTTGTCTTTACGATAATAAAAATCCTTATTTCGTAAAACACCTTTGTTGAGGGTATAGAGCGTCATGGAATCGATAATGGTTCTGAACTCTTCGACGAGGTCGTTGATCAGCGCAGGGTTCCCCTTGTCTTCAGCGTGCAGGAAGCCGATATAGGGGTTCAGTCCTTTCATGCGCACAAGAGAAAAGACATTGTTGTGCAGCAGGGTATAACCGAAACTGAGCAGGCTGTTGACTGGATCGGTTGGGGGTCGGCGTACCCGGCGAAATGCATCGGTGTAGAAAGGAAGCTCTTTTTTGAAGAGCAGGCCAAAGAGTTCAAAATACAACGCAGCAGCTTTGCCTTCAAGGCCTCTGAGCGCATCCATGTTTTCGCAGGTTTTGGTATGTTCAGCAAGCGATGTCATGAGCGAGAGGGTGGTGTCGAATTTTTCTTTCAACTCACCGTTGCTTTCCCATGCCATAGCGCGGCGTTTCTGGATCATGGTGCGTGAGTTCCTGATTTTTGCCTGCACGATGCGACTGGCAATGTCGAAGGCAAAGGGTTCATCGAGCGATCGGAGGTACTGGAAGCGCTCTACTGCCGAGTTGTCGTTTGTGGTTGCTTCAAGTCTGCCGAAGTAGCTGCCATGTTGCGAAATAAAGGTAATGGGAATGTTGTTTTTCATGCAGTACTGCATGGCTGGTGTGGTGAGCGAGACGTTGCCAAGCACCAGAATCTGATCTACCCTGCGGACGATGATGTCGTTAATCTGGCGCTCCTCTTTTTCGACGCTGAACCGTTCACCCTCTTTGCGCAGAATGCTCCCCTGCTCTTGGAGATAAAGTGTGTTGAGCAGAGGAGAGTAAAGTTTATTGAGGGCAGCCTGCTTCTCTTTTTGCCGCAGAATGTCCTCTTTTGCCGTTTTTTCAAGGAACTTGTCGACATCAACCTGCTGTTTTTCAAGGCTCTGCAGCAGCTTTTCACCAAACTCCGTCTGAAGCAGTGTCTCTTTGGTGACGGTTATGGTGCCGGAGTCGCCGTCGCCGTTTTGCAGCTCGTATGCATCAGTATCGGCTTCAGAGCTCTGTTTCGGCGCTTTGCGGAGTTTCAGTTTGCCGAGTTTGTCGTACCACTCTTCCGGGTGCATTTTGGTGGGCAGCACCAGTGAGCGGATAAAGAGGTAGCCAAGATATTTGAACCCTTCGGAGAAAGTGGTGATCCTGGTTTTTTCGTTGTTGAGGTGCAGCTTCAGTTCTGCAAGCGCACTTTCGGAAAGTTCAAGTGCGGCTTCAGCTTTTGGTTTTGTTTTGCAGAGGATGAGAAAATCGTCGGCGAACCGAACCAGTTTGAACCCCTCTTTTTCAATACGCTCATCGAACTTGTCGAGATAGAGGTTTGCCAGCATCGGTGAAATCGGACACCCTTGCGGCAGGCCGATGGTGTTCTTAACTTTTGGGTTCTGGCCGTCAACAATTTCTGCGGTCAGCCATCGGCTTATCAGCTTGAGCAGCTCCTCATCGTCACAAAGTTCACGAAACCGCTGAAAGAGTAACGGGTGATCAACCGTATCGAAAAAGCTGCTGATGTCGGCATCAACGACCCAGTGGTAGCCAAGGTTTCGCAGTCGTTCAATTTCACGGGCAGCAGTTATGCGAGATAAGCCCTGACGGTAGGCAAAAGTATTGGCGCCAAGTTCCGATTCAACAAGTGGAGTCAGCACAATTGCGGCTGCGGTCTGGGCAACCCGGTCCATCACTGTTGGAATCAAAAGGGTGCGGAGTTTTCCGGTAGGTTTGAGCATAACCAGTTTCAGGAGCGGCTGCGGCTCGTAGGTGCCGGTCAAAAGCTGTCTGCCAAGAGCGGCAAGATGCTCTTCAATGCGCCACGAATAGTCGGTAATCGACTGCTTGTCGTACCCGGCCATGCCGTCGTTGGAAACCACTTTGTTCCATGCCTGAAAAAGTGTATCAGGCAAAGCCATCTGGTTGTAAAGCCACCCCATGTGTTGCTCCGGGTTATTGAGGTTGAAGAAATGGTTACGGAACTTTGATAAGAGCACAGACGGCAATCAACGGATGCGCAATTAGCTGGTAAATTACGTATTTTTCTTTTTTTCTTGCACGAGCAAATACAAACTAAATGACGATGAAGGGTTCTATTGTACCGGATTTATCAGAGCGGAGTCGCAGAGCGGTGGCTCATTATTGGCAAACAAGGAGAGCCCAGATAAAAAAGCAGCAAGAGATTGGCAAAACAGATCAAGGCCTTCGTAGTGCGGTTACTGGAGGCGCTCAAATGGATGGATTTATTGACTTGTTCACAGCACTCATTATCAATGCAGGTATTTCGGAACAGTATGTCTTTAGAAAAAAATCTGTTGAACTTCCGGGATATTTCAGGCCAACAAAAGAGTGGGATCTTCTGGTGGTAAGGGATCAAACGCTTATAGCGGCTATTGAAGCAAAATCTCAAGTAGGGCCTTCTTTTGGAAATAATTTTAATAACCGGACTGAAGAGGCTATGGGCAGTGCTCTCGATTTGTGGACTGCTTATCGTGAACATGCTTATCTTGATAGCCCTCAGCCCTTTCTCGGCTACTTCTTTATGTTGGAAGAGTGTGAGGCATCCAGTCGCTCGGTAAAGGTTAAAGAGCCTCATTTTAAGGTGTTTCAGGAGTTTGAAGGGGCATCGTACCAGCGTCGCTATGAACTTTTTTGTCGCAAACTTGTGCTTGAACGGCATTATACTGCTGCGGCTTTTATAACTTCTTCCGACAAAGAGGGGATTGACGGTAGTTTTCATGTACCGGCAGTTGATCTTTCTCTTGAACGGTTTGCTAAAATTCTTACGGGTCATATTGGCACATTTGTATGAACAGCAGTCACAATAATACGTTGCACCGGCTCATTAACGGTGATGCCCGTGAACTTTCATTCCTTGAGGACGATTCGGTTCACCTTGTCATAACCTCACCTCCTTACTGGAATCTGAAGCGGTACAATGAATCTCCTGATCAGCTTGGCCATATTGACGACTATGAGGCATTTCTTTTTGAACTTGAAAAAGTGTGGCATCATCTCTACAGGGTTCTTGTGCCGGGCGGGCGCCTTGTGTGTGTGGTCGGAGATGTTTGCGTTGCCCGGCGCGATTTTGGGCGGCATCTTGTTTTTCCCCTTCATGCAGATATTTGTGTTTCCTGCCGTCGAATTGGCTTTGATAACCTGAATCCGATTATCTGGCATAAGATAGCCAATGCCTCTTATGAGGTTACCAATGGCTCCAAGTTTCTTGGCAAGCCGTACGAACCAAATGCCATTATCAAAAATGATATGGAATTTATTCTTATGCAGCGAAAACCTGGAGGTTATCGCAAACCAAGTGAACAACAGCGAGATGCCAGCAGGATCAGTAAAGATGATTTTAACCGATGGTTTCAGCAGATCTGGACGATTCCCGGTGCCTCAACTAAACAGCATCCCGCACCTTTTCCTCTTGAACTTGCCTTGCGGATTGTCAGAATGTTCTCGTTCGAAGGCGATACTGTACTTGATCCGTTCTGTGGTTCAGGGACTTCCATGATTGCCGCACTTAAAACTGGTCGCAACAGCATTGGTGTAGAAACTGATCCAGATTATTGCCGCATGGCTGCACGATATCTTAAAGCTGAAGCAAATGATTTTTTTTCTACAGCAAAGCTCGTTTTTGAAAAAGCGATGGTTCACGATGGTATCAGCATCAACGAAGATCAGGAGTTGTACAATATTTGTCCAGCAAAACAGAAGTTGGAGCAGGGCTGATATGGCGCTATCCCTCAATGCTTATGCAGCGCTTTCGGTTGTGTTGAAAGGTGAGTGCTCCGGATGTTTCTCCCAATATTTTTTTGCAAAGTTGGTCTGGTCTCCATGACCTGCCAGAAGTCCTTTTACCGAAATGTCCTCATCAAGATCAGGCCAATGAATCCCTTCCCCGTCACCGGACAGTTCGTAATGGTTCAGCAACTCAGCCGATGCTCCAATCAATCGGGGGAACCAGGTATAGGGGATGGAGAGAATGCGCCCATCCTTGAGTTCCACATCAAATCGATGTTGACCAAATGTGAGATGCAATGCCTGAGGATTACTGTTCGCCGAAATGTTCATTCCATACCTCCTCAATTCTTGACTTATGAGTTACAACCATTTTTTGAAGGAGTTGTAACTCTCTTGAGCCGAACCCTTTATTATAAGCAATGCTGCCATCAAGCCAAAATTTCGCTTTATTACTATCTTTTCGGATATGCACATGAACAGGTTCGTGTTGTCCGCCGCTTATTTCATTACTGAAAAAATGGAACTGGTATTGATCTGAAATGCCAGTGATTTTAGGCATAACTTCATCTTTAATCTGTCGGAAGCAATTGTCTGAACAAACAACTATGCAATGAATATAATCTTGCTGTGAGTGATATAAAAGTATTTAATGTAAGGCGACTTATTGAGCGACGATGATAGCGAACTGCTTTGAACAAAAATATCATGCAATTCATTCTCGTGACCTACGATATCGAAAACGACCGGCGCAGGACAAAAATCCATAAACTCCTTGAAGGGTATGGTTCAGCGGTGCAGTTCAGCGTGTTTGAGTGTTTCATCTCCGAAGAGGATTATGCCCAGTTGCGTATGCGTCTTCAAAAACTTCTGGATCCGAAGCACCCCCTTGATTCGGTTCGCTATTACGTACTGTGCAGGAACTGTGTTGAGCGGGTCGATGTTGATGGCAATCGAGATTTTGAGATTCAGAGCCCGTTTATTATTTCATAAAATACGTTATAACCAGCTCTCGTTCTGTAATAATTAGTTATAAAGTAGGTGATTATGGACATCAAGAAGGTTATGGGTTCTCAACGCATAAAACGACTCGCTGAAAGCGTTTTTGGTAGAAACAATATTAGCGTCCAGGCAGTGATTTATGCTGCATTGCTTTTGCTGGCCATTGCTTGGTTACCAGTTGGTATAGCTGATTTTATAGATGACCATTGGTTATGGTTTAGCTGGTTGCCCTGTTCTTACAAGCTGATTGTATCTTTAGCAATCTTTGTAATTTTTGCTTGGCAACTGAGCCGTTTAGGCGGTGATGATAATAAAGTCCAGGTGCAGAAAACATCGCCAAAAAAGGTACGGGCACTTGGCGTATTTCTCAGTACTTTGGGCCCAACAAATGAGATTGTAGAAGAGAAAATTCTTGAAATTCAAAATTCTTTAGCTGTCTTGCCTGATACATCAGCGATTCTGTCAGTGTTGACTGGCAAGAACTGGGAAATGCCTCTCAAAGCAATTGAGTATCATCAGGGACAGCTTGAAGCGCTTTACGTTTTTACATCGAAAGGCAATCCGGGCTCATCCGAAACAATGGCACTTTTTGAAACAATTGTTAATGCTCTTTATCCGGACTTGAAGATCAGGGAGGTTGATGTGCATGGAATAGAATTTGAAGATGTTGAAGCGGTGTTTAACCAAGTTGAATCATTTTACGACATGGCCAAAAAAGACGGATTTCCGGAGCAGGAGATTCTTGTAGATGTTACTGGCGGACAAAAGCCTAACAGCATTGCTGCTTCAATAGCGACACTCATAACGGGCAGAAAGTTTCAGTATATCAGTACTGTCACAAAAGAAGTTCACGCATACGATGTATGGTATATTGATCAAGTAAAAAGTTAGTGCCTTGTCCTTGAAGAGAATACGTTTATTAGCTGATAAAAGCGTAATTACGAAAGATATTATTTCTTAAATATTATTAATAATTGAATGACTTACCTCACCATATATTTTTACGATGTGCACAAAACTATAGCTGTACTTGCAAGAAAGGTTGCAAGTTTGTGCGCAATTTTTAAGATACCCAAGCTTCCTCGTTATGGAGAACTTGAAAAAAAGAGATCCCGTCAAGAGGTGGTGCGGCAAATATCAAAGAGCAATCTCTCTTTACAGCTCGGTTACTATGTGACGGTTGAGGATATTGAGCGGATGAAAAAAGAGCTGATCGTGTAAGGTATTTTCTACTGTTGACTGAGTTATTGCAACAAGCCGTTGTCAAAGGCATTCTATGGAACATATCAAAATGAGAGAGCTGAACAAACATTAATTTCCTTGAGTACCCGAACACAAAGCGTTTTTGTGAGGATATCAAACGTTTGCAAGCTTCAGATACAAAGGAACCGGAACGTGATAAGCTGGTTATCCCCTTCATTCCAAAAGCAATAGAGCAGGTAAATTCTTCAGTTATAAAAATCAATGATTTTAGCCACTCTTGAAAAATCACTTGTATATAACTGAGAAGATACTTACACTATCTAAGTTACCATGCTTGTTGTTATGCACTCTTATGTTAATGCCACGTTTGTAGTTACGTCCGTTCAGACTAATTTGTTTTGGATTGAGAGTATATTCTCAATTTTCTTCAGTTTTTGTTATTTGGCCTTATAGTTTTTCGAGAGTTACTGAGCCTTACATCTTCCGGGTAGTGGGTCTTTCAATTATCGGTTTAGTGGTTTCTTGTAAACCGATTCTTGCCGAAGGTATTATCGAAAAGCACTGTTTTATGTGGCTTGAAAAGAATCTGTTAGAGAACGTACTAACGAAAGGAGTGTGCTGTTATGAGTGTGCAACAAAGAAATTGCAAACAACTTCTTCTTCTCGTCGGTTCCAACCCCCTGCCTAACTTTTTGGCCGCTCTCATTTTGAAGCCCGAATCTATCTGTCTTTTCTACAGCCCTGAGACCGAAAGAGTAAAGAATTATCTTCTTGAAATCCTGAAAGCTAGGGTTGGGAAGGAGGGCTTGAGTGAAAAGTGTATTGCGAATGCGACAGACCCGTCAGTAGTTAGACAAGCCTTTAAATCGATTTCCAGAGATTCACATCTTCATTACACTGGCGGAACCAAGATCATGGCGGCTCATGCCCGAATGGCTTTTCGTGATGCTGGTGGGAAAGATGAACAAGCCTCTTACCTGGATGAGCGAAATGCAGTTTTGCGCTTCGACGATAACTATGAAATTCTTGTATCAAAGCAGCTCCTCGAATTGACTATAGACGAGATTCTTGGGCTGCATGGGATCAAGAGACAACCTATTTTCATGGTGCAACACTCTCCTTCTGCCAATCAGGCACTTCCGTCGGATGTGGATGTGAAAAAGATGGTCGAGGCTGTTCTTGATAATCCATGTATAGCTAATCAGCTTTATAATATCACTCGTGATGAGGGGAAAAACCGTTCTTTTTCTGATGCCAAGAGTTGCCCAGTACTGATCGATAATTTTGTGTCAGGTTTGACTATTAAGCAACTTCCAGAAAATGGCTGGTCAAGAAATACTTTTGATAAGTGGTGTGAATTTCTGGAAAGTGGATGGCTTGAGAGATGGTGTGGTGGTCTTGTGCAGGATATTGCAGCTGAATCGGTGGTTTGTATCAATGTTAACTGTGTGCGGAAAGATGGTCGGCAATTTGAAATTGATGTGGCGCTTGTCTGCGGACATAGGCTTTATGTAATCTCATGTACTACTGATACCAAGATTAAACTTTGTAAATCAAAGTTGTTTGAAGTTGCCATGCGCGCACGCCAGTTGGGTGGTGATTTGGCTCGTTGCGCCCTTGTCTGTCTGCTCCACGGCAGCGATGAAAAAGGGTCTTTTGTCGATCAACTTCGAAGTGATGTAGCCGATATCTGGGATGCACAGAATACACCTCAAGTCTTTGGCCTTGACGATCTCAAGGAGTGGGCTGGTATCCAGGGGGAGCCGAATGTGGGCACCCTTCAACAATGGATTGAATCATAGGAGGAACTTCTTATGCCTGTTTTGACAGGGATTGACGTGTTAGGGGTGCAGCGGTTTGTCTTTGCTTCGAACCGGTTGAAGGATGTGGTGACGGGTTCGTTTCTTGTGCATTGGTGCACCGTGCCTGACGGACCACTGTCCTGTTCAGGCTCTACGGGAAGCATCTTGTTTGCCGGTGGTGGGAACGCCATAGTCGAGTTTAATACCAATGAGGAAGCAAAAGTCTTTGCTGCCCTCTATACCCGCCTTCTTTACGATGAAGTACCGGGGCTTGAAGTCGTTTTGGTGCACGAGATATTCGAACACGGAAATCTGGCTGTAGCACTCCAGAATCTTCAGATCAAACTTGCTCGTGCGAAAACGCAGCGTTTTCCATCAGTACCACTATCAGGTCTTTCAGTAACAGCTACCTGTATGGAAACAGGCCAGCCAGCCACACGATTTGATCGAGATGAAAAGAGCGTCAAAATTTCGCACAATATCGTTAGCCGTCGAGAAAAAAAGGGCAAAGCCATCGAATATTGGGAAAAATATTTGGAGGATAAGACGTGTTATGATTTTCCGCTGGAACTGGATAATCTCGGCCGTGACAAGGGCGATACCAGTCTGATAGGAGTCGTTCATGTTGACGGAAACGGGGTTGGTAAAAAAATCACGGCTTGGCTCTCAGCACAGTCTGATGATGAGACGGTGCGGCGAGAATACAGAGAGTGGTCTCAGGCCATTGATCGACTTGGGCAGGAAGCATTGTTCGCTGTTGTAGATCGTATTTTTCAGAGGGTGGAGAGAAGCGATGATGGGAACCCGCCAAAGGTAACCGGAATACCGAAGGGGTTGTGTTTTGACTTGAAGGCTGAAACAGGCAGTAAATGGATGCTTCCAATACGACCTATATTGCTCGGAGGAGACGACCTGACATTCGTTTGCGACGGTCGCATCGCTTTGGATTTGGCAGAAACAGCACTTAGCGTATTTGAACATAGCAATATCCCACATCTCGGAAATATATCCGCAAGTGCAGGTATAGCTATCGTTCGCGTTCATGCGCCCTTTGCAAGGGCTTACGAATTGGCTGAAAAACTGTGCCGGTCCGCAAAGGACAAACTGAAAAAAGAAGATGATCAAGGTTGTGCACTGGATTGGCACATCGGCATTGCGCGACCGGGAGAGTCGGTAACAACTATTCGGAATAAGCAATATCTGGCAAATGGTTATCAACTAACTTGCAGACCTTATCTTCTTGGCTCAGAACAAGATGATAACAAGGTAACTTGGCGTTGGCTGTCCCGAACCCTTTTGGATGGCAAAGTGTTCGGCTTAAGAGGCGAAAGCTGGTCTGAACGGCGAAACAAGGTCAAGGATTTTGCCGAATTGGTGCGTGAAGGGCCGGATGTTGTTCTGTCAGCCCTTGACGCATGGCGTGTGGTGGAAAACAAGCTTCAACTGCCACAACCTATTGGAAACAGTGGTTTTATCGCGACTCGAACACCTTTACTGGATGCAGCCGAGATCGTTGATTTGCACCTTGTACTGGAACATATTGATCATCAGCAAGCAAAGGAATCGGAGGTTAAGCAATGAATCAGAGCCAGTTTATTCAGATTGAGCTTCTTTCCGATGCAGCTTTCAGCCGAGGCGAAGGCACTGCTGGTGTCGTGGATATTGAGGTAGAGCACGACGAATTGGGGTTACCGTTTCTGGGAGGTAAAACGCTTCGTGGATTGCTTCACGATACATGGCTTTCCATGCAATACTGCTTTCCGGAATTGAATTTATTGGCGGATCGAATCTTCGGATCTGATGCTGATTTCGATGAGAACTCTATCTTGCGGATCGGAGATGCTGTAGTGGATAGTGAAACTCGCAATTGGATTGAGGCGGCTGTATCTCGGCAAAGCCATCCTATATGCCCAAAAATGGTATTGGAGGCACTTACTGATATCCGTCAACAGACTTCAGAAGAGAGAAGTACAGGAGCACCAGCCGAAACTACTTTACGGTCGATTCGTGTGATAATTCGAGGTTTGAAGTTGCAGTCACCTCTCTATTGGCTGGCTGAGCCAACTGATGAAGAACTCCGTTGCTTGTCATTGGCACTTCTGGCTACCCGGTATGCAGGGCTTGGTCGTAATCGTGGCCGGGGGCATATCAGCTTGACTCTCAATGGAAATAGAGCAAAAACAATTCAGTTGGTCAACGGAGTTGAAATATGAATCGATACTGCTACCTGCCCTATACCCTCAGGCTGAATTCTCCTGTTATCATCACAGCTCCCGGAGGTGATCCGAACAGCTCCTCAACTCTCTCGTACATCCCCGGAACGGCTATGCGGGGGGCTGTAGCAAAAGCATTAGGTGATCCGGGTGTTGACAGCTTAAGACAACATGAATTCCATGAGCTTGTCCTTGGCGGAATAGTTCGTTATTTGAATGCCTATCCACTTGTTGACAAGCGGCGAGCATTGCCAACCCCTGTCAGCTTCAGGCTGCGTAAGGATAGGCCAGAAAATACACGAGATATAATAGACCTTTCTGCTGATGGTTGGCCGAAGGAAGAATTAATTTCTATTGGCGAGGAGTTTCTCACCGTAGGAGCTGCTCGTCCTGCATTGTTCCATCCGAAAATCAGTTCCCGTATTCACCATCAACGCGACCGTGAGAAAGGACGAGCTTGGAAAAGCAAGAATGGTACGCTTGAAAAAGCACTTGAGGAGGCCACTGAGATCAGTGAGAAAGGGCAAGAATGGAAAAATAAAAATGACAATACCCATGGTGCTATTTTCACCTTTGAATCTCTGGATTCCAATCAAACGTTTGAAGGATTGATCCAGTTGTGCTCTGGGCAAGCAGAAAAATGGGATCAAATCGAGAGTCGTATCAAGGTGTTGCTGGGAGGGTCATTACTTGTGGGGAGATCCCGGCGGGCGGGCTATGGCGGGATGGCAACCATTGAATGGGGGGCCAGACAAAGCCATGAGACAGGAGGAGGCGGAACAGATGGTTTACGACCGTTGAACTGGAATATCGAACCAGGTAAGCAATTTCGCTTACTTCTTTCTTCTCCCTGTATTGCGAGAAATCAAACGACGGGTCAGCCAGATCCTGCCGCATTGGTGGAAATAATCACGAGCCGGTTCAGTAATCGGGCGGAAGTGATACGAAAAGTATGGACCTTCGAAGCTGTCGGAGGATTTAACCGAAAATGGCGATTGGAATTACCACAAACTTTGGCTGTTTCTGCCGGGTCGGTGTTTGTGCTCAAAGCAAATCAAGCAATTACTCTCAACGAACTGCACGAGATTGAGCATGAGGGTTTTGGAGAGCGAAAAGGTGAGGGGTATGGGCGTCTGCTGTTTCTTGATAAACCTTCAAATATCTCTCTGAATATATTTACTGAACCACCATCCAAGACAGCAGTTATCGGTCAACCCTCTGAGATTGTCACCAAAATTGAATCAAGAATAGTTCAGGCTCAACTTGCAAGAAGGATAGAGGAGAAGGCCGCTGAATTAGCCGGGTCTGCCAAAAAACCGCTGCCGACAAACAGCCTGATCGGACGGTTGAGAACACCGTTTCGCAGCGCAACTCATGAAGCTATCAGTACCATGAAGTTGTGGCTGTCTAACAACGAAGCTCATCAATTGAAGCGGTCAGCCATGGATCAGTTGGAGGGCTGCAAAATCAATGACGGAAAAGATATGCGTTCATGGATACTGGCGGCGATGAACAGAGATGTGATACTCAAATGGCTTGATTTAGACGTTCTGGCTCAACGATTTTACGTGGTTTCCAAAGAATCAGTAAATAGTGGGGTAGAAAAAAAATTCGAAGAGCTTTCTGTCAGATTGATCGATGCCGTACTGGCCAACCTCACCATCCGGAACAAATTGCAGGAGGAAAATCATGCTCAATAACCTGGCAAGCTCCAGAAATGCTGGCGGCATACGGCCCATGGTTGCCCGCTGGGTCGTTACCGGAGAGATGAGGCTGGAAACGGCAGCTCACTTTGGTGGCGAAGGCGAGAGCTTGGCTGACATGACGCTTTTGCGTGATTCTTTGGATGGTATAACACCACTTTTTCCCGGTACTTCGCTGGCAGGTGCTCTACGCAGTCATTTAGCCGATGTGCTGGGCGGATATTTTTCTAATGAGGATAAAGCTGTGGCCACGTTATTCGGGATGTCCCGGAAAAATGATGCTGATGGTGCACAAAGCCCATTGATCGTCTTTGATTCTTCAGGTGAGTTGCCAGATGGTCTGAAAGTGGAAATCCGTGATGGTGTTGCCATAAATTCCGCTACCGGGACGGCAGATCCTCACAAGAAGTTCGATATTGAGGTACTTCCGACAGGGACAATTTTTCCTGTCAGAGTGGAACTTGTTGTTGAAAAGAGTGAGGAGGAGCCTAAACTTGTTACCCTTCTGGTTAAAGCTCTCGACGGACTGACCAGCGGGGAGATTTCACTCGGCATGAGGCGTTCCCGAGGGCTTGGAGCTGTTGGTGCCCGAAACTGGAAAACCAGGAGGTTTGAGTTGAACACCAGTGATGGCTGGATAAACTGGCTGACATCGGATCATGTAAATCCCTTAGCCCATGAGACTCCGTTCAATTCAGCCCGTGAAGCCATTGAATCAGCATGTCCGGCATTGCGTTTGGAAAAGACTCCTGACGACAAGAGGTCTCGATTGGTTATTGATGTTGATTTACAACTTGACGGAGATTTGCTGGTTAGAAGCCCAGGATGCGATCCTACGGCACCGGATGCTGTCCATCTGCACAGTGCAGGAAAGCCCGTCCTGCCTGGAACGAGTTTGGCTGGCGCACTGAGGGCCCAAGCACTGAGAATTGCACGTTGTGTCCGTAGTTCTCAGAAAGACGGTGATGAATGGATCAACCGGCTTTTCGGCCCGCATATCGAAAACAAGCAGAATTCAAGCTCACCTCGACCAAGTGCATCCAAACTGCGTGTTTCGGAAAACATCATCGGTGATAGCAAACCTCGCCGACAGACACGTATAGCCATTGACCGTTTTACAGGAGGCGTTGTATCGGGAGCACTTTTCGATGAGGAGGTTCAAGCTGGAGGTAAAATCAACGTGCGACTTGAACTGCGCCAACCGACCGAAGCTGAAACCGGCCTGATTCTCCTATTACTCAAAGACCTTCTTTCTGGAGAGATTCCCGTTGGTGGATCGGCTTCGGTAGGCCGGGGCGTTTTCAAGGGGACGGCTAAATTGTTGCTGGAGAATGGAAAACAATACGATATCAGCCCTGATTTGCAGGTAAAAAAAGAGGTTATGTATGACTTCAATGCTTTTATCACAAAATTTCGTGATGCAGCACAGTTAAAAGCCGGGGAGGTGATCTCATGAAAGAGCCTAAAGGATGCACAATCGAACGGCTCGATAATGATGCTTGCAAAGCTGTTCTGAATTGGGTAAGGAAGGAGGGAGAATCTTGTCAAGAAGGCACTTTTCCTTGGTTGTTGGCACATTGCCACGATGGCGTGACCTGGGGGCGATTCGATATCGTAACCAAGGATTGGCTTCTCTCTTCAAAGCCCTTTCCAACCCTTTGCCCGCAAGTGTCAGAATCCAATCTTCTTGAAATCCGACTGTTCGGTTCGGAACGGGAAATCCTTATCTGGCAAACTGAGACTGGATTTTCTGGCAGATGCCTGATTGATAAAAAAGAACAGGACAACAACGATCCCTGCCGTCCTGATAATGAAACCCGAATTTTGCTGGGGGATCGGGTTCTGGAGACTTCAAAAGGGGGTTTTACCTGCGTTGGCACTGCCAGAGGTCTCAAGCAGGCTGTACCGTTAGAATGTACGGATAATGATTTTGCAGAAGGCCGTTGGCCGCTTCGGGTAACGATGCGGCATTATTTTGAGCAAGATGATGAAACTGGTGCAGTCCGTGTGGCTGCAAGCCGCCTTGTAACTATTTTCAAGGAGAATTGACAGATGGCACTTGAACGAGGAAAATTGGTGCTCAGCAAGAAAGGAAAATCCTTGGTTGAAATAGAAGGAAAGCTTTTCAATCCAGCGCAAGGGGAGCTTTCCCAATCCATTTTGGAGCGGTTACCACAGTTGAACGGAGTAGAAGTGGAATTTGAACGAGAAGGTGGTCTGCCAAAAAAGATTCGTGAAGCTGGAGGTGTATTTGTTCCTCCTCATGCTGGTGTAACTATCAGAAAAAATGATCCTCGACATAATGAAGGTCGCAAAGAAATGCATAGCCGAACTCATGGTAGTACAATAGATATGGTACCGGATTTTCATAACCCATACAATTTTATTCCTGCTCCCCCAAGACAAACAGATGACCCTGATCTTGGCGATCATGTCCCTGTTAGCCAAGATAAATTTTACCCGGATAGAATTACAGGTCGTATCCGTGTTGGAATGGAAGCAATTACACCGCTTCTCGTTCCCGATCCAAGTAATTGCAGTGAAGATAACGGGCACAAGACATTTGAATTGCTGCGAGGCGATGACGAAAAACCATTGATTCCTTCATCAAGTATTCGGGGGCTGCTTCGTAGTGCATTTGAAGCTGTGACAAACTCGCGGTTAGGTCGCTTTCCCAAAAAAGAGCATGGTAAGAGACTTGCTTATCGAATGGATGTTAAGGATGGACTTAAATTAATTCCGGCTCGGATTGAGAATGGACTAATTCATTTGTTAACCGGCACCTCAGAGATTGGGCAGAATGGTGTTCCAAGGGGGTCTCAGTATGCTGCATGGCTTCCAAGGTACAGTGGACGTGATAAGGTCACGTTCACAGAATATACAGTAAAATATCCTGACGGCTCACTTCCTCAGCATGGAGACGAGGTAGATTGCCAAGTGGAGTTGACTACACATAGCCGTAATAAATTCAAATATTGGAAAATTGTTAAGGTCGAAAAAATAGGAAAAGCACATCAAATATATCGAAATAACTTAGCAGAAGGGATACGACAAATCCGTGGTTGGGTTTGTATCACTAATCCTAACATTAATAGCAAGCATGATGAACGGGTATTTTTCTTTTCTCCAACTGAATCCGGTTTACAGAAACAGACGTCATTCCCACTTAAAGAAGTGCATCGGCAGATGTGGCGTGAGCTTATCGAAAACTACCAAGATATTCATCAGGATGAGTTAAAAAAAAGAGATGATAACAAGGAGGCATATTACCAATACTTCGATCATGACCCAGGGCGTACGGCATGGTCAAGGCATGTTTATTCAAAAGCCGACAAAGAATTGCAGGAAGGGACAATCTGCTATGTGAGATTATCAAGAGACAAACAAGACGTGGAAGCTCTTTTTCCAGTCATGATTGCCAGAGAGCTTTATTCTTCTTCTCCTTGGGAGTTGTTGCATTCTTCGCTTAGACCGGCGTCAAAGATATCTGAACTGTCACCAGCAGATCGTGTTTTTGGTTGGGTGCAGGCTGATTCTGAAGTTGAACAAGGGGAATCAAACTCTCAAACAGCAGTTCGGGGTTTGTTGCGTGTCGGACGGGTGAGATGCGAGTCATCTGTGGAGGATGCCATCAAAGTATTTGCAGGGGATGGATTGCCATTGGCTATTCTTGCAGCTCCCAAGCCGCAGCAGGGTTGTTTTTATGTGGCTAATAAATCGAAAAATGGTGAGGCGCAAGGAAACGGGTTATCTAAAGTTGAGGCAGGATACTCTCTTGAAAAGGGGCTTCGTGGTCGCAAAGTTTACCCGCACCATCATCATAACAGCATATCAGAAAGTCATTGGGAAAATCCAATGACAGATCGAACACAAGAGAAGCAAGGGCCTTGGCAGGAATATCGGCGTCCTGATAGTGAAAAATTGCGGGATGAGCAAAACCGTTCGATGCTTGGTTGGGTAAAGCCAGGCTGTCGCTTTGTTTTTGATATCCATGTGACAAATCTTTCTAAAGTGGAGTTAGGGGCATTATTATACTTTCTGCAACTCCCGAAAAATCATTTTCATCGTTTTGGCGGAGGCAAACCGCTCGGTTTCGGAAGCGTGCGGTTGTCGGTTACTGACTGCGAACTAATGACCGAGGATGCCTTGCGAGAAAGGTATTGTTCATGGGATTCTATAAGTAAGCTTGATAATATCTCGGAAGATGCGGTTGCCGTTTTCAGGGATGCTGTTCACCGCGCTTACGGCCAAAATCATCAAGGGAGTTTTGAGCAAATTCCGTTTATAAAGGCGTTTTTACGTGCTTGTACAGGTTTCGATGACCATTTGCCCATCCATTACCCTCGAACCACCGAAAGTGGTCAACCCGGGCCACCCAATCCTAAAGGTGAGTCTTTCAAATGGTTCGTAGCAAATGAAAAAAGTGCAGCACGTTGTGCTCTTCACGATCTTGCAACTGATAACGGCTTGCCTACCTTGAAGGATCGTCAACCTCATTGAATGTGCTGTTGGAATACGATCTGTTAATGAATCTTGATGACTGTTTTGGAACCGCTTTGAAACCGTATTACGCAATTTTTTATTGAAACAGGAGTAAGTGAATTGTTGGACGCAGATGGACAATACCTCTTCAGGAAGCGCCAATTTCACAGTGTACAAAATCTTATAATTGCACTCCAAAATATGCGCATCACCCTCGAACTATCCCACCGCAAACGGACAGTGACGCTGCCAATAAACAACAGCCACCTCATCTCCTCCCTCATCTACAACATCGTTGATAAAAGCTCAAGCGACTACGCCGAGCGGTTGCATGAGCAAGGATACAGGTTGCAGAACAGGGCTTTCAAGCTGTTCACTTTTTCACCGCTTTATCCCGGAAACCACCATAAGTGGGTGATGCACGAGAACGGGACAATGAGCACTGCCGAGGCATTACTGCATGTTACGGTCTCTTCTCCAAAGAATGAGTTTATTGAGCATCTGGTGATTGGCTTGTTGCAGGAGCCGTTGGTCTTGGTCGGGAATCAACGGTTCAAGGTTGAGACGGTTCGCAAGCTTGATTCACCTGACTTGAGTGACAACATGCCGTTTATCATGCTTTCACCTTTGGTCTGTACTACAAAGCGTGAGCTTGAGCAGTATCCTCAGTATCTTTTTCCGGGTGATTCGGAGTTTGAACGGGTTTTGCTTGAAAATCTTTTGCGGAAATATCAGGTGCTGCATGGGCGTGAGTTTGCCTGCACAAGTGAGCAATTCAGCTTTTCGATTGATCATGCTTATGTCGAGCGGATGAATGGTAAAATTCAGAAGTTGATCACCCTGAAGGAGGGGAGAAGTGATGAAACAAAAATCAAGGGTACGCTTGCACCGTTCAGGCTTCAAGCTCCTCGTGAACTGATTGAGGTTGGGTATGAGTGCGGGTTTGGGGAAAAGAATTCGCAGGGTTTTGGGATGGTGAAGCTTGATACTACTCATCCCACTGACGATGTAAAGGATGGGCATCCGGCAAATAGAGAGATATCTGATCTGTGACCAGCGAAGTGGTTGGTAGTGAACGGGTCTTTATGAAACTTCCCACTTTTTGAGGTGCTTAAGGGATAAGTATGTCGATACGATCGACATGTTGTTGTGATATGTCGAAAAAGTCGCCATTTTTCGACATAGAGACAGTTGTTGTAGCTCAATAGTCTCTCGTGAAAAAATCTGCCTATGCCTGAATGGTTATCACATATCCCTCGTCTTGAACTGGCGGAACCCTGGTGGCTGTTGCTGTTGCCGTTGTTGGCTGTTGCGGCCTGGTTGAAGGAGCGGCTTCAGGATAAGAGTCCTGCGATACTTTTTCCGGGCCTTGAGCGACTCAAGGCTTCGGGATTTGAGGCGCGCCGGTGGTTGACTGTTGTGCCTCAGTGGCTGCGGGGGAGTGCGGTGGTGTTTTGTGTTCTGGCATTGACGGGACCCCGTCTTCTTATCCGCCAGAGTGAAGCTGAGGCGCGGGGTATTGATGTGATGCTGGCGCTTGATATTTCGGAGTCGATGTTGCAGAAGGATTTTGCCGGTAAAAGCCGTCTTGATGCCGCAAGGGAGGTTGCCCGCAATTTTGTGCTGCGTCGATCGAATGACCGGATGGGTCTGGTGGTTTTTCGGGGAAAGGGGTACACGCAGTGTCCGCTGACGCTCGATCATGAGGTGCTTGCCATGTTGCTTGACCACCTCTCTCCAAAGGTGATACAGGATGATGGTACGGCTATCGGCACGGCAATTCTTATTGCGGTGAACCGGCTCAAGGTATCGGAGTCGTCGAACAAGGTTATTATTCTGGTGACGGATGGTGAAAATAATGCCGGAGAGGTTGGCCCGGCAACGGCTGCCGGGCTTGCTGCACGCAACGGAATAAGGATTTATGCTATTAACGCAGGGTTTAAAACTGTTGAAGGTCGGCAGGATGTTGCAGGGGAACGTGGCGGCGATCCACTGCGGGATGAGGAGTCGCTTCAGGGGATTGCCCGGACAACGGGCGGCGGCTATTTCAGGGTGGATGATCCGGCAGGATTTGATAAAACGATAAGCACTATTGATCGGCAGGAAAAGAGCCGTCATGCGGGGCCGGTGATGGAGCACCGTTCTGGATTGTTTTTCTTTTTTTTGCTGGGGGCGGTGGTACTGCTCTTGCTTGAAGTTATGTTGTCAAATACTCGATTGTTGAGGGTGCCGTAGTCTCGAAATGTTGAGTGGACGGGAGTGTGCCTATGTGTTTTACCTGGCCTGAAAATATTGTTTATCTGCTTTTGCTGATACCGCTTGCCGTGTTTCTTGGCTATGGTGTCATGCGGGCGTTCCATGTTCGCGAAGCCCTTGTGGGGTCCGATACGGCTGAGGCGATCATGCCCCGTTTGCGATTGGGAATGGTGTTGCTGAAAAAAGGGCTGCTTTTTTCAGCTATTGCCTTGCTGCTTGTTGCCTTGACCGGTCCCCGATTTTGCAGCGGGGGCCGGCCGGTGCCGCGCAAAGGTGCTGATCTGGTGTTTATGCTTGATATTTCCCGCAGCATGATGGCGCGCGATGTGCTTCCTGACCGTCTCGGGCAGGCGAAACAGGAGATAAGCAGCATCAGCCATGCCGTGCGAGGCGGCCGGAGGGCTATTCTTCTTTTTGCCGGCGCGCCGCTGGTGCAGTGCCCTCTGACGACCGACAAGGAGGCGTTCGATGCGCTGCTTGGCATGGCTTCGCCTGATCTTATTGAGGATCAGGGCACCTCTTTTCGCCAGGCCCTTCAGCTTGCCGCTTCTCTTCTCGAGCCTGGATCGGAAAATCGCCTGGCGCCGGGACTCAAAGGTGAAAAGATTCTGGTGCTGTTGAGTGATGGTGAGGATCATGCCGGTGATATCCAGGCCGCAGCGCAGCAATTGAAAAAGGCGGGCGTTCATCTTTTTGTGATAGGAGTTGGCATGCGTCAGCCGGTTGCGATTCCGCTGGGCGGGGGCGTCCTTAAACGGGATGAACATGGCCAGGTGGTGATGAGCAGTTTCAAGCCTGAAACGTTGCAGGAGCTGGCTCGTGATGCGGGTGGCTTATACTACCGCAGCAGGGCGGAACACACTGTTTTTGCTGAGGTTTCTGAAAGGATTAACCGCATGGAGGCCGCTTCTCGCTGGATGATGGAGCCTGCTGAGCATGACGCATCGCTTACCCGTACCCTTCTTGCGGCAGCTCTTTTTCTCCTGCTTTCTGAAACCATACCTGGAAAAGGAGCGGGACGACGATAAAGGAGTGTGCAGGGTATCAAGCATGGCCCTTTCTTGTTGCAAAAAATTGTTACATTGCTTATTACAATCAAAGTAATAGCAGTCCATTATCAGACGAAACACAGAACCGTTATGGAGCAGCAGAATACAGGTCTAAGAGCTCTTGACTCTATCGAAAGGGCGAAACTGGGAATCAAGGTTTTTAACATGCCTTTTGATCAAGCTGAAGAGGTGATTGATGACTATGTCAGTCAGGGAAATTATGATCCGGCCTCCGTGGAACTTTTCAAGGAGCAGCTTGATACCCAGCGTCACATTCAGGAGAAAAGCGTTGAGATTTTTTCTACCGGCGCCCAGATTCTTCGGCTGGTGATCAATGCTGTTGTAAAAAACATGCCATCGTCTACGGGAGATACTTCTCATTCCTGAACCTGAACATTGTATAATAAAGACTCAGAATTATGCAATTTGATCCTAACAGATTCACTCTGAAAGCCCAGGAGGCTTTACAGGCGGCGTCAACGCTTGCTGGCAGCCGACAGCATCAGCAGATTGAACCCGAACATCTGCTTTTTGCCATGTTTGACGATAAAAGCAGTATTGCCATGCAGATAGCGCAGAAGCTTGAGGCTCCTGCCGAAACGTTGCAAGCGGCGCTTAACCGGGAAATTGAGAGGATTCCCAAGGTGACCGGAGCATCGGCTACGGGCCAGTATCTTTCGCAAAATCTTGCAAAGGTGTTTGATGTGGCTTTGAAAGAGGCCGAAAATCTGAAGGATGACTATATCAGTTCTGAGCATCTTCTGATTGCTCTGAGCGAAGCCGGTGTTACGGTGTCGCGCATGCTGCAGGATGCCGGATTCAGTCGCAACGCCATTCTCAAGGTGCTTGCCACCATCAGGGGGACGCAGCGGGTGACCAGCCAGAGCGCTGAGGAAACCTACAATTCACTGAAAAAATATTCGCGCAATCTCAATGACCAGGCGCGCAAGGGCAAGCTCGATCCGGTTATCGGGCGTGACGAGGAGATTCGCAGGGTGCTGCAGATCCTTAGTCGCCGAACCAAGAACAATCCTGTCCTTATCGGTGAGCCGGGAGTCGGCAAGACGGCGCTGGTGGAAGGTATTGCGCAACGCATTGTGGCTGGTGACGTGCCTGAAAACCTCAAGAGCAAACAGATTGCGGCGCTTGATATTGCGCAGCTTGTTGCGGGTGCGAAGTTTCGCGGGGAGTTTGAGGAGCGTTTGAAAGCTGTCGTGCGCGAGGTGCAGTCGTCTGATGGCGAGATTATTCTGTTTATTGATGAACTTCATCTGCTGGTGGGAGCCGGTTCTGCCGAAGGCTCAATGGATGCCGCCAATATTCTCAAGCCTGCGCTTGCGCGCGGTGAACTTCGCTGTATTGGTGCCACGACGCTTGATGAGTATCGCAAGCATATTGAAAAAGATGCGGCCCTTGAGCGCCGGTTCCAGACGGTACTGGTCGATCAGCCGAGTGTTGAGGATACGGTCTCCATTTTGCGCGGTCTCAAGGAGAAATATGAGATTCATCATGGCGTTCGTATCAAGGATGCGGCTATCGTCGCGGCAGCAGAGCTTTCCAACCGCTATATTGCAGATCGTTTTCTGCCCGATAAGGCCATCGATCTGATTGACGAAGCCTCTTCTCGCCTCAGGCTGGAAATAGACAGCAGTCCCGAAGAGCTTGACCGGATAAACCGCGAAATCCGCCGTCTTGAAATTGAACGTGAGGCACTGAAGCGCGAAATTGAAATCGGAGGATAGCAGATTGCGACTGAGCAAAAAAGATTTTTTTATGCCGTTATGGGAAAGGGGTAAAGTATGACCACACGGTTTGTTAAACATAACCCGGCTTTTCTTGAGGAGGAGCAGCTTATAGAAAATTTTGTGGTGCGTCAGGCTGATGTTGAGCTTCTCAAAAGAATCATCAGCGACCATGTACCTGGCTCAAGCCAGCATCAGCTTCTTACTGGTGCACGAGGCAGCGGCAAAACACTGTTAGTGCATCGTCTTGCAGCAGAGATCAGGCAGCATGACGAACTGCGCAATCGTTTCTATCCTCTTATCTTTTCCGAAGAGAGTTATCAGGTCAGTTCAGCCGCTGAATTCTGGCTTGAATCGCTTTTTTGTCTTGGCAGGCAGACTGGTGATGAGCAATGGAAAAAGGCATATCTTGAACTCCGCTCTGAAATTGATGATCAACTGCTTTCCGGGCGGGCATTGCAGCTTCTGCTTGATTTTGCCGACAGCGAGGGAAAAGTGATTCTGCTCATTGTCGAGAATCTCAATATGCTTTTTGGTGATCTGGCAAGTGCTGAGGAGGGGGAGAATATTCGCCAAACCCTCATGAATGAGCCGCGATTACTGCTTCTTGCCACGGCGACAAACCTGTTCGAAGGGATTGATCATCCCACCACTGCGATGTTTGAGATGTTCAGGATCCATGAACTCCAGCCTCTTGATGATGAGGAGTGCAATGCTTTGTGGGAGCTCAATGCCGGCGAAAAACTTCCAGGGGAACAGATCAGGCCGGTAAGGATACTGACTGGAGGCAATCCCCGCATGTTGGCTCTTTTTGCCAGATGCGGAGCAAAACGGCCATTCAGGCAGCTCCTTGATGCCCTTGTCGAGGCGGTTGATGAGCATACTGAATATTTTAAAAGTCATCTTGACACGATGGCGCCGATTGAGAGAAAGGTCTATCTGGCGCTTGCCGAACTCTGGAGCATTTCGTCGGTTCGGGAGATTGCTCTGGTGGCAAGGCTTGATGTCAACAAGACCAGCGCCTATCTGAACAGGCTGCTGAACCGTGGCATTGTCGTTATCGAGAAACAGGCTAAAAGAAATAAGTTATATGGCTTGTCAGAAGGAAGTTACAGTATCTATTACCTGCTGAGAAGATATGGCAGGCTGGCCGACCGGGTCAGGGCTATTGTGACCTTTATGATCCATCTTTACGATCCGCTCTCTGCTAAACTGTTGCCGGGTGAAGAGGGAGAAGTACTTGTATCTGAGCACTCTCCTGCTGTGTATGCTGCCTTTGAAGAGGCGGTGATGAGTCTTCCGGATCGGAAACATTTTCAGCAATATCGCGATCATTTTGCCGCAGCAGTGGTCGTGGCCAGGAGTTGTCCTGCCCGGCCTGAAGCGGTAAAAAATATTCGGGTTGCCGAGAGAATGACTGTTTTGAGGAACGGAGAGGCTCGTGAAGATGACGTGGAAAACAAAGTTCTTGAAGAGGGTTTTAACCATGCTTTTGGACTGCTTGAAGCCGGTAACTATGCTGAAGCATTTCATGTGTTTGAAGCCATCATCATGGTTCACAAAAGTAGTTCAGAAGATCAGATCGCCGTACAGGTTGCGGGAGCTATGTTTGGCAAGGGGGTGGCACTTGGCAACTTGAACCGTCCTGAAGAGGCTGTCAAGACTTATGATGAATTAATTACCACGTACAAGGGTCGTTTTGAAGGGCTTCATGTGCTGCCTGTTGTCATGGCTATGTTCAGCAAAGGATGTAAACTTATTGACTTGAATCGCTCTGAAGGGGCCATAGAGGCTTATGAAGAGCTGATAGCCACCTACAAAGAGTGTTCTGAAGAGCAGATTGTCAAGCGGGTCGTCATGGCTCTTTTCGGTAAAGCGCTTCTGCTTGACGAGTTGCATCGCAAGCATGAGGCTCTTCAGCTCTATGAAGAACTTCTGGCACCTTTCAAAGAGCGGCCTGAAGGAGAGATTGCCGAACAGGTGGCAAAGTGCATGGTGCATAACGGCATTCTTCTTGGCGATCTGCACCGTATGGACGAAGAGATTCAGCTCTATGAAGAACTTATTGCCCGCTATACAGAGCGGCCTGAAACGGGAATTCTGGAACAGGTGGTCAGTGCACGGTTCAACAAGGGAATTGCTCTTGACAGTTTGCTCCGCCTGGATGAAGCGGTTCAAACCTATGAAGAACTTATTACTATCTATACAGATCGTCCTGAAGAGCAGATTGTTGTCAAAGTGTCGAACGCCATGCTCAACAAAGGAGTTGTCTATGGAAAACTTGACCGATATCAGGAGGCTGAAACTGCTTTTATGAAGGCCATGGAATTAAGTGCTCAAGGATTGAGAGCGCAATTAGTGTTGCTGAAATTGTTGATGAAGATGCAGGAGCGGCAAAACGAAGCACTGGAGCTTGCAGGCGAGTATGTCGCCGACGCTGATCTTGTTGAGAGTACCATCGAAGGAGCCATAGAGCAGTTTGTAAAGCTTGCGGCATTGGGGTATGCGCCGGAAGCGCTGTGCATTCTTGTTGATTCGCCTGCTGAACGACATCTTGAACCTCTTGTTGCGGCCTTGCGGTTGTACACTGGTGCAGAGGTGAGAAGTGCTGTAGAGATTCTTGAAGTGGCAAAAGATGTGGTGAAAAAAATTGAAGAGCAGCAGCGTCTTATGAATTGAGGGATCAAATCAAATAACGAAAACAGGTATTGACAGATGAAGATGATGAAGATAATGGCTCTTGCGTTCATGCTTGCAGGAGTTTTTTCCGTTACGGCAAGGGCTGGATGGGATCCCGCAGAAGAGGATCATGCGAGGGCTTCGGTTGAATATTTCAGAACACATGGTCCGGCGCTTGACCGTTTTTTTGATCATGCTTATGGCTATGTTGTTTTTCCTGATGTTTTTAAAGGCGGCTTTATGCTGTTTGGAGGTGGCCATGGCAAGGGATATGTCTATGAACAGAACAGGATTGTCGGGCGTTCCTCAATTACCCAGCTCAATGTAGGGCCGCAGCTTGGGGGTCAGTCGTTTTCAGAAATTATTTTTTTTAAAGGGCGCGAAGAGCTTGACAATTTTAAAAAAGGGAATTATGAGCTGAATGCTCAGGTTGCGGCAATTATCGTCACCAAGGGAATGGCAACCAATACCGATTATTCTAATGGGGTCGCTGTTTTTGTTCTTCCGAAGGCCGGGGTTATGGCTGAAGCTACCGTTGGTGGGCAGAAGTTCTCGTATAGTCCTTACTGACCGAGGTGTTGCTGTTTTTCAATAACGTCAATTTTTGCAATGAAGTATGAATTAGTGGTAGGCCTTGAGGTTCATTGTCAGCTTAATACGGTGAGCAAGGCTTTTTGTGGTTGTTCTGCACAGTTTGGAAAATCGGCCAATACCAATGTCTGTCCGGTCTGCCTTGCTCTTCCTGGAGCCTTGCCGGTTCTTAATCGCCAGGTGGTGGAGGATGCCGTCAAGATTGGTCTGGCAATGGGCTGCTCGATAGCTCCTCATTCGGTGCTTGCCCGGAAAAACTATTTTTATCCCGATCTGCCGAAAGGGTACCAGATTTCGCAGTTTGAAGAGCCGATATGCGGGGAGGGAACCCTCACGATTGATGCTGGAGAGGGGCCCAGAGAGATCCGCCTGATCAGAATCCATATTGAGGAGGATGCTGGCAAGTCGATTCATGATATTGGCGAGGAGACCTATATTGATCTTAATCGGTGCGGCGTTCCGCTGCTTGAGATTGTGAGCTATCCTGATATGCGTACTCCGAAGGAGGCCTCCGCATATCTTCAGAAAGTGCGTCAGATTGTTAAATATCTCGGTATTTCGGATGGCAACATGGAGGAAGGAAGTCTTCGTTGTGATGCCAACGTCTCCCTGCGACTCGCAGGAGCGACCGAGTATGGTACCCGTACCGAGATCAAGAATATGAATTCGTTCAAGAATGTTGAAAAGGCCATCGAATTTGAGGCGGAGCGCCATAGAGAGATTCTGGATAACGGTGGAGTGATTATTCAGGAGACCAGACTTTGGGATGCCGACAAGGGGGAGACCCGCTCCATGCGGGGCAAGGAATTTGCCCACGATTATCGTTATTTTCCCGATCCCGATCTGGTGCCGGTGCTTGTTGATCAGGAGATGATTGACCGTATCAGGCTTGAGCTTCCTGAGTTTCCTGAAGCGCGCGCGCTTCGTTTTGCTGAAGAGTATGCCATTCCCGTCTATGATGCCGAAGTGCTTACGGTTGAGAGGGAGTTGGCTGACTATTTTGAGGTGACGGTCAGGGTTGCGGGTGATGCCAAGGCTTCCTCGAACTGGGTGATGGGGGAGGTGATGCGCACGCTGAAAGAGAAGTATCTTGATATTGCGGAGTTTTCTATTTCTCCCGAAAGGCTTGGCGGCTTGATCCGTCTTATTGGTGAGGGACTCATCAGCAATACCATAGCCAAGCAGGTGTTTGAACGTATGTTGTCGGAGGAAGCCACTGCCAGGGAGATTGTTGAGCGAGAAGGGCTTGCACAGGTCTCAGATACCGGCGCGATTGAGACGGTTGTTCAGGAAATTCTGGATGCCAACCCTGGTCAGCTTGCCGCCTATCGTGGTGGAAAAACCAAGCTGCTGGGCTTTTTTGTGGGCCAGTGCATGAGCCGTATGAAAGGTAAGGCCAACCCACAGATGGTTAATGATGTGCTGCTGAAAAAACTTGAAGGGTGAGCGTTTTCATGATTCGCTGTCGAACAGATCTTTGGTGCGCGGTGTTTCGGGCAAAATTTTTGCAAGTTCAGGATTGATTACCTCAATTTTTTTTCTGGCTTCCTGAAGTCGTTTTTTGCAGGTATCGGCAATGCTCAGTCCCTCTTCGTAGAGGCCGATAGAGCTTTCAAGGCCGGTGTCGGGATTTTCGATGTTGCTGGTTATCTCCTCAAGTCGCGAGATCAGCTCTTCGATTGAGGGTGTGCCAGGGGATTTAACGGAGGGTGAGGCTGCCATAAGTTGTCAGGGTTTACATGATTGTTACTAAAGGTAGGTAAAGAGAAAGATTATTCAAAAGGCAGGTGGGTGAGTGAAGTTTGTCGATAGTGCGTCTATTTTTGTTCAGGCCGGTGACGGCGGTAATGGCTGTGTGAGTTTTCGCAGGGAGAAGTTTGTGCCCAAAGGGGGGCCTGATGGTGGTGATGGCGGACGTGGCGGCCATGTATGGCTGAGAACCAACCCCCAGTTGACCACCCTTCTCGATTTTAAATATAAAAAAAAGTATATAGCCGTTCGCGGTGTCCATGGGCAGGGAGCCCGGAAAACAGGCCGGGATGGCGCTGATGTTGTTATTGATGTTCCGTGCGGCACCATTGTCAGAAATGCGGAAACTCATGAGATTATTGCGGATTTGACTGGTGAGGATCAGGAACTGTTAATTGCCAGAGGAGGCAAGGGGGGGCGCGGCAACCAGCATTTTGCCACTCCGACCCGTCAGGCGCCACGGTATGCCGAGCCAGGCCAGAAAGGTGAGGGGTTTCTGCTTGAAATGGAGCTGAAGCTTATGGCTGATGTCGGGTTGGTTGGCTTTCCCAATGCGGGCAAGTCTACCCTGATTTCGGTGATCAGCGCCGCAAAGCCTAAAATTGCCGATTATCCGTTTACGACGTTGGTGCCGAATCTCGGCATTGTGCGCTACGAGGAGTACAAATCGTTTGTGATGGCAGATATTCCTGGAATTATCGAGGGTGCGGCAGAGGGAAAAGGACTTGGTTTGCAGTTCCTGCGCCATATTGAACGGACGAAAATACTGGCCGTGCTTATTGCTGCTGATTCGCCTGATATTGCCGAAGAATACCGTACCCTTCTCGGGGAGCTTGAAAAATTTAACAAGGGGCTGCTTGACAAGCCGCGTCTGGTGGTGGTAACAAAAATGGATATTGCTGCTGAGGAGCTTGAGATTCCTGCTCTTGAAGAGGGTGTCAGGCTCCTTCCGATTTCAGCAGTCTCCGGGCAGGGGCTGAAGGAGCTCAAGGATGAGCTCTGGCGCGAGGTATCGGGACGTATCAGGGCGGCTGAACCTTTGGATGAGGGGCTCGCGTAACCATGCAGCAGGGAGAACTTTTTGTCAGGTATGCGCGTCTTGCTGATGCCGGGGCTATTTCTGCCATTACTGCGGAGTATGCCCGACAGGGAACTATGCTGGAGCGCACCGATGATAATATTGTTGAAAATATTCGTAATTTTTTTGTTGCTGAATACAACGGTGAGGTTATCGGGTGTTGTGCTATTGCATTCTATACCCAGAAGCTTGCCGAGATTCGGTCATTGGCTGTTTTTAACCGTTACAAAATGAAGGGTATAGGACGGTTGCTGGTTGAAAAGGCCGAGTCAGTTTTACGTGAGGAGGGGGTCAGGGAGGTTTTTGTTCTGACGCTCAGTCGTGAGTTTTTCAGCCGCGTCGGGTACAGTGAAATCCGGAAGGAGTATTTTCCGCAGAAAATATGGAGAGATTGTACTCATTGTCCAAAGCTCATGGCCTGCGATGAGATCGCGATGGTGAAAACTCTCTAAACTAATTATACAAACAGGGGCCGCAAAGTCGTGATTGTTCAGGAAGTTATCGTTAAAAATAAGGCAGGGCTGCATACCAGACCTGCAGCAGCAGTCGTCAAGCTGGCATCTCGTTTCAAATCGGATTTTTTTATCGAAATGCAGGGTGTCGAAATTAACGCAAAGTCAATTATCGGCGTTATGAGTCTTGCTGCTCCGAAAGGAACCCGGCTGACGCTCAAGCTGGATGGCGAGGATGCCGCAGAGGCTGCCCGCCAGTTGGTTGAGTTTTTTGAGCAGGGTTTTGGAGAACAATAGCCTTGCGCATTGCCTTCATATCTCCTTTTTTCCCTTTGAAGGGAGGTATAGCCCGGTTCAGCGGACTTTTGGCAGAAGCCCTTCGCGAGCAGCGGGGAGATGATGTTGTTCCTTTTGCGTTCAGGGCGCTTTTTCCGGATTTTATAGCGCAAGGTGCCGAGGCTCCTCTTCCTGAAAAGGTTCGTCTGGTGCTCTTTAATCCCTTTTCCTGGCCGGAAACCATTCAGCGTCTCAGATCACTGAAACCCGATATTCTGCTGGTCTCCTATTGGACCGGTTTTCTGGCTCCTCTCTTCTTTGTGGTGCGTCGCCTCACCCGCATTAAAATGGTGGTGCTGCTCCATAACCTCTCTTCACATGAGTCCTTTTTTTTTGAACCGTTTTTGCAGAGGCTGCTTGCAGCTTCCGCTGACGGTGTTCTTACTCTTTCTGGCGCTGTGTCGCTGGAGGTGAAGGCCTCCATGCTGGACATTCCCCTGCTCACGCTTTATCACCCGGTTTATGAGCCTGAGGGAGAAATTCCTTCACTACTGGAGGCGCGCAGGGCGCTGAATCTTGATGCCCATGCACCAGTCTTGCTTTTTTTTGGTTATGTGCGTCACTATAAAGGCCTTGATATCATGCTTCGAGCCATGCCCGCGATTCTTCAGAGGGAGCCTGCGCTCAGGCTGGTTGTTGCCGGTCACTTTTATGAAGATGTTTCTCTTTATCGACGCCTTGTTGATCAACTTGGTATCAGCGGAAGTGTCGATCTCTCTCCGGGCTATGTTTCTGCAAAACGAAGTGCTCTCTTTTTTGCTGCGGCTGATGCCGTTGTGCTTCCTTACCGAAGCGCAACACAGTCGGGGGTGATACCGCTCGCCTATGGGTACGGTCTGCCGGTCATTGTCACTCCTGAAGGGGCTCTTCCTGAGATGGTTCGCCCCGGCGAGACAGGCTGGGTTGCCCGTGACCGTTCACCTGAAGGGTTTGCCGATGCGGTCGGGGAGTTTCTTGACAAGAGGGAGACTCTTTCTTTGATGCGTCCTGCAATCGAAGCTTTTCGCCATGAATTTTCCTGGGAGGCTTTTGCTGCGTCGGCAGGCAGTTTTCTTGAAACTATAGCGGCAGGGAGGTAACGATGGAGGCGCTGACCTGCATTGTCGTTCTGAACTGGAATGGCGCAGAGGAGACGATAGCCTGCCTGGAGTCGCTCGTTCCCGTTATTATAAAGGGATACAAGCTGCTGGTTGTTGATAATGGTTCGACTGATGGTTCTCCTGAAAAAATACGGAAGGCTTTTCCTGCAGTGGAGCTGCTTTGTTTACCTGTCAACCTTGGCTACGCGCGGGGAAACAATGCCGGGTTCAGGCGTGTTCAGGAGTTACAGGCGGAGTTCGTCATTTTTTTGAATAACGACACCATTGTTGACTCCGGTTTTTCTGCTCCGCTTGTTGAAACGCTGCGTCTTCAGCCGTTGGCAGGTGTGGCGGTGCCGAAAATTTATTATTGGGATCGACCTGATCTTCTCTGGTATGCTGGCGGAGTTGTCCGGTTGTCAACCGGACTGATCTGTCATGTGGGGCTCAGGCAGAAGGATGCGCCTGAATTTGACCGTCCCGGTTCTACTGGATATGCCACTGGTTGCTGTTTTGCTATGCGATGCCGCGATTTCGAGGCGGTCGGAGGGTTTGATGAGACGTTCGCTATGTATGCGGAGGATGTTGACCTCTCTCTGCGGGTGCGAGCCCTGGGGAAGAGTATTGAGTATGTTCCCTCATCAATGGTCTGGCACAAGGTGTCGGCCTCGCTTTCTGGCCGACCTTTCCGGAAGCTGGTAAAGAAGAGCTTTGGCGCACTTCGTCTTTTCCGCAAGCACAGGGCATGGAGCGGCATGGTGCTTTATCTCTTGTTGCTTCCCCTCCGCCTTTCCATCAACCTCATGAAGCAACAGTTCGCAAGGAGGGTTTATGCGGAATAAATGCAGAACGGTACTTGACGAAGCATATTTCAATGATCCGGCTCATCGGATTCGCTGGCAGAAAACGCTCAAATTTTTGCAAGGCTCGTCACCTGCTGCTTTACGACTTTCCAGCGGACTTGACCTGGGAGAGCGCACCCCCTTTATCGCACTGCTGGAGCAGCATTTTGGCTGTCCTTTCGAGAACACGACCGTTGATCTTGATAGTGAACCACTTGCAGGCTCTTTCGGAGTGGTGACCGCCTTTGAGGTTCTTGAGCATCTCTACAATCCACTCCATGCACTGCTTGAGGTGAGACGGCTTCTTGCGGGCGAGGATGCAAGGCTTTTTGTCTCCATGCCTCTCTGGAAACCCTCATATCTTGCAAGCCCCGACCATTTTCATGAGATGACGCGGGGTGAAGCTTTTTCACTTTTCGGCCGTGCCGGATTTGCAGTGCTGCGAAGCGCGGAGTTTCGTATCCGCCAGCCGTTGTTTTATCTTATGGGAGTGAAACCGCTGCTGCGGGCATGGTATGAAAAAGTGCAGATCTATGAACTTGCCGTCCGATAGGGGAGTTTCCCGCAGCCAACTCAGGCTTGTCTGGTTTTCCGAGATACAGTGGGATTTCCTCTCCACACGGAAGCAGCGTCTGCTTGCCCGTTTTCCTGAGAACTGGAGCATTCTGTTCATAGAGCCCTTTGCGCTTGGGCGAAGCCATCACTGGCTCCCGGTCAAACGGGGCAGAGTTTGGGTGGTCAGCGTCCCCTTTCTGAAGAGTGTTCCCTTCAGGATTGGGCGACTGCTCGATATTCCCTTGCTGCGCTGGCTGCTCTCCCTGCCCGGTATTGTGCTCATGCTTTTCTGGGTGACGATGCTCGGATTTGGCTCATCCGACAGGATAATCGGTTTGAGTAATGTCTACTGGGGCAGGATAGCCGCCCTTCTTCCTTGCCGTCTCCGCTTTTATGATGCCAACGATGACCATCTTGCGTTTCCGGGGAGTCCCGTGTGGCTGAAGGGCTTTCTCGACTGCTATCTCGCAAAGGTGGACCTTGTGTTCAGTGTGAGCCGCGAACTGACCAGCCAGCTCAAGCTTCCGACCGGGGTGCGTACCGTCGAACTTGGCAACGGTGTGGAGTTCAACCATTTTGCCGTTTCCCGTGCTGAAAAGCCCGTTGCGCTCTCCGGGATCAAGGGTACGATTCTTGGCTACGCCGGAGCGATGGACTGGATTGATACCGCCCTGATTGCCGCAACAGCCCGTGCCTGGCCGGAGTATCATATTGTGCTTCTTGGCCCCGCCTACGAACGGGAGTGGTGGAACAAACAGCAGGCGATAAATGCGCTTGCCAACGTGCACTATTTTGGGAAAATTGACTATGCCGAGCTGCCTGCCTGGGTGCAGCGGTTTGATCTGGCGCTGATGCCGCTGCTCTCCAACAGGCTGAAAGGGGTCTCCCACCCCAACAAGCTCTATGAATATACCGCAGTCGGGGTGCCGGTGCTCTCGATGAACTACTGCAGCGCAGTGGAGCGGGCGCGGGAGGTAGTGCATATTGCTTCGTCGCATGAGGAGTTTGTCTGCATGGTGCCCGAAGCTCTTGCCGACCGGCGGGTTGAGGCGCGGCAGGCATTTGCCCGCCAGCACAGTTGGGATACACTTGCTGCCGCGATGGAACAGGAGTTGAGGAGCGCTTTTCTGGAGAGATGCCTGTGAATCGCAATGCCGTCATAGCCGGTCAGGCGGGATTCTCCTTTGCAGGATTTTTCTTCGGCCAGGTGGCGCGGTTTGGCTATAATCTTGTTGTTGCCCGGCTGCTTGGTGTTGATGCTCTCGGTGTCTATGCTCTCGCCATTGCGGTTATCCAGATTTCAGAGGTGCTTGCCATTGCCGGGCTTGATTCCGGCCTCCTGCGTTTTGTCAGCCTCAACAGTCACGATCCTCTCCGCCAGAGGGGGACGATTGGTTCCGCCCTTAAAACAGCACTCGCTCTCTCGCTCGTTGTGGCACTCCTGCTGCTGCTTTTTTCAGGCCAGATCGCTTCACTGCTCAACGGCAGCCGCCTGTTGCAGCTTACGATCTGCTGCTATGCGGCGGCGATTCCCTTCAACGTGGCAACTGTCTTGTTTGGCCATGCCATGCAGGGGTTTCAGCAGCTCAAGCCCAAAATTATTGCCACGCAGATACTCAGTCCGTTGCTTTTGCTCTTGCTGACGCTGCTTCTCCGCTACACCGCAGGTCATGATGCTGCCCTCTTTTTCCCCTTTGTGCTGGCAGGTGTCGGGGCATTCTTCTGGATTCGCCCTCGCCTTGCCCCAATTACCGGCGTGCTCCCGTCTGATATCCTGCACGCCCGTACGGACAAGGCGATGATGGCCTACGCTCTCCCTTTCATGGCGGTATCGCTCCTGAGCATGATGAGCCACTGGCTCGATGTGATGATGCTCGGGATGCTTACCGATACCGCAACGGTTGGCCTCTACCATCCTGCCGCACGAACGGCGGGACTCTTGCGCTCGGTCCTCCTTGCTTTTACCGGCATTGCCGCTCCGATGATTGCTGATCTGCACGCCAAAAGCCAGAATGCGGAGATAGGTCGCATCTACAAGATGGTGACGCGCTGGATTGTCATGGTTGTCATTCCGCCGGCAATTCTCTTCATGGCGCTTCCCGAGCCGGTGCTCTCGGTCTTCGGCGACCGGTTTGCGGCAGGAGGATCGACCGCGCTGCTTCTCTTGACTGTCGCCTCTTTCCTGCAGGCGACCTTTGGGCTCTCGGCAACGGTGCTTGCCATGACCGGCTATGCGCGGCTCAGCCTCCTCAACGCTCTTGGTGCTCTCGGTTTGCAGGTGGCGCTGAACCTTCTTCTGATTCCCCGCATGGGGCTGAACGGCGCTGCTCTTGCAACACTGCTTCTCTTTTTGCTGCTCTCCGCTCTCCGACTTGGCGAAATACAACGCCTGCTGAAGATTCACCCGTTTGGCAAAGCACTCTGGAAACCTCTTGCTGCCGGGTTATCTTGTGGTGCGCTTCTTCTGGTTGTGCGCCCGTGGCTGCTCACCCTTCCACCCTTTGCGGCGCTGGCGACAGGCGCGGTTCTTGCCCTCTCCAGTTATACGCTCTTGATGTTGCTGCTGAAGTTGGAAGCAGAGGAGCGGGAGATTATTTTAAGGTATATCCCTTTATTGAACAAGGAACCAAAGCGATAACGCTGTGAAGAAAAAGATTGTCTCGTTACTCACTGTTTATGGAGTCTATACCCTTCTGGCTCTGCTGCTCTTCTGGCCGCTCGTCTTCCAGTCGAATACGCTTGTTGCTCCCGACTCTCTGATTCCCCACGCCTCAACCCTGGCGCTCGACAAACTTCAGGCCGAAACCGGTGTCTATCCCCTCTGGCAGCCCTGGCTCTTTTCGGGAATGCCGACGGTGGAGGCATTCAGCTATCTCAGTGGTCTTTATTATCCGAACGTTGTGTTCAACCTCTTTCATACCGACGGCATGGTGCTGCAACTGCTTCATCTCGCCTTTGCCGGTCTGGGAGTTTTCCTCTTTCTTCGCCAGTACGGCCTCGCCTCTCTTGCCGCCCCGTTAGGCGGAGCCATTTTCATGCTCAACCCCTACATGAGCGCGATGCTGGTGCACGGTCACGGCAGCCAGCTCATGACCGTGGCCTACATGCCCTGGATGCTCTGGGCCACCTTGCGGCTCATGCAGCGTGGCGGGCTTGCCGATGCCGGGGTTCTGGCGCTCATTGCCGGTTTTCAGTTACAGCGCTCACATGTGCAGATCGCGTACTATTCATGGATGCTTGTGCTGCTGCTGGCTGTTGTATTGTTTCTCTTCAGGCGTTTCTTGCCAAAAACAAGTGATGGCGATTTAGCGAGTCTGTCTGGTGGTGGCGAGGGCGTGAACGCAGGTGGTCGCGGGAGAGGGATTGCAGGCGTTCGTGGGCACTCAGGTGGTGATAAGGTTCCTCAGGGCGTTGATGCGGTCAGCAAAAAGGGCATATTCCGTCCTCTGTTGTTGCTGATCGTTGCGCTTGGTTGCGGGGTTGCCATGTCGGCCTCAATCTATCTGCCTGCCTCAGAGTATGCGGCATATTCGGTGAGAGGGGTGGCTGCAGAGGGTGGAGCTTCAGCGTGGGAATATGCCACGCTCTGGTCGATGCACCCTCTGGAGCTCTTTACCTTTCTGGTGCCGGGATTCTTCGGGTTTGGCGGCGTGACCTACTGGGGCTTTATGCCCTTCACCGACTTCCCCAATTATGCAGGCATTGTGGTGCTGCTCCTCGCCTTTGCGGGCGCTGTTCTGCGGCGGAAAGAACCGATGACCTGGTTTTTTGTTGCCGCCGCACTGTTGGCGTTGCTGCTCTCCTTCGGCAGGTTTTTCAGCCCTATTTTCGATCTCTTCTTTCATTTCGCCCCGCTTTTCAGCCGTTTCAGGGTGCCGTCGATGGCGCTCATCATGCTCTACCTGATCATCTCCTTTCTTGCCGCAATTGGAGTGAACGACCTGCTTCAGCGCCAGCCCAAACGATTGCTGAAACCAATCCGGCTTGGTGCGCTTCTTCTCGCGGCTATCCTTCTGCTTTTTCTTGCCTTTGAACAACCGATCGAGAACTTTTTCCGCACACTGTATCCCGAGCCACAGGTTGGCAGTTTTGATCTTGCCTTTATGGTCAACAAAGTGCGCTGGGAGAATCTCACCGGGAGTCTCTGGATTGTCCTGACGCTTGCATCGCTGTTTGCTGGAGTGCTCTGGCTCAGCATCAAAGGGAAGCTCTCCCACAAACTGACCGGTCTCTTGCTCTTTCTCCTTGCGCTTGGCGATCTGCTCTGGATGGACATCCAGATTATTTATCCGTCAGCGCACTCTCTTCGTCCACCACTTTTTGCCGACAGCCGCATTGTCGAGGCCGCATTTAAGCCCGACGACATTACCCGCTACCTTGCCGTACAGAAAGGGCCCTTCAGAATCTACCCCGCCGGGCCGCTTTTTGCAGAGAACAAGTTTGCGCTGTTTGGTATCGAGTCAGTTGGCGGTTATCATCCCGCTAAACTCAAGCTTTACGAAGAGTTTCTTGCCAAAACGGAGAATCTCTCCAGCATCAACGTGCTCCGAATGCTCAATGTCAGCTACATTGTCAGCCCTGCGCCACTTGGTCATCCATCGCTCGAACTGGTTAAAACCGGCAAACTGCAACTTGCCAGCGGCCCCGTCACGGCTTATGTGTACCGCCTTCAGCAGACCGCACCAAGAGCATGGTTCGCCAGTCGGGTCATCGCGGTGAACAACAACGACGAGCTGTTTGCCCGGTTGCTTGATGATGAGGCTCCCGCCGGTGTGGCGTATGTCGATGGCCCACTTTGGAGAGGAGCCAGCACGTTTGCTGCGGCCACCGTGACGTCCCTTGATGCGAAAGCGGAGACGATGGTTGTGAAGGTTGCCGCGCCAGGCGAAGCATTTCTTGTGGTGAGCGAGCTTTATTATCCCTTGAGGTGGAAGGTGAAGATTGATGGTCGTTCAGCCGCTATGATCAAGGTGAACGGGCTGTTGCGTGGTGTTGTGGTTCCAGCAGGCAGCCGGGAGGTCAGGTTTTACTATGATCGGAGCGGTTTTGAAACTGGACGTTGGATATCGCTTGGAGCCTTTGTTGTGGCGATTTTGATGGTGGTGGGGGGAGTGATGGGGAGGCGGGTTCAGCGGGAATAATTGAGCTGAGAAGATCGGTTTTGCCAATCAGCTTGTACTGTTATGATGGGATGATTTTGTTCCGTAACCTATGCTGCTCCATTCACCGCCGGGCGAAGCGATTGTTCCGCACCTTCGAGTTATACAAGATCTTCAATACCCTCGATCTTGCCTAAAAAGTGGTAAAGTATTTACAGTAATATCAAGGCGAAGTGTAGAGTCTGGAAGTTAATGTTTTCAGGAGTTTTGCTGGTTCAGAAAAGAGGTAATGGGAGGGATAAATATTTTTCTTTGAGGAGGAGAAATATATTGATTTAGGTTTTGTTTTTTTTCATATTTCGCTTACATTGACTGTCCTTATGGATTTTTAAGGATTTGCGTTTTTTGTAATCAGAGGTTTTTTAAAAAGAAAGAGAGTTTCAGTATGCCGACGATTCAGCAGCTTATCAGGCTTGGAAGAAGTGTGAAAGTATCTAAAACAGCGTCTCCGGCGCTTGAAAAGTGCCCGCAGAAACGTGGGGTTTGTACGCGTGTCTATACGACTACACCAAAAAAGCCTAACTCTGCGTTGCGGAAGGTTGCGCGTGTCAGGTTGTCGAACAAGATTGAGGTCACGGCATATATTCCTGGAGAAGGTCATAATCTGCAGGAGCATTCAATTGTTTTGATTCGTGGCGGCAGGGTAAAGGATCTTCCCGGTGTGCGGTATCATATTGTGCGTGGTTCGCTGGATACGTCCGGTGTTGCTGATCGCAAGCAGAGTCGGTCGAAGTACGGGGCCAAGCAGCCTAAGGCTGGTGTTGCTGCTCCTGTCAAGGGTAAGGGTAAAAGGTAGATAAGTCGAATCATAAATTCAGGGAAGAACATGCCCAAAAAAGTTGGCTATAAAAGAATCGGTGTTGATTTTCGTTACGGGGATGAGAGCGTTGCCCGTTTTATCAATGCTGTGATGCTTGATGGAAAGAAGGCTGTTGCTACAAAGATAGTCTATGATGCGTTTGCTATCATTGCCGAAAAGTTGAGCGGCGAGGATCCGCTTGAGGTATATCGCAAGGCTATGTCGCATATTGCGCCTGTCGTTGAGGTTCGCAGCAAGAGGGTTGGTGGTGCTACTTATCAGATTCCTATGGAGGTCAAGGCTTCAAGACGTGGTGCGCTGGCTTTCCGATGGCTCAAGATGTATGCTGCAAGACGTGGTGGCAAGTCCATGGCGGAAAAGCTTGCTGCAGAGCTGATGGATGCTGCTAATGAGCAGGGAGCCTCGGTTAAAAAGCGTGATGAAGTACACCGGATGGCCGATGCCAATAAGGCTTTTGCGCATTTCAGGTTCTGATGGTTTGTTAAAGTGTAGGATAAAAGGTCTAAAATTTTGTTATGGCAAGGCTGGTTGATTTAGATAAAGTACGCAACATCGGTATCATGGCTCACATTGATGCCGGCAAGACAACGACGACAGAGAGAATTCTCTATTATACCGGTCGTCTGCATCGGATGGGTGAGGTGCATGATGGCGGTGCGACGATGGACTGGATGGATCAGGAGAAGGAGCGCGGTATCACTATTACCTCTGCGGCGACGACCTGTTTCTGGGTGCCAAGGTTTGGTAATTATGTCGGTGTTAATCACAGGATCAATATTATCGATACGCCTGGCCATGTAGATTTTACGGTTGAGGTTGAGCGTTCCTTGCGGGTGCTTGATGGTGCTGTAGCGTTGTTTTGTGCTGTTGGTGGCGTTGAGCCTCAGTCTGAGACGGTGTGGCGCCAGGCAAATAAATACGGTGTTCCGAGGATTGCCTATATAAACAAGATGGACAGGACCGGCGCAAACTTTTTTGATACGGTCAAGGCGATCAGGGAAAGACTTGGTGCCAATCCGGTTCCTCTTCAGATACCGATTGGTGAGGGTGAAATTTTTGCTGGTTTCGTTGATCTTATCAGGATGAAGGGTATCATCTATAATAAAGAGGATGGTAGCACCTATGATGAGGTTGAGATTCCTCATGACCTTCAGAATGAGGCTCGGACATGGCGCATTAATATGCTTGAGGCTGTTTCGGAGCATAATGATACTCTTCTTGAGAAATATCTGAATGGAGAGGATATCACCGAGGAGGAGATTCGTAATGTGTTGCGTCAGGCGACACTCAAGGTGACCATTATTCCGGTGCTTTGCGGATCCTCCTTTAAGAATAAGGGTGTTCAGTTTATGCTTGATGCTGTGGTTGAGTACCTTGCATCTCCTGTTGATGTTGGCGCGGTCGAGGGGCACCATCCCCGCACAGAAGAATCTGTAAGTCGTGAGCCGAAAGATGAAGAGCCATTTGCTGCGCTTGCCTTTAAGATTGCTACTGACCCGTTTGTTGGAAAGCTGACGTTTTTCAGGGTTTACTCAGGTGTGCTGAAGGCGGGCAGTTATGTGCTGAATACCATGACTGGTAAAAAAGAGCGCATCGGTCGTGTGCTTCAGATGCACTCCAACAAGAGAGAGGATATAGATTGTGTTTATTGCGGTGATATCGCAGCGGCTGTAGGTTTAAAGGATGTCAGAACCGGAGACACGCTCTGTGATGAAAATAGTCCGGTGGTGCTGGAGAAAATGATTTTTCCTGAACCAGTTATAGAAATAGCTATTGAGCCGAAAACAAAGAGTGACTCTGACAGGCTGGGTATGTCACTGGCAAAGCTTGCCGAGGAGGATCCAACGTTCAAGGTGAAGACTGATGATGAAACAGGTCAGACGCTGATTGCCGGTATGGGTGAGCTGCATCTTGAGATTCTGGTTGATCGACTCAAGCGTGAGTTCAAGGTGGAAGCCAATGTAGGGAAGCCACAGGTTGCATACCGTGAAACGATCAGGGAGTCTGTAGAGTTTGAAGGCAAATTTGTTCGTCAGTCTGGTGGTAAAGGTCAGTTCGGTCTGGTTGTTCTACGCGTTGAGCCGCTTGAAGAGGGAAAAGGATACGAGTTTGTCGATGCTGTCAAGGGTGGAGTTATCCCGAGAGAGTATATTCCTGCGGTTAATGTTGGTGTACAGCAGGCGATGAAAGGCGGTGTTGTTGCAGGGTATCCGATGCAGGATATCAAGGTAACCCTTCTGGATGGCAAGTATCATGAGGTTGACTCTTCGGAAATGGCCTTTAAGATTGCCGGTTCAATCGGGTTTAAAGGTGCGGCTAAAAAGGCTAATCCAGTGTTGCTTGAGCCGATCATGAAGGTTGAGGTCGTTACTCCTGAAGAGTATCTCGGAGATGTTATGGGTGATCTGTCAAGTCGTCGCGGCCATATCGAAGGTATGGGGCAAAGGGCTGGAGCTCAGTTTGTTAACGCCAAGGTTCCGCTTTCGGCAATGTTCGGTTACTCAACCGACCTTCGTTCGATGAGTCAGGGAAGGGCAAATTATTCGATGGAGTTTGACTGTTATCGCGAAGTTCCCCGCAGTATTGCGGAAGCTTTGCAGGAGAAAAGAATGAGCAAGGATTTGGAATAGGCAAGCACAGGCTGTATCAGTTTTAATTATTACAAACAATAACAGATAACCGACACGGAGATAAGTTATGGCAAAAGAGTCCTACAAAAGGGATAAACCCCACGTAAATATAGGTACCATTGGTCACGTCGATCATGGCAAGACAACCTTGACCGCTGCGATTACTTCGGTTCTCGCCAAGCAGGGACTTGCTGCAGCGCGTGACTTCGGCAGTATCGACAAGGCTCCTGAAGAGAGAGAACGCGGTATTACCATTTCAACAGCGCACGTTGAGTACCAGACAAAAAAGCGTCACTATGCACACATTGACTGTCCAGGTCACGCTGATTACATTAAAAACATGATCACCGGTGCTGCCCAGATGGACGGCGCTATCCTTGTTGTCGCAGGTACCGATGGTCCTATGCCTCAGACCCGTGAGCACATTCTGCTTGCCCGTCAGGTAAACGTTCCTTCGCTGGTTGTCTTCCTGAACAAGGTTGACATTGCTGATCCAGAGCTTATCGAGCTTGTCGAGCTTGAGCTCAGAGAGCTGTTGACCGCTTACAATTTCCCTGGTGATGATATTCCGATTATCAAGGGTTCCGCACTGAAGGCTCTTGAAGGTGACCCGGAGGGGGAAGCTGCAATTATGGAGCTTATGAATGCGGTTGATGAATTTATTCCTGATCCTGTCCGCGACGTAGACAAGCCGTTCCTGATGCCGGTTGAAGATGTGTTCTCTATTTCAGGTCGTGGTACGGTTGGTACAGGAAGGATCGAAAGAGGTCGCATCAAGATCAACGAAGAGGTTGAAATCGTTGGTCTGAGACCAACCCGCAAGTCGGTTGTTACCGGTATAGAAATGTTCCAGAAGCTTCTTGATGAAGGTCAGGCAGGCGATAACGCCGGTCTTCTTCTCAGAGGTGTTGATAAAACTGAACTCGAGCGCGGTATGGTTATTGCCAAACCAGGCACGATCAAACCACACACCAAGTTCAAGGCTGAAGTCTACATTCTGAAGAAAGAAGAGGGTGGCCGTCATACTCCGTTTTTTAACGGTTATCGTCCTCAGTTCTACTTCCGTACAACAGATGTTACCGGTTCTGTGACGCTGCCTGAAGGCGTCGAAATGGTTATGCCTGGTGACAACCTCGGAGTAGAAGTTGAGCTCCTTGCTCCTATCGCTATGGATGAAGGGTTGCGTTTTGCTATCCGTGAGGGCGGTCGCACTGTTGGTGCGGGTTCCGTTACCACGATTATTGAATAAGAGTTTGTATGGCGTCCCGGGGCGGGGCCGAAAATCCTGCCCCTTTTTTATTGATAACACGAAAAAGGGTTGACAAGTGGCTGTACAGCAAAAGATAAGAATCAAGCTCAAGTCTTACGACCATAGCCTGGTTGATAAGTGGGCTCTAAGGATTATTGATGTGGTCAAGCAGACGGATGCAATTATCTTTGGTCCAATACCACTGCCCACAAAATCGCATGTGTATACTGTTAACCGGTCTCCGCATGTTGATAAGAAGTCCCGTGAGCAGTTTTCTTTCTCCTCTCACAAGAGGTTGATCGAAATTATAAACCCGACATCCAGAACCATTGACATGCTTATGAAGCTTGAGCTTCCAAGCGGTGTTGATGTTGAAATTAAGTCTTAAAGAATTAGAAAAGGTAATCTTTATGGGTGCGATTCTTGGAAAGAAAATCGGCATGACCCGTTTATTCAATGAGAAACGCGAAGCTGTATCCTGCACAATTATCGAGGCGGGTCCATGCTTTGTAACACAGGTTAAACGTGTAGATACAGATGGTTACGATGCTTATCAGGTTGGTATTGGTGAAAGAAAGGAAAAAAAAGTAAGCAAGCCATTACAGGGTCATTACAAAAAAGCTGGTGTTGCACCAGGCTTCAAGTTGGCCGAATTTGATTTTTCAGAGCTACGTCAGGAGCTGCAACTGGGTAGTCCTGTTAGCGTTGAATCGTTCACCGAAGGTGAGAAGGTCAATGTTCTCGGGGTTTCAAAAGGAAAAGGTTTTGCTGGTGTTATGAAGCGCCACAATTTCAGCGGCGGTCAAAGAACCCATGGTCAGTCTGACAGGCAGAGAGCTCCGGGATCTGTCGGTGGTTCATCCGATCCGTCAAGAGTTTTCAAGGGAACCAGAATGGCCGGACGTATGGGATCAGACAATATTACGGTCAGAAATCTTGAAATCTTCAAGATCATGCCGGAGTCTAATCTTATTGTGATAAAGGGATCTGTGCCTGGGCCACGAAATTCCTATGTCAAGATTGTTTCTACAAAAAAGTAAATGCTGAATGCACGAAGCTATGGAACTTAAAGTCTTAAATACTGCCGGTACTGAAACCGGGGAAGTGGTAACGCTCCGTGACGATATATTCGGCGCTGAAATATCTGAACATGCGATGTATCTTGATGTCAAGTCGATACTCGCAAATAGAAGGCAGGGTACTCACAAGTCAAAAACACGTGGCGAAGTAAGGGGTGGTGGCAGAAAGCCTTTGCGTCAGAAAGGTACTGGCAATGCTCGTCAGGGTTCAAGCCGTTCGCCGTTGCACATTGGTGGCGGTACTATTTTTGGCCCGGTGCCGCATTCCTATGACCAGAAAGTAAACAAGAAGGTAAAGCTTCTTGCAAGACGTTCGGCCCTGAGTTCAAAGGCAAAAGCCGGTCAGATTCTGGTGATTGAGGATTTCAGGTTTGAGCAGATAAAGACCAAGCCATTTGCTGATATTCTGAAAAACCTTGGTCTTTCAGAGAAAAAAACTCTTATGCTGACCCCCGAGTATGATATGATTATTACACGGTCTGGAAGAAATATAGCGGTTCTTAATATCATGACGGCAGATAAGGCTTCAACCTATGATATTCTTCATAGCCATACCCTGCTGGTGCAGAAAACCGCGTTGAAAAAAATTGAAGATACGTTAGGGTAATTTGGAGCTTTCCAGAAAAAGGAGTTAAAGAGATGATAAACCCGTTGTTGCGTCCTTTGTTGACTGAAAAAAGTACCGGGCTGACAGAGAAAAAAGGACAGTATGTCTTGATCGTCAAACCTGATGCAGACAAGATTGATATCAGAAAAGCGGTTGAGAAAAAATTTGGAGTCGAGGTAAAGTCAGTTCGTACGATTAACTGTTTAGGTAAATCACGTGCTCAGAATACGAAAAGAGGCAGGATTACCGGTAAGAAGAGTGATTGGAAAAAAGCTATTATCACCCTTGCAAAGGGTCAGTCGATAGACTATTACTCAGGTACAGCCCAGAAGAGCGAAGGATAGAAATTATAAAAAGGATAGATCATACATTCAAATGGCTATAAGGAAATTAGCGCCGGTTACGCCAGGGTCAAGATTCATGTCATACCCTGCATTCGATGAAATCACAAAAAGCACGCCTGAAAAAAGCCTGCTTGTGCCTTTAAAAAAGTCAGGTGGCAGAAACGCAGCAGGACGGAAGACATCAAGGCACAGAGGTGGTGGACATAAAAGGCATTACAGGATTATTGATTTCAAGCGCAACAAGGATGGCGTTCCTGCAACGGTTGCTGCTATTGAATATGATCCGAACCGTTCATCAAGAATTGCATTATTGCATTATAATGATGGAGAAAAACGTTATATTCTCGCCCCGAAAGGTTTAAATGTTGGCGACAAGGTGGAGAGCGGAGAAAAGGTCGAAATCAAGACCGGCAACACCATGCCGCTGAAAAACATACCGTTAGGTACCGATATTCATAATATTGAGATGAAGGCGGGCAAGGGTGGACAGATTGTAAGGTCTGCCGGGGGATTTGCAGTACTTGCGGCGCGTGAAGGTGATTATGTTACTTTGAAACTTCCTTCAGGTGAAATCCGCAAGCTTCGTGTTGAATGTCGCGCCACAATCGGTGTTATTGGTAATGCTGATCATGAGAATGTTGTTTTGGGCAAGGCGGGTAGAAGCCGCTGGCTTGGAATACGTCCTCAGACCAGAGGTATGGCGATGAATCCGGTCGATCACCCGATGGGTGGAGGTGAAGGTAAGTCGAAATCAGGCGGTGGAAGAAAGCATCCTATGTCTCCGTGGGGACAGCTTGCCAAGGGACAGAAGACCAGAAACAAGAAAAAGGCTTCACAGAAATTGATTGTACGGGGTAGAAACGCCAAATAACTATAGCGGTTAACAACAACAAGCAGAGAAATTATGCCAAGATCACTTAAAAAGGGACCGTTCATTGATATTAAGCTGGAAAAGCGGATCCTTGATATGAATAGCAAGGGTGAAAAAAAGGTTATAAAGACCTGGTCCAGAAGTTCAATGATTTCACCTGATTTTGTCGGTCACACGGTAGCGGTGCATAATGGAAAAAACCATGTGCCGGTATACGTTGGTGATAATATGGTAGGTCACAAGCTTGGAGAGTTTTCCCCGACAAGATCATTTCGCGGCCATGCTGGTGGTGGAAAGGCTGAAAAAGGCGGATCAGCACCAAGAAAAAAATAAATTGAATAACGCGAAAGGGTAAAGATATCATGGAAGCTAAAGCAATTTTACGGGATACGCCGACATCACCAAGAAAAATGCGTCTTGTGGCAGGTCTTGTTCGTGGAAAGCAGGTCAATCTGGCGAAGGCTATTCTGCTTAACTCAACAAAGGCGGCTTCACGAAATGTTATGTTGACACTCAAGTCCGCCGTTGCCAATTACGCTCAGCGTAATCCGGATGAACGGGTCAGTGATCAGGAGTTGTTTATCAAAGCAGTTTTTGTTGACGAAGGTATGACATTGAAACGAACACTTCCAGCCCCGATGGGCAGGGCGTTCAGGATTCGGAAAAGATCGAATCATCTCACGATAGTCATTGATAAGATTAAAAATCCAGTAACTAAATAAAATAAGGAGAGAGCATTGGGTCAGAAAGTTAATCCTACTGGATTTAGGCTGGGAATTATCAGGGATTGGGCTTCACGCTGGTATGATGACAGTCCGGTTATTTCGGAAAAAATCAAGCAAGATCATGTTATTCGTACGTATGTTCTTGCAAGGTTGAAGAAGGAAAGGGCTGGTATTGCTCGTATTATTATTGAGAGAACAACAAAGCACGTCAAGATCAATATCTATGCAGCACGGCCTGGTGCTGTTGTAGGAAGAAAAGGTGAGGAGATCAATAATCTCTCCCAGGAGTTAAGCCGTATCACCGGTAAAGAGGTAAAGATTGATGTTGTTGAGGTTGTAAAGCCGGAAATTGAGGCTCAGCTTATTGGTGACAACATCGCTTATCAGCTTGAGAATCGTGTTTCTTTCAGAAGAGCGATGAAACAGGCAATTCAGCAGGCAATGCGCTCTGGAGCTGAAGGTGTAAGGATCAGATGCGGTGGTCGCCTTGGTGGCGCTGAAATAGCCCGTTCAGAGCAGTATAAGGAAGGAAAAATTCCGCTTCATACCATTCGTGCCAATGTTGATTATGCAAGTGTTACAGCACATACAATTGCCGGTACAATTGGAATCAAGGTATGGGTTTACAAAGGTGAAGTGCTTGTACAGCGTATTGACGCCATAGAAGAAGAGGAGATGAAGAGGATGAAAGACAGACGAAGCGATGCTGGTGCAAGAAATCGCGATACTCGCGATGGCCGTGCCAAACGCCGCAATCGTACCAAACGATCATAATATCAAGTACCATACAATCAGAAAATAGAATGGAGTTGCCTGTATGTTAATGCCAAAGAGAGTTAAATATAGAAAGACACAAAGAGGCCGGATGAAAGGCAATTCAGGTCGTGGTACATCGGTATCTTTTGGTTCCTTCGGTTTGAAAGCCGTGGAGCAGGCATGGATCACCAGCCGCCAGATTGAAGCTGCCCGTGTTGCAATGACCAGATTTATGAAGAGAGATGGTAAAATCTGGATCAGGATTTTCCCGGACAAGCCAGTAACCCAAAAACCTGCAGAAACCCGAATGGGATCTGGTAAAGGTTCTCCTGAATTCTGGGTTGCGGTTGTAAAGCCAGGAAGAATAATGTTTGAAGCTGATGGAGTGCCGAAAGAGGTGGCTACAGAGGCTTTCAGGTTGGCTGCAAAAAAACTGCCGATCAAGACCAGATTCATAGTCCGTCCTGATTACGAAGATTAACCGAGCAACTAATTCGACAAGAGGGTTACTTATTATGAAAAAGTATGAAATTGCGGCATTGAGCAAGCAGGAATTGACCGACAAGCTCAAAGAGCTTGAAGAAAGACTTGCTGATATCAATTTTTTTAGGGTTATTGAGCAGCCGCAGAATCCAATGGTTTTCCGCAATTCCAGAAAGGATATTGCACGCATGAAAAACAGGCTCCATCAGCTTGCGGCTGCTGAGGCTGGACTTGTTTGACGGAAAGGAAAACAATAAAACGGTTTAACTTACATGGAAGAAAATAAAATGGGCAGTGAATCGATGGAACCGAGTGCTCCAGTAAGAGGAAGAAAAAAGAGCTGGTTAGGTAAGGTTGTCAGTGACAAGATGGACAAAGCTTGTATAGTAGCTGTTGAGCGCAGTGTTCAACACCCGGTTTACAAGAAATATTTCAAGAAGACGACAAGGCTGATGGCTCATGATGAAAAAAATGAGGCAGGAATTGGCGATCTTGTCAAGGTCGTTGAGTGTCGTCCGTTGAGTAAAAGAAAAAGCTGCCGTCTGGTTGAAATTATAGAGAAAGCCAGGTAAGAGAAGATTTTTATACATTTATTAAAGTTTGAAACAGGATGATCCAGAAAGAAACAAATCTGGTTGTTGCCGATAACAGTGGAGCCAAAAAAGTTCGCTGTATTCATGTTTTCGGTGGAACCGGGAGGCGATATGCCTCATTGGGTGATCAGATTATTGTATCGGTCAAAGCGGCGGTGCCTGGCGGAATTGTCAAGAAGAAAGATGTCTGCAAAGCCGTTGTCGTTCGCTGTGTTAAAGAGTCGCGGAGAAAAGATGGTTCGTATATTCGTTTTGACGAGAATGCGGTTGTTCTCCTCAATGCTCAGGGTGAACCGAGAGGAACCCGCATCTTCGGACCTGTTGCAAGAGAACTTCGTGACCGGAAGTTTATGAAGATTGTTTCTCTGGCTCCGGAAGTCTTGTAAGGCGTTTCAGGCGGGAGTAACTCAGTTGGTAGAGTCACAGCCTTCCAAGCTGTTGGTCGCGAGTTCGAGTCTCGTCTCCCGCTCAGGATTTTATGAAATACTATCATATCAGTGAAAAATGAAAACAGGGATTAAGAAGGTTAAGCTGCATGTCAAGAAAAACGACTCGGTCGTTGTTATCAGCGGTAACGATAAAGGAAAAGCTGGCAAAATTCTGAAAGTATTTCCTCTAAAAAGTCGTGTTATTGTAGAAGGGGTTAATATCAGAAAACGTCATACCCGACCGGCTCAGGGTCAGTCGCAGGGGTCGATCATTGAGAGAGAGTTCCCTATACACTCATCTAACGTGAAGAAAAGTTAAGTATTTCTCATAAATGCAAGGATGACAAAGACCATCCTGGTAAACTGATAATGAACAAGATGGACAAGAATAAAGAGATGACACAGGCAACTCCTTCGGTAGCAAGACTTGAGACTTTCTATAAAGAGAAAGTAACGCCAAATCTTATTGAGCGCTTTCAGTACAAGAATGTCATGAAAGTCCCCCGACTCAAAAAAATATCCATTAATATTGGTGTTGGTGCCGCTGCAGCAGAACCAAAGTTGCTTGAAATAGCTCTCCAGGAACTTGCCCAGATTACAGGCCAGAAACCACAGATACGTAAATCCAAAAAGGCGATATCGAACTTCAAATTACGTGAAGGTCAGGCTATAGGATGCCGTGTAACACTCCGTCGCAAGGTTATGTATGAGTTCTTTGACCGTTTTGTCAGTCTTGCCGTTCCAAGGATACGTGATTTCCGCGGGCTAAGCGATACCAGTTTCGATGGTCGTGGAAACTACACAGCGGGAGTAAGGGAGCAGATTATATTTCCGGAAATCGATATTGATAAGGTACCGAGAATATCCGGAATGGATATCAGCTTTGTAACCTCGGCTTCTACCGATGAAGAGGCTTACGTACTGCTTTCGGAACTTGGAATGCCATTTAAAAAGAAGAACAACTAAATAATTTAGAAAACAGATGGCCAAGAAAAGCGTTATAGCAAGGAACGAAAAAAGAATAAGGCTTGTAGCAAAGTATGCAGACCTTCGTGCGGAGTTGATTAAAGCCGGTGACTATGAAGCTCTCCGTAAGCTTCCAAGGGACAGTGCAGCGACAAGGGTGCGTAATCGTTGTGTGCTTACCGGTCGTGGAAGAGGTGTCTATGCCAAATTTGGACTTTGCAGGCATATGTTCCGCAAGTTCAGTCTTGAAGGGAAGTTGCCCGGGATTAAAAAAGCAAGCTGGTAAGTTCGCTTGCCTGTAGTCAAAGAAAGGTATTTGTTCATTTTAGAAAGTAACCAACGTTCGCTATGCCTGTAACGGATTCTATTGCAGATTATATCACCCGTATCAGAAATGCGGGAAGAGCAAAAAATAAAACAACCGATGTCCCGTATTCAAAGCTGCGGGAAAACCTCTCGCAATTGCTCGTGGAGAAAGGGTACATAAAAAGCTTTACGGTCATAACAACTGAAAAATTCCCTTTTTTGCGGATTGATCTGAAGTATACGGCCAGCGGGGATCCTGCCATCAAGGAGATCACCCGGGTAAGCAAACCCGGTCGGCGTGTTTATGACGGAAAAGATATTAAAAAATATCTTGGTGGTCTCGGTTTGTACATCCTTTCTTCATCGAAAGGAGTTATAACCGACAAAGAGGCCAGGGCACAGGGCGTAGGCGGTGAAATCCTGTTCCGTATCTATTAATTATAAGCCAGAGAGCATTAGAATACCATGTCAAGAATAGGAAAAATGCCCATAACCCTGAGTAATCAGGCCAGGATAGAGATCAGCGATATGAACATCAGGGTATCCGGTCCTAAAGGTACTCTGGAACAGAGGCTGACAGATCAGGTTACGATTTCAGAAGAGGGAGGACTCCTTACTGTTTTGAGAGTCGACGACAGTAAAAAGGCAAAAGCTCAGCACGGTCTTTATCGCATGCTTATCAGTAATATGGTTGATGGTGTGACCAAAGGTTTTACCAGAAAACTTGAAATTGCCGGTGTCGGGTATCGTGCAGAACTTAAAAATGATCTGCTTGCATTGACTCTTGGCTATTCACATATGATTTATTTCAAGGCTCCTGACGAGATCAAAATAGAGGTACCGGATCAGGTTACCATTCTTGTAAGCGGTATTGATAAAGCCTTGGTCGGTCAGGTTGCCGCCAAGATTCGCTCATTCAGAAAACCTGAACCTTATCGCGGAAAAGGTATCAAGTACGAAGGTGAAGTGATACGCCGCAAGGAAGGTAAGGCTGCAGGTAAATAACGAAGGAAGAATACAAGTAGTCAGGCAATAACATATTACAACGGTTCAAGAGAATGAGTCAAATCGATAAAGCCTCCCGGAGGCAGAAAATCAAGGACAGAAGCAGAGCGAATGTCCAGGGTACACAGGTAAAGCCGAGGCTTTGTGTCTACAGGAGCCTTTCAGAGATTTATGCGCAACTGATTGATGATGTGAACGGTAAAACGTTGATGGCGGCATCAACGATGTCGAAAGAGAACAAGGCTCTTCAGGGCACAAAATCTGAATTATGCCGTATCATCGGCAGTCAGATCGGTCAGAAAGCCCTTGCCGCAGGTATAACAAATGTAGTATTTGACAGGAATGGATTTCGTTATCATGGCAGAGTCAAGGCATTGGCTGATGGTGCGAGAGAGGCAGGACTGATCTTTTAAAAACTTTTCAAAGAGATAGGTAAATGGCGAAAACATCTGCTAAGAGTATCAGACCCGGTGAATTAAATCTGAAAGAGAAGCTGGTTCATATCAACAGGACTGCGAAGGTTGTTAAAGGCGGTAAGCGTTTCGGATTCAATGCTATTGTTGTTGTCGGCGATAAAGAGGGTCATGTCGGTTACGGGCTTGGTAAGGCAAACGAAGTACAGGATGCCATTGCAAAAGGTATCGAAGATGGCAAAAAAAATGTGATTAAGGTGCCTATTGTCAAGGGAACTATACCACATCAGATTGTGGTAAAGTATGGTTCCGCCAAAGTAATGATGAAGCCTGCAACTCCTGGAACCGGTCTTATTGCCGGTGGCGCAGTCAGGGCTGTTCTTGAAATGGCAGGTATTCACGATATTTTGACGAAATCGCTTGGATCATCGAACCCGCATAATGTTGTAAAAGCTGCAATCAAGGGGCTGCAGAGTATGTCTGACGCTTATGATGTGGGTGAAAGAAGGTCAAAGAGCCTGACTGAGGTTTTTGAAAGCTAAAATGAGAGAATGCGATCATGAGTGATAAAATATTGAAAGTTACCCAGGTCCGTAGTGTCATTGGGTGTACAAAAAAACAGAAAGCAACAATTCAGGCACTTGGACTCGGAAGACCGAATTACAGTGTTGACAGGCAGGACAATCCCTGCACAAGAGGACAGATCAGGGTCGTACAGCACCTTGTAAAGGTTGAAGAAGTCTAAGATTTTTACTAATAGCAAGTCGGGAATTGAAACCATGGATTTAAGTTCACTTCGTCCAGCAAAAGGCGCAGTAAAAAACAAAAAGAGGGTTGGCCGCGGTCAGGGTTCAGGTAATGGAACGACCGCAGGCAAAGGTAATAATGGCCAGCAGTCACGAAGTGGCTACAAGAGACCTCTCATTGAGGGTGGACAGGTTCCCGTGTATCGGCGCCTCCCGAAATTCGGGTTTACACCTCTTGACAAAAAACCGGTCAATACCGTAAATCTTACCCAGATCGACAAGTGGGTACAGGATGGTCTTGTCGCAAATGAGATTACGATTCTTGATCTCAAGTCTCTCCTTCATGCCAGTAATGCTGATTATTTCAAAGTTCTCGGTAATGGTGAACTGACGAGCGCGATTAAAATAAACGCACATGCATTCAGTAAAAGTGCCGAGGAGAAGATTACTGCTGCAGGCGGGGAAGCAATCAAGGCATTCCGTACGCTTGAAGAAGCATCAAAGGTCAGGGATCTGCCGTTTGAAGAGGCACTCTTGAAACCAAAAGCCAAACTGGTAAAGAGATCCAAAAAAACAACCAAGCCCTGAATATTGATAAAAGGACGCTATGAAGCTTACTGAAAGTATAAGGAACATTAATAAAATCCCTGAGCTCCGTCAGAGGATCCTTTATACGCTTCTGTTGTTATTTGTCTACAGGCTTGGTTCACACATTACCATTCCAGGTGTTGATGCGGCTGCAGTGTCAGGCGCATCGCAGACCCATTCGAACGATCTTTTTGGATTGTTCGATCTTTTTGTTGGTGGAGCTTTTGCGAGAGCCTCTATTTTTTCGCTGGGCATCATGCCTTACATATCCGCCTCGATTATTGTTCAACTTCTTGGCGCAGTGACCCCCTATTTTCAGAAATTACAGAAAGAGGGAGAGGATGGCCGGCAGAAAATCAGCCAGTTGACCCGGTATGGAACCGTATTGATAGCGATTCTCCAGTCATGGGGAGTGAGTGTCAGTCTTTCAAGCCCGGCATCATTTGGCAAGGTTATTGTACCCGATCCCGGCATATTTTTTACCATAACCGTTGTGGTTCTTTTGACCTCTGCCACGGTTTTCGTTATGTGGCTTGGTGAAAAGATTACAGAACGCGGTATTGGTAACGGCATATCACTCATTATTATGATTGGTATTCTGGCAAGGTTTCCCCAGGCTCTTGTCGCTGAATTCCGCTCAGTATCTTTGGGAAGCAAGAACTGGATTATAGAGATTATTATTCTTTCGATGATGGCAGCTATTGTTGCTTTCGTTGTTGTACTGACTGTTGGTACCCGGCGTATACCAGTCCAGCATGCCAAAAGGGTTGTTGGCCGAAAGGTCTACGGAGGCAGTACTCAGTACATTCCGATGAGAATCAATACTGCTGGTGTGATGCCAATTATTTTTGCGCAGTCTATCATGTTTCTTCCGGGCACCTTTCTCTCCTTTTTTCCTGAAAATGAGGTGATGCAAAGAATTGCTGGCCTTCTGGCTTATGATTCATGGTGGTATGCCCTCATGTTTGGTACCATGATCGTCTTTTTTACCTATTTTTATACAGCGATAGCCTTTAATCCAAAGGAAGTTGCAGATACCATGCGCCGACAGGGCGGGTTTATCCCTGGTGTACGGCCTGGAAAAAGTACTGCGGACTTCATTGATAATATATTGACGCGCATTACGCTGCCTGGAGCAATATCACTGGCCATTATTGCGATTCTGCCAACATTTCTGACAAAGTTTGGCAATGTGACTCAAGGATTCGCACAGTTTTTTGGAGGAACCAGTCTTCTGATCATTGTTGGTGTTGGACTTGATACATTACAGCAGGTTGAGAGTCATTTGCTGATGCGTCATTATGATGGCTTCATGAAGTCAGGCAAAACTCGCGGACGCCAGAGCAGGTAACACATCACCTATGATTACGATAAAAAGCGAGCGGGAAATTGATCTGATGAGAGAATCTGGCGCGTTGGTAGCCAGGGTGCTTGATCTTATTGAAACGGAAATAAGACCGGGAATGACGACGAAGCAGCTTGATACCATGGCTGAGGAGTTTATCAGGGATCATCAGGCGGAGCCAAGTTTTTTGAATTATGCCCCGAAAGGTGATCCAGGAGTGACGCCATATCCAGCAACACTCTGTGTTTCCCTTAATGAAGAGGTTGTTCATGGAGTACCGAACATCAAAAGAGTTATAAAGGAAGGTGATATCGTCTCCGTCGATTGTGGCGTTTATAAAGGAGGTTATCACGGTGATGCGGCACGGACTTTTGTTCTTGGCACTATTGATGAAAAAGTACAGGAGCTGGTTGATGCAACACGTGAATGCCTTGCCCGTGGAATCGCCATGGCTGTAGCCGGAAATCGACTTCACGATATTTCTTCGGCTATAGAGGATTATGCCCGTTCATTTGGCTTCAGTGTCATTGAAAATATGGTTGGCCACGGTATAGGCAGCGAATTACATGAAGATCCTGCGGTACCAAATTATGGGAAAAAAAATACCGGGGTGAAGCTGCGCGAGGGGATGACACTTGCTATTGAGCCTATGATAGCGCTTGGAAGATCACGCCGGGCGATCAGTAAGCGCGGTGGATGGGTTGCAGTAACAGAGGACGGAAAGCCATCAGCTCACTTTGAGCATACAATAGTTGTAAGGCCCGGGAAAGCTGAGATCCTGACTCGTACCTTTCTTGAGGGGAAACAGATTGCTTGACCGCGCACAACACTTTATCGAACAAAGGAGCAAACAATTTGGCTAAAGAAGAATCAATTGAGATTGAGGGAGTGATTCTGGATGCACTTCCGAATGCGCTGTTCAAGGTAAAACTTGAAAACAGTCTTGAGGTGCTTGCCCATGTTTCGGGTAAAATCAGAATGCACTATATCAGAATACTCCCTGGAGACAAGGTTAAAGTACAGATATCTCCTTACGATATCACCAAAGGACGTATTACATACCGGTATAAATAAGTGATAAAACAGGTCATGTGAATATTGGTTTTGTAATCTTTATTTGTTACATTACAAGCCTTTTCACATTTCGGAATGAGTTGGTTTAATTATTGCATGTCGGGTTTATTATGAAAATATATTCTTCTATCAAAAAGCGTTGTGAGCATTGCCGCATTGTTAAACGCAAAGGCAAGAGATATGTGATTTGCAAAGTAAATCCCAGCCATAAGCAGCGCCAGGGTTGATCTTCAGAAAAACAATAGAACATAAATGAGAATATGAGGATAGCTGGGGTAAATTTGCCGTTGAACAAACATGCCGTTATCGCTTTGACGCATGTTTATGGTATTGGGAGAGCATCAGCAGAAAGTATTTTGCAGAGAGCCGGTATTGCGCCTGACAGAAAGATCTCTGAGCTGAATGATGAAGAAGCGCACGCCATTAGAGAAATCATTGCTGAGTCATACAAGGTTGAAGGGCAGGCTCGCGGTGAGCAGCAGACAGCCATTAAACGTTTGATGGATATCGGTTGCTACAGGGGACTTCGTCACCGTCGCTCACTCCCTGTTCGCGGACAGAGGACAAGGACAAACGCAAGGACCAGAAAAGGGAAGAGAAAGACCGTCGCTGGCAAGAAGAAGGCTGTCAAGAAGTAGGAGTGTATAGGCATTAAATCTTCGATTACTATAAGAATGTAAGTTCATGGCTACAATAAGCAGGAAAAAAAAGAAAGTAAAAGTTACCCCTGAAGGTGCTGTGCATATCAAGGCATCATTCAATAATATTATGGTAACCATTACCGATGTTCAGGGCAATACGGTTTCCTGGTCCAGTGCTGGCAAAAACGGATTTAAAGGCTCGAAAAAGAATACACCATACGCCTCGCAGGTGACTTCTGAAGCTGCAGCCAAGGAAGCCTATGATCTTGGCATGAGACATGTCAATGTCTTTATTAAAGGTCCGGGTGCCGGACGCGACGCTGCAATACGTGCTTTGCAGGGGGCAGGACTTGATGTGCGGACGATAAAGGATATAACACCCCTTCCGCATAATGGATGCAGGCCTCCCAAACGCAGAAGGGTCTGATTTTATATATTCATAGAATTTCAATGAAGTAATTGATATGGCAAGATTCAGAGGGTCAATAACAAAAGTATCCCGCAGGTTAGGTATTGCGCTTGCACCTAAGGCTGAAAAATATCTCGAAAGACGCCCTTTTCCTCCGGGTCAGCATGGTCAGGGTCGGAAAGGAAAGGTTTCTGAATATGCTCTCCAGCTTCGAGAGAAACAGAAGATGAAATATCTTTACGGCATTCTTGAGAAGCAGTTCAGAAATTACTATCAAAAAGCGGTTTCGCAAAGAGGTATTACAGGTGATAACCTTGTTAAACTTCTGGAAAGGCGTTTTGATAACGTTGTTTTCCGTGCCGGATTTGCACCATCAAGGTCGGGTGCGCGTCAGCTCGTAACACACGGTCATCTTCTTATCAATGGCAAGAAGGTTGATATTCCCTCATATATAGTCTCTCCCGGGGAGCTCATTGAGTTCCGTCAGAGAAGCAAAAATATGGGAGCAGTTACGGATTCTCTCAATAAAGCGCCTGAATCACGCATTCCTTCATGGATACAGGTTGACAAGGCTAATCAGAAAGCGGTATTTCTGAGCGTTCCTGAGAGAGTGGAAGTACAGGAGCCATTCAACGAACAGTTGGTCGTTGAATTATACTCGAAATGATTTTAATGAATTCTAAGGTATAAACACTATGATATACCAGATGCAGATGCCTGCAAAAATAGAGGTCGACGAAGCTTCACATAGTGATCGTTTCGGCAGGTTTATTGCGCAGCCGCTGGAACGCGGTTATGGAGTGACCCTTGGAAACGTTATGAGAAGAGTGTTGCTTGCCTCACTTCCGGGAACTGCTATAACAGGGATTAAAATCGATAATGTCTATCACGAGTTTGCTGCCATTGATGGTGTCCGTGAAGATGTTCCCGAGATTGTTTTGAACCTTAAGAAGGTTCGATTCAAGTCAACCTGTAAAAGAAACTGCAAGACGTCTCTTTCTCTTGTCGGGCCGATGGATTTTACAGCAGGAGATATTGTTCCTCAGGAAGGTGAGTTCGAAGTGCTAAACAAGGATATGCACATTGCAACGATCAATGCGGGTGTGACCCTTAAAATCGATATTTATATTGGAAGAGGCCGTGGATATATGCCTGCAGAGGATAACAGGCCTGAAGGTATGCCAATCGGCTATATTGCTATTGATGCAATTTATACGCCAATCAGAAATGTTAAATTTACTGTAGAGAATACCCGGGTTGGTCAGCGGACTGATTATGAGAAAATGATTCTTGATGTCGAGACTGATGGTTCCGTAAGTCCTGATGACTCAATCAGCCTTGCCGGCAAGATCATTACAGAACATGTTATGTTTTTTGCCAATTTCTCACCAACTGAGGAAGAGTTTACTGAAGAGGAGTTCAAGCAGCAGGATGATGAGTTCGAGACGATGCGCAGACTCTTTCATACGAAAATTGAAGACCTCGATCTTTCAGTTCGTTCGCATAACTGCCTCAGACTTGCGGAGATCGATACTATAGGGGAACTCGTTTCTCACAAGGAGGAGGAGTTACTCAACTACAAGAATTTTGGTAAAAAGTCGCTGACAGAACTTAAAGAGCAGCTTGAGAAATTTGACCTGAAGTTTGGTATGGATATTACCAAATATCAGATGAAATGATAAGATTCGTAACCCTTTTTTGAATTATTGAGATCAGGAAACAGTCATGCGTAAAGTTAAGCCGGTAAGAAAACTCGGAAGAACCGCAGCCCATAGAAAGGCGACACTCAGAAATCTGTCAACACAACTCCTTGTTTACAAGCGCATTGAGACGACGGAAGCAAAAGCGAAAGAGACCCGCAGGGTCGTTGAGAAGATCATTACCAAGGCTCGTAAAGGTACGGTTCATGCCCAGCGTGAAATCTTCAAGGATATCCGTGACAAACAGGCCATAAGAATGCTTTTTGAAGAGATTGTTGCAAAAGTTGGTGCTCGTAACGGAGGGTATACCAGAGTTATCAAGCTTGCTCCACGGTATGGTGATGCAGCAAAAATGGCGGTGATTGAACTGGTCGATTACACCGAGGCTCCATCAACAAGTCAGAAAACCGGTAAGCAGGATCGCGCAAAACGAGTAAAGGGTTCGAAGAAAACGGCTGAAGCAGCAGCTTCTGCTACCGAATAATTTATCTCGTTTTCAAATTCTTCAAGTTAACATTAGTCATTGTCAGCAGGAGAGCAATTATCTGCAGGCAATGACTATTTGCTTTTCAGAGAAAAATGGACTGACTTCATCTATAGGATATTGTTCTATCCGTGATGGGAATTCGTTGTGTTTTTTGCTTGAACCCAGGGCTTTTGAAATTTCTGTTTCAAGATTCCCTCCCTTGAGGGAAATCAGAATACCTTTTGGTTTCAAGAGCTTGCCAGCATAATCGCAGAGTTTATCGAGTGAGGCAACTTGCCTTGAGAGTACCGTATCAAAGAGTACCCCCTTCAGTTCTTCAACCCTTATATGCATTGCGACGGCGTTGCTGATGCCAAGCTCCCTGATCATCTCCTGACAGGCGGTAATTTTTTTCCCTGTTGCGTCGACAAGAAGAAACTGCGTCTCAGGAAAGACTATAGCAAGTGGAATTCCGGGTAGTCCGCCTCCCGTACCCAGATCAAGAACCTGTTCGCCCTTCCAGAAAGAGTGGTAAAGAGTGATCAACAGTGCATGAAAAATATGCTTGATAATGATGGGAGCATCTTCCTTGCGGCTGATAAGGTTAATTTTCCGGTTCCATTGTTCCAGAAAATCACCATAACGTACCAGTTTATCGAGCATCAAAGGGTCGATCTCTATTGCCTGCTCGGCACACAACCTCCCGAGAGTCGTCAAATTATCATTCAGTCGTTCCATGATGTACAATCCTTTACTATTCAGTTGCTTTAACCCAAAAAACAATATTTTGGGATGAATGGCAAATCGGCCTTTATAATTGCAGTGATGCTCCGCCTTATTTTGTTAAAAAAAATGTAACTTGGCAGCCATTACAACAGTTTATATTCTTTTTCTTTACCAATACCATCAATTATCAAGTTGTACAGTTTTATGATTAATGATCCAGGCAATCATGTTTATGCCGTTATTATGGCCGGAGGCTTTGGCAAGAAGCTATGGCCTGTTTCAAAAAGAAAAATGCCAAAGCAGTTTATTGATCTTTTTGACGATGGCACGATGATTGCCCAAACAGTACATCGCATCTCAGGATTAGTAAATGAAGACAACATTTTTATTATCACCAGCGAATTAGGGCGTAAGCTGATTTCTGAATCCCTCATCAGTTTCCGTTCTGACAATATTATTGTTGAGCCTTCCAGTCGCAACACTGCGCCATGCATTGCACTTGCAACAGCGCATATAAAAAAGAGGGATCCCAATGCCGTGATCATTGTGCTTCCTTCCGACCATCTGGTCCTTGATAACCACTCATTTTTGAGGATTCTTGAGGCGGGCATTACTGTGGCTACTGAAAACAAAGCGATTGTGACAGTAGGTATTAAACCAGACAGACCTGAAACCGCCTACGGCTATATTCAGGCAGATGGAGAGTTGTCGCTTCCCCCCGGGTTTTCAGAAGGTAGTGATCTCCGTCTCTTCAAGGTAAGGGCTTTTGCTGAAAAGCCGGACGTTACAACGGCGGAAGAGTTTCTTGAAAGTCATGATTTTTACTGGAACAGTGGTGTTTTTATCTGGCATATTGATGCTATATCAAGAGAGTTTGAGCGCTCGATGCCGGATTTGTACAAGGATCTGCTCAATATTTATGAGAGTCTCGGGACAGAGCGAGAGCAGAAAGTCATTGAGGATGTTTATTCCTGGATTCATCCTCTTTCTATTGACTATGGTATTATGGAGAAGGCCGAAAAGGTGTTTATGCTTGCGGGAGAGTTCGGTTGGACTGATCTTGGATGTTGGGATGAAGTCCTCAAAGTTGCTGAAAGCCGGAGTGCCTCTGCCGCGATAAAGCCCGACAGTCGGTTGGTAAGGATTAACAGCAAGAATGTTTCTGTCAAAAATCCATTAGGCAAGGTTGTCTGTACTATCGGGATAGATGATGTCATCATTGTTGAAACTCAAGACGCTTTGTTGATATGCCGTAAAGGGGAGTCTCATCGTGTTCGTGAAGTTGTTGATATACTCCGTCGGGAAGGGCTCGAAGAGTACCTTTAATTATTATAGAGGGGCAATATACTCTCTGCCGATATTGTGCTTATCAGGAGCTGAAGAAGAAAAATTCAGTGTATCTCTTCCATAGACCCTTGGTTCTGATCACGATTGAACGGACCAGCTCGCTCCTTCACGTGTATCCTTTATTTCAATCCCGGTTTCAAGCAGACGATCCCTTATCTTGTCACTGAGTGCAAAATCCTTATTTTTTCTAGCTTCAGCCCGGAGTTCGAGCAGAATAGTCATAACGGCGTCGATTTTTTTGACGCTCTCTCTGTTATCGCTGCCACCGGATAGCTCATCCTGCTTCAGGATGCAAAGTGTTTCGTTTCCAGCGTGTTCAAGAAAAGCCTCAATCTCCTTCCGGGATGCTTCCGAAATCGCTTCGGTGCGATCAAGCGCTGCATTGATGGCTTTAGAGAGCTCAAAAAGAACCGATATGGCCACAGGTGTATTGAAGTCATCATCCATCGCCTCAGTGAAGCGATACTGGAAGGGGGCGATAGCAAACACTCCGGTTCCTGACTTTTGTTCCTTAAGGCGGCGTTGGGTCTCGCGAAGCTTTTCAAGCCCCGTTTTTGATGCTTTTATGGCTGTTTCTGAATAATCGAGTTGTGAACGATAATGAGACTGAAGAACGAAGAACCGGATCACCAGAGGGTCTGTCTCTTTGAACAGCTCTTTTAAATTAATCGAGTTATTCAGGGACTTGCCCATTTTTATGCCATTGATGGTCACCATGTTGTTGTGCATCCAGAACCTGACATAAGGTTTGCCTGTTACCGCTTCAGACTGGGCGATTTCACAGTCATGGTGTGGAAACTTGTTCTCCATACCCCCGCCGTGAATGTCAATTGTTTCTCCAAGGTATTTCATCGACATGGCTGAACATTCAAGATGCCAACCTGGATAGCCAATGCTCCACGGGGAGTTCCACTTCATCAGGTGACCCTCATCCGCTTTTTTCCAGAGCGCAAAATCGGAAGGATCTCTTTTGTCAGATCGTATTCCTACCCTGATGCCGGACTGATGCGCTTCCTGATCAGTGCGTCCGGAAAGTTTGCCATATCCTTTAAACGACTTCACGGAAAAATAGACGTTACCGTTTACCTCGTAGGCATGACCGGTTCTCATCAGCCTCTCAATCAGGGCAATCTGTTCAGGAATGTGGGCAGTCGCCGCCGGGGCAATATTGGGGCGCAAAACCCCAAGTCGATCCATATCTTCGTAAAAACTTCTCGTGTAGAACTGTGCAATTTCCATCGGATCTGTTTTTTCAAGACGGGCTTGCTTCATAATCTTGTCCTCTCCTTCATCGGCGTCATCAGTAAGGTGCCCTACATCAGTGATATTCTGTACATATTTGACTCTGTATCCGCTCTGGCGGAGCCACCGAACGACGACATCAAATGATACATAGCTTTTGGCGTGGCCGAGATGTGCATGGCCGTAGACGGTTGGTCCGCATACATACATGCTCACGATCCCGGGATGGAGAGGTTCAAACTGCTCTTTTGTTCTGCTGAGAGAATTATAAATGAAGAGTGGCATCTTCTGCTGTTCTGCGTTTTTAATGAAAGAGAGAAAGTGTAGGGTGTCAAAAGCCCGATGAAAGTTAAACATTTGGGTTTTTAACGCAAGGTTTTTAGCTTCCTTTTTATACCTCTTTTTTTGTGACCGCTCTTTTCTTTATGAAGATTACTTTTGCCGCCTTTCACATCAGTGTATCCACCCTTTCCGGTCTTCCGGAAGAATCATCTCCTGAAATAGTGTTTGCCGGACGATCCAATGTCGGGAAGTCCACCCTGCTCAACTCGCTTACCGGGGTGAAAGGTCTTGCCAAAACCAGCTCAACTCCTGGAAAAACAAGGCTGATCAACTATTTTCGAATTAACAATGAGTTTTATTTTGTTGATCTGCCAGGGTATGGTTACGCGGCTGTCGGTCATGCAGAGAAGGCTGCCTGGGGAAACTTGCTTGCGTCCTTTATTGAACACCGGCGAACTATTTCACTGATTGTGCTGCTTCTGGATTCTCGTCATCCTGCAATGCCATCCGACAGGGCAATGATAGATTTTCTTGAGTTTCATGAACGGCCTTACGGTATTGTGTTGACCAAGTATGACAAGCTTACGCAGAAGGAAAAGGTGCAGACCCGGCGCATTATGGAAAGCACTGCGACAAAAGCCAAATTTATTGTAAATTATTCATCTTTTTCCGGCAAGGGGAAGAGTGAGCTTCTGGCCCACTTTGAGCATTACATCAGTCAATAAAAACAATCGTCGTGGAATCAAAAAAATTCAGGACACCGTCACAGTCGGCAACGGTTATTGTCGGCACACAGTTCGGTGATGAAGGCAAAGGAAAGCTGGTTGACTATCTTTCGGACAAGTACGATATCGTAGTCCGCTACCAGGGAGGGGCAAACGCTGGGCATACGATCTGTTTCGATAACAAAACCGTTGTTTTACATCTGATACCCTCCGGTATATTCAACAAGAGGTGTGTTTGCGTTATCGGCAACGGTGTGGTGATTGATCCCGCAGCTTTACTTGACGAAATCAAAAAGGTTGAGGAACTGGGTTACGAAGTGACGGGCAGGCTCTTTATCAGCCACAATGCTCATCTGATCATGCCTTACCATAAACTGCTCGATTCTCTCCACGAAACGGCCCAGGGCGACCAGAAGATCGGAACGACCGGCCGAGGCATAGGCCCGAGTTATGAGGACAAGTTTGCCCGAAAGGGTATCAGAGTTGTTGATCTTCTCAATCCTGAATTGCTCCAGGAGAAGCTCCGTGAAAATCTTGCGGCGAAGAACAAGCTTTTCAAAAATATTTATGAGAAGGAAGAGATTGATGTCGAGACCATGGTGCGCGAGTACGAAGAGTTCGACAAAATTATCGATCCTTATGTGACCAATACTCAGCTCTACCTGAACCGTCAGCTCCAGGAGGGAAAAACCGTTTTACTGGAGGGCGCTCAGGGTTGCCTGCTTGATGTTGATCACGGCACCTATCCTTATGTGACCTCTTCAAACCCGACTTCCGGAGGAGCCTGCACAGGATCCGGGATTGCTCCGAACTATATCGGCAAGGTAATCGGTGTCAGCAAGGCATACATGACCAGAGTCGGCAATGGGGCTTTTCCATCGGAACTCCTTGATGAGACGGGGGAGCTTCTTGGCAAGATTGGTCACGAGTTTGGCGCAACAACAGGACGAAAACGTCGCTGCGGCTGGATCGACCTTGTTGCCCTCCGCTATTCGCTCACAGTCAATGGTGTTACGGAAATTGCCCTTACCAAGCTTGATGTACTTGATACTTTTGATGAGATCAAGGTCTGTACATCCTATATGCTTGATGGCAGGGAGATTCACGACTTTCCGACTGATCACCAGACACTTGCGAGAGTGACACCGATCTACACCACCATGAAAGGGTGGATGGCTTCGAACGCTGATGCCAGAACATTTTCAGACATGCAGCCCGAAGCACAGAACTATGTGACCTTCCTTGAAGATGAACTCCAGGTGCCGGTTACTTTTATCTCTGTTGGGCCCGGGCGTGAAGAGACCGTTTTCAGATAAACTTCTTGGAGAGTTATTGCCATGGCTTTGATGGATATCGCTGTTGTGCCTCTCGATGGTAAAGAGGGGAGTCTGAGTGGCTTTGTTGCGGGGTTGCAGGAACTTTTGGCAGGAAGCGGCTGCAGTTACCGGCTTCATGATATGGGTACGACAGTTGAAGGTCCAGCGCCTCTGCTTTTTGAGCTTGCGTTGAAGCTTCATGAGTACTCCTTCAGCCAGGGTGGCAAGCGCGTTTACACGGTCATGAAAATTGATGATCGTCGGGATCGGGCTGTCCGTCTCGGCGAGAAGACCGCATCCGTTAAAGCCAAAATAGCCCCGACAAGCGAGTCGGGAGAGTAGGGGGATTAACGAAAAATATTTTATCTTCTCCTTCTTTATCTCTGACCGTCGTAACTCGGGTTACTTGCGGCCAGTAACTCTCAATAGAAAAAAGTAATGATGCAGGTTCCCGGTGATATTCAGATAATCAAGGAAGATAACGTCACGCACAGTTTTTGTGGTCTTGCCTGTGTCGGATGGATGTATCAGAAGATCAAGGACAGTTTTTTTCTCATACTTGGAACGCATACCTGCGCCCATTTTTTGCAGAATGCTCTTGGAATGATGATTTTTGCCAAACCACGCTTTGGCATTGCCCTTATGGAGGAGGGAGACCTTTCCAAAAATGAGCCGACGCTTCAGGAAATTATCAGTGAAATCAAGGCTGATCATAACCCTTCCGTTATATTTCTCCTCTCTTCATGTACTCCAGAGGTGATGAAGGTTGACTTCAAGGGGTTGGCCCACCATCTCAGCACTCCGGAAGTTCCTGTGCTTTTTGTTCCAGCCAGCGGTCTCGTCTATAATTTTACCCAGGCTGAAGATTCTGTGCTTGCTGCACTTGTGCCATTCTGTCCCCAGGCACCTGCCGGAGAGAAAAAGGTGGTTTTCCTGGGCTCAGTCAATGATTCGACAGCGGATGATCTCAGGGCCGAGGCGGAAGAGCTCGGAATTCCCGTCGGCGGATTTCTTCCTGAATCCCGATTCGACAAGATGCCTGCCATTGGCCCCGATACTGTTCTGGCTCCGATCCAGCCCTATCTTTCAAGAGTTGCCGTCAAACTTTCCCGTGAACGGGGATGCAGTGTTCTCCACTCGCTCTTTCCCTTTGGCCCCGATGGCACCAGAGCATTCTGGGAGGATCTCGCCCGTGAATTCGGGATTACTGTTGATCTTCGCGATCGTGAAAAAGCTGCATGGGAGAAGATTCGCAAACAGACCGATCTTTTGAAGGGCAAGAAAGTCTTTTTGACCGCAGATACCATGATGGAGCTGCCACTTGCACGTTTTCTTCACAATGCCGGAGCCGATGTTGTGGAGTGCAGCAGTGCTTATATTATCAAGAAATTTCATGCACGCGAGCTTGAGGCGCTTGAGGGCGTACGCGTTGTTGAACAGCCGAACTTTCATCGACAGCTTGAGGATGTCAGGCGCATTAAACCCGATCTGATTGTCACCTCACTGATGACAGCCAACCCGTTTGTCGGCAACGGTTTTGTTGTAAAGTGGAGCATGGAGTTTATGCTCATGCCAATTCACAGTTGGTCAGGAGTTATCTCTCTTGCCAATCTCTTTGTTTCACCGCTCCAGCGTCGCAGCAAGCTGCCAGCATTTGACGAAAAAGTATGGCTTGAAGGTGTTATGCCGAGTGCCGAATAATTTACTGCAACTCAATGCAACAAAAAACGTTATAGAAGTATGCGCTTAGCTTTCTGGCTCTATGAGGGAAC
>CAILRB010000024.1 GCA_903836465.1 uncultured Chlorobiaceae bacterium
GATGCACAATTCAGTAATTTCCTTTTGGAAAATCCCGGTAAGCTCAAAAACACCATCGCAGGGTCATCGACCAGCAGGGGTTGATCTTGAAGGGGTTGTCAAATTTTCAAAAAACAGGGGTTTTCTGTCAGGCACTAAGTATGGCCTACCAGAATGAAAGTCTACTGGACAGTTACAGCCGAGGGACATTTGGATGCTATCCACGACCATATTGCGCTGGATTCGCCGGTATATGCTATGGTTGATCACCTGACCCAAAAATCCCGACAGATCGCTGATTTCCCATTGTCGGGCCAAAGGGTTCCTGAATATGAGAATGATCAGATTCGTGAAGTCATAGAAGGCCCTTACCGCATTATTTATCATATTAAATCAGAACAGATTGACGTTGTTGCTGTGATCCACGGCGCAATGAATCTCCTTCACTCATGAGAAAAAACACCCGCTCAATGCAGAGCACACCTCTTTACCATACAACCAAAGGAGAAGCGTATGTCGGTAATTCTCTTGAACTTCTCGCTGAGTTGCCAGACAATTGCATTGATTTGGTTATGACATCGCCACCTTTTGCACTTCGGCGCCAAAAGAGTTACGGCAATGTTGAGGAAACAGAGTACGTCCAGTGGATTAAGCCATTCGGCCAGGAGGTTTTCCGGGTTCTCAAGGAGAGCGGAAGTTTTGTTCTTGATTTGGGCGGCGCATATCGTTCCGGTGTTCCGTCACGTTCCCTGTACAACTTCCGGGTACTCCTGGCCTTCTGCGATGAGATCGGATTTCAACTGGCGGAGGACTTTTATTGGTTCAATCCGGCAAAGTTGCCTTCACCCATTGAATGGGTCAACAAACGAAAGCTTCGTGCAAAAGATTCCGTCAACACGGTATGGTGGTTTAGTAAAACCGACTTTCCGAAAGCCGATGTCAGGAAGGTACTGACTCCCTATTCCGATCGTATGAAAAAATTGATTGATGACCCGGAGAGTTTCTATACACCCAAAAAACGCCCATCAGGCCATGACATCAGTGACGCGTTTGGCAAGGATAACGGTGGCGCAATTCCTTCCAACCTTCTCTCTATACCGAATACCGATAGCAACTCAAGCTATCTGCGGATATGCAAGGAGCTCGGCATTGAACGCCATCCGGCAAGATTCCCTTCAGAACTCCCTGCGTTTTTTATCAAGATGCTGACCGACGAGGACGATGTTGTGCTCGACATTTTTGGAGGTTCAAACACCACCGGATTCACCGCAGAAGCCCTCAGGCGAAAGTGGATAACCTTTGAGATCAATCATGATTATCTCTCTTCATCCGCCTTCAGGTTCCTTGATGGACAAAGCTCTGCAACCATGAAAAACGTTTTAGATGAATTGAAGAAGAGTGATGCAAATTACTTTATGAACAAGACCACTTGCGCACTCAATCCGAGTAACAAAGCAAAGTCGAAAGCTGAATCAAAGGCTCAAGGAGAATTATTCGTTTTCGGGGCTGCCGCTCTATAGTGCCTGACAGGAATATTCTGCAACTCCCATATTTAGAACAGATAAAGCCTCTTCGAGCTATATTGGTCGATAATCAGCCAACAATTTGATATTGCCAATATCTTTCGCTTTCCGAAAATACTGTTCATCAGCCATTATCAGCAACGCGCCCAAATGTAAAGCAACGGCATGATAAAGAGTGTCGAAAAGATGGTGGTTAAGGCGGATCGACAGAGAACATGCAATATTCCATAATGGCTGGATTTTAGTCACAGAAACCATGCCTAATTCCTGCAAATCTGCAATGTCATCGGTAATGGTGTCCGGCTTCAGGCGAACACCGAGTGCTGCGATTTCGGCTAACCAATGGCAAGGCTGCAGGACAGCTATTGTGCCTGCCCGTAAAGCATAGAGCAGCGCCAAAGCTTCCGCAACGTTTTGTTCGTCGGGATTTTCGGGAATCAGCCATTTGATAATCACACTCGAGTCCAATACAAACTGGTTCATGGCCGTCCCGCTAAGCGAGCTGCCTGAATTTCCTCTGCACTGACCGGTTTTGTTGTAGCCCGCCGAGCTAAAAGCCTGTCGACGGCCTTGGCACGGCGATGCACGGTTTCCTGTTCAAGGGCTTCTTGCAAGAGTCGAGCAAGCATTTCTTCGATTGTTTGGCCGACAAAGATACTCTCACAACGTTTTTTCAAATCGTCGGGTATGTCGATTGTCAGGATTGCCATTTCAGGCTGACTCCCTAATGAGTTGTTAGTGACAAAAGTCTTATAGCACTATTTCCTTTATGCCTTTTCTTACCTCCCGAAAAGTACAAAATTATTCTTGCACTCAAGCTCAAATTCCATCAAAGTCGTTTTCATGAATCGCTCACCATTTATCGGCTACTGCGGTTTGGCAAAACCGACTTTTTGAAAGCCAACGCCAGGCAGTTTCACACTATTTGAAATTTGCGTATTATTCATCAGGATCACCAAGCCATGAATCCCGGATAATACCATGAAAATTGTGACACTGAAAATTGATGAGAGCGTTGACGAACAATTCAGCTTGTTCCTTGCGCACTTCTCATCGAGCGAGATACAGATACTCGAGCAATCTGAGTATATGATCGACGATGCATATCTCAGAAGTATCAACGGCATGGTTCAAAGCCTTCATGATGCTAAAAGAGAGCCTCTGGAAAAAGGGGTGACACTCGATAGACTGGAGTGGTGATGTACATCGAAGCCCTTTACCCGATAACGAAGCAGCACCATGACAGACACAACGCATGGCATCAGCACTTTCCGCGTTGATGTGACAAATATTTCTCATTATGGCTTTTGGATTCTCGTCGGGGATGAAGAGCTGTTTTTGCCCTACACTGAGTTTCCCTGGTTCAAAGAGGCTCCCGTTGGCAAAATCTGCAAGGTAGAACTTCATCACCCGGAGCATTTGTATTGGCCATCATTGGATATTGACCTTTCCATTGAGTCAATTCGTAACCCTGATGCTTTTCCGCTTGTCAACCAAGTAAATCCTTGAACTATAGTGCATCTATCTCGTTACAAACAATGATAATATGGTCGAGCCCATAAAGCAGGGCTGACTCATCAATGCTCATCCATTGAAATAATTGAAGAAGAAGTGAATAATGCTGGCGAGCGTACGTTGTATCCTTAATGGAATTCCCTGGTAAAACAAATCGGCTCATGATGGGCAATACGGTTACGCAAATCGTTGATGAGCCCTAAGTGGTTAAAAACAAATGTATGGTTATACTGAATGGCTGGCGAACTGTTTGGTTTGGCGGGGAATATTTTTAAAAGCGTTTGCCCACCAGAATAAAACTGCGGTTGAGCGAAAAGATAACGCCAAAAACCAAAGTCCATTTCTGCCAGAAGCTTTGCATGTGTGTAATACGGAGATAATTGTCCTGCTATCCTGTTTATTATTGTTTTGGTGTGTCGACAGTTGGTGTTGTCAAACTTCTCGACTCCGCTGATTTGATTGAACCCCTTCCTTTTTCCTCCTGGCTCGAAGTTATACTTTGACTTGTTGAAAATCCCCTAACCCCGAAAGCTCAACAGTGTTTTCAACAAGGCTGGGAACTCATTGCGCCCGGAAACCATTTCCATACCAGCCACGCCAATTGCATCAAATGCTTTTATTATGTACACTACTACGGTCTTTCCAGAACAACGAACAAGCATAATCCATGAATATTGACCGGCGCCTTTTTCAGTTGCTTAAAGAAGAACGAACGCCGTTTATCGTTTCGATTTTATCGGGAATTCTTGCTGCGACAATGCTGGTTGCACAGGCTTACTACCTCAGTCAGGTAATCGACAGCGCCTTTATAAAAAAAAGCGGCATGGAGAAACTCTTCCTGCCACTCTGTCTCTTTGCGCTTTTCAGCACCCTGCGCATGGCCTTCAACTGGTTCTCGCATACTGAAGCGAACCGTGGCACGCTGATCATTCGCAAGAAAGTGTTCACCCGGCTCACCAGCACGGTCGGCGCACTCGGGCCGATCTATGCCAAATCGGTACAGAGCGGACGGCTCAGCACCACTCTCCTGAAGGGAGTTGAAGCGCTCGACGCCTATTACAGCCAGTATATTCCCCAGATCTTTTTTGCCCTCTTCACACCGCTTCTTATTGCTGGCACCATCATGCCCGGCGACCCGATCTCCGGCGGCATCCTGCTTGGTACTGCGCCTTTTATTCCCCTCTTCATGATCCTGATCGGGAAATCGGCCAGTGCCATGACTGAAAAGCAGTGGAAAACCATGAGCCGGATGAGCGGCTTCTTCCTCGATGTGCTGCAAGGACTGCCGACCCTGAAACTCTTTGCGCAGAGCAAACGGCAGCACTTCGCAATTGAGAAGTCGGGCGAAAGCTTCCGCCACGCCACCATGCGCGTCCTGAAAGTAGCCTTTCTTTCTTCACTGACCCTTGAACTGGTGGGCACCATCGGCATGGCCATTATTGCCGTCAGCATCGGTCTCCGACTTATGAGCGGAAAACTCACCTTTCAGCACGCTCTTTTTGTGCTGATACTGACCCCGGATTTCTACCTCCCCCTGCGTCAGCTTGGCACAAAATTTCATGCTGGAATGGAGGGGGTCAGCGCTTCAAAAGAGATCTTTGCTATCCTCGATCAAAGCACCCCTGTTTCTCTACAAAAACCTGCCTTTGCCGTGCAGCAGATCGCCGGCAAGATGCCCATTCTTTTCAGTAATGTGAGCTACACCTATCCAGGAGGCTCGCAACCAGCACTTGAGGGCATTAACGTTACCATTCCTGCGGGTAAAACGACCGCCATCATCGGCCCGAGCGGTGCGGGAAAGAGTACCCTGATCAACCTGATCCTCCGCTTTCTGGTGCCCGGCGAAGGAAGCATCACCGTCGACGACGATCCGATTCATGACATACCGCTTGAGGATTGGCACAAACAGATTTCCTGGGTTCCGCAGCACCCCTATCTTTTCAACACCACCTTACGGGAGAATATCCGCCTCGCAAAACCAGAGGCTTCAGCAGAGGAGATGGAGATCGCACTGAACAGGACCGGCCTCACCAGCTTTATCAAGACGCTGCCCGCCGGACTTGAGACCATGATCGGCGAAGAGGGAGCGCGACTGAGCGGCGGAGAGGCGCAACGGGTAGCGCTTGCTCGCGCGTTTCTGAAAAATGCTCCGCTCCTGGTGCTCGACGAGCCAACCTCGCATACTGATCCTGAACTGGAAGCCGCTCTGCGCGGATCAATCCAGGAGCTGATGAGAGGAAGAACCACGGTCATCATTGCCCATCGACTTGAGACCATACGCTCATCTGAACAGATCATCGTCGTCAGCGGGGGAAAAGTCACCCAATGTGGCACCCACGAGGAGCTGATTGCCAATGGTGGCTTTTACCACGACAGCCTGCTTCTGCAACAGGAGAGTCCATCATGAAAACCTTTATTCGCCTCATTGCACTGGTCAAACCATACTTCTGGTGGATGGCCCTTGCCGCACTCATCGGCTTTGCCACCACTGGCAGCGGCATCGGGCTGCTGATGACCTCCGCCTACATCATTGCCAAGGCGGCCCTGCAGCCTCCGACAGGAAGCCTGCAATTCGGTATTATAGGAGTACAGCTCTTCAGCCTTGGTCGAGGAGTCTTCCGATACGCCGAACGGCTCATCTCCCACAACATCACCTTCAGGATTCTTGCGAAATTGCGCCTCTGGTTTTACGATGCCATTGAGCCCCTTGCACCGGCTCGACTCATGCACTTCAAAAGTGGTGACCTGCTGCAACGGGTTGTGGACGATATCCAGAGCCTCGAAAACATCTACACCAGGGTGCTTGGGCCACAGCTCACTGCACTGCTTGTGGCTGCTATGATGTGGTTTCTTCTCGGCGTCTACTCCCCGCAGGCGGCGATGCTCATCCTCTTTTCCCATAGCCTTGCTGGCATCGGCGTACCACTCCTCACCAAAAAGTTAAGTCGAGGTGTCTCGGTCGGTATTATGAAACACAAAGCAGAGCAGCAGGTGCTTGCGCTGGACCTCTTTCAGGGCATCGGGGAGCTGCAACTCTATGGAAAGCTAACGGCACACCTCACCGCCATGCAGAACGCTGAAGCTGGCAAGCTACAACTCGAGAGAAAAAACGCCATCATCGAAGGGTTGCACGAATCGCTCACCGGGCTCCTCATGAACGGCGCACTCATCGCTATTCTCTGGGCGCTTATTCCCTCTCTTGCCACCGGCGCGGTTAACGGGATTTCACTCACTGTCATCACCCTTGCCGTTATGGCCTCCTTCGAGCCTTTTCTCCCCCTGCCATCAACCCTCAAGCACCTCGAAGCCGACCAGCACGCAGGAGAGCGCCTCTTTGAAATCCTCGAAGCCAAGCCGGAAACTGTCGCCCCGGCCACTCCGCTACCCTTTCCGGCAGAACATACCATCAAGGCAGAATCGCTCAGCTTCACCTACCCCGGCAGTGCCACAAAAGCACTCGACCAGCTTACTTTTACCGTTCTTCCGGGAGAGCACATTGCCATCGTCGGGCCGAGCGGAGCAGGGAAATCGACAATCACCTCGCTCTTCATGCGCTTCTGGAACAGCAGCGAAGGGAGTATCACCATCGGAGGCCAGAACATCACCCTCTTTGACCCCGAAGAGCTGCGGCGCAACATTGCCCTCGTCTCACAAAAAACCTACCTCTTCGCCGAAACTATCCGTGAAAACCTTACCCTTGCTGCACCTGAGGCCACTGACGACGATCTTAAAAAAGCCCTCACCGCCGCCGGTCTTGGCTACTTCATCACAAAACTTGACAAATGGTGCGGCCAGCACGGCATGAAACTCAGCGGAGGAGAAAGACAGCGCATCGCCATCGCCAGAATTCTGCTGCAGAAGGCTCCAATCATGATTCTCGACGAAGCAACCGCCAATCTCGACGGCGTTACGGAGAGAGAGGTGACAGAGACCTTGAACGCCATCAGTGCCGGAAAGACGCTGATAACGATTACCCACCGACTAAAGGCGATGGAGCAGTATGACCGTATTCTTGTGCTTGAGAAGGGAAAGATTGTGGCGAAGGGTGTGCACGGAGAATTAATGAGCAAGGATGGGCTTTATCGCAGAATGTGGGAGTTGCAGCATGTCGTGGAGGTTAGATAAAACCAACCTATCAGCAATACGAGTAATTTCGATATCTTACGTTCGGTAAGCTAACTCCAGATCAAATGTATGCACAGTTACCAAAGAATAACATTTTTTTACAAATATTTCGATCAATGTACCGCCGAATAATGCGGTTAGCGGGATTGTAATTTTTTCCCAACAGAAAATGCCTTAGCCAGCAGTGGCCCGATGCCGTAGTAACCTCTTTGAGCGGTGTCGAAAATAAGTGGCTTGATTTTCATGATGTCGAGACGGCCATCTTCACCGAAGAGATCGGTATCAGCCTTGACATTCATAATTTCACCAATAAACTGCGTATGCAGACCAATCTCAATGACGTGAAGCAGAGTGCACTCCAATACTACAGGAAATTCGGCCGCATAAGGGGCATCGATCAGTTCACTTTTGACAGGAGTCAGTCCCGTGACGGCAAACTTGTCAACGTCACGCCCTGATACAATTCCTATGTAATCTGCCTCCGCTATCTTTTCTTCAGAGGCGATCCCGACTGTGAAGGCTTTCCGTTCAACAATGCAATCATAGGTGTAGGTTGCTTTGCGCAGCGACACAGCAACACAAGGTGGTTGTGAACAGCAGATCCCACCCCAGGCAACGCTCATAAGATTTGGTTTGCCAGTATGATCATAAGTTCCAACCATCAAGACTGGTGTTGGAAATAACAGTGTTTTTGCTCCGACTGATTTTTTCATAATCGTGTCTGCCGTAGAGTTCACACCCATTAATGTAAATATTTATTAAGTAGCTCAAGTCAGCAACTATCGACGGGAGGTTTTACAACAAGTTCACTACTCTGATCGTCAACAGATTAAGCAACATCGCCTAATGAGAACATCAGGACACAAAGAAAGATAAACTCTGAGGGAACTACTGCGGGAAATTGAAACACTCAGCAAAATAATTATATCTGGAAAGTTTTGTTTTATAATACTCGTTGAGTGGCAAGATAATCCTTAATACGAGCGAGCTGATCCACAAAAGCTTCAGGTGTTACAGTGATGATTCCTGCATAAGGGTGATCCAGCGCAACAATCAAAAGAAGTACCAGAGTGATTATTCCTGCAAGTGATGCAACCATAAAAGACTGTGCCCATAAATTCTCCATACCAAAGAGAAAACTGAAACCAATGGTAATTATAGCACCGACAATCATCACACTCCACATAAAGTCAGGAATACCTTCTTTGGCTGCCTGAATTCTATGATTTCGTGCATTATAAAAGTTATTAAGCCTGCTGATAATTTCCTGATACCATATTTTTTGATATTCATTTGCAGGTTTGATTTCTGTTACCAAAGTAAAAATACGTCTGATCGATTTCACCGCATGTTCACTTGCTTGTTCTTTAGCCATCAATGCCCACTCTTCATTGATCACGATATTGGTATAGTTTACTATTTCCTTCGAGACCAATGATTTCTGTGGTTCATCAAAGGCTTGCATATCCCGCAGAACCGATGCCATACACTGAACCTCTTCCTGAACTCTGCTATCGGCGTCACGAAACATCTCCCACTCCACAATTACAACAAAAGCAAGTAAAACAGCATAAATAACTCCAACTACCGCATAAATAAATCCGGCAACATCATTATGCTTAGCCATCAATGAATGCCCATACACTTTTCTAATAATCACAAGGCATAACACCGAAACAGCCATTACTAACCCAGTTACACTGACAAGAAACAATACATCCGTCATAATTGTGGAGTGGGAAATAGTTAACTAATACTACATTTTTGTCTTATCGTACGCATCAAGCAACACAACCTCCTCAGAAAGCTCTTCACGATCAAAGAACACCTTAACCCCTTCATTTGCTCCACAGATATAGAGGTCACAATCAATACTCATTTTCTGCTTCTCGAATATTATTGTGCGTACTGCTTCTTCAACGAGGGACTGCAGTGCTGTCATATCAAAAGCTACTTTAGCCGGGTTTTTAGAGGCAATCTCTACAAGTTTTTTTCTGAATGAGTGAATTGCTACATGATCCAGATCACCTACCAGTGTCAATTTGGTAACGTCACCATCCTGATCAACAGTCATTGTGAAATGTTCTACACTGCCAACCGGTACAAGGCGAACCTGAACTTTGACACGATTTTGTGTGTCTGGAAGCTTGACCGTAAGATTTTCAGCATCAAAATCCAGATACTCCTTTCCATCAATCCATGCTTTTTCAATCTTGCAACATCCTGCTGGCAGAATATCAGGGGCAACACGAAGAATGTTGTCCTTGAAACCATGAGAGTAAGGTTTAAAAAAGAGGTCAAGGTGCTGTTTGGTAATCAGCAAGTTCTGGTAGACAGTAGCAAGATAGGCAAGTTCAAACGAGTGATAACCGCTCATGCTGTGACTGCCCTTGAGCCTCTCAGTACCCAGCAAATATGGAATACCAGATGACAGTACGTTAAAATAAATACCGCCGCTATCCTGATCAAGGAACCATGCGCTGTAAAATGCGCTTGACTCTCTGGCATGCTGGAGATACTCTTTTTTACCGGTTGTGCCAAAAAGAATAAGATAGGCAAGTATTCCCTGTTCCTGCTGCCACCATGCTTTACGGTCATGCCATGCATAGCGGTGGAATTTCTGGCCTTCTTCAAGAGTTCTTTCAACAACATCGTACCAGCCGCCACGTTGCCGGTCACAGCCATGTTCAGGCATAAGAACTGCGATCTTGTGGGCAAATTCCATGTAAGCGTCACTTTTTTCTTGCTCAAGACCTTCAACACTGTTGATACGTGCCAAATTCCAGGCAATTTTCAGATTATGACCAACAACACCCCTGTTCTGCTGCCAGCCATGGGTGGAATCATGTTCCCAATTAGCATGGAATTTTTCCTGTACAAAAGCGCTATGCTCATAGTCAGGGAAATGCTCTGTGATAGTATCGGCCGTGTTGACAAGCATCTTTTTAAAACGCTCGTCACCTGTGGCAAGATAGGCATTAATCAGGTACGCCGGCGCATGGTCACCGACACTGTTCCAGTTCTTGCGTCCACGATTGCCCACAAGAGATTCTGCGTTTGGATCGAAGGTCACTGGATCAATATGTGAGAAATAACCCCCAAGTTGCCGATCATAAAAGTACTTATCAAAAAGATTAAGCGTCATATCAATATCGCTTGCAATCTCGGGGTCGCCGGTTACACGGTATGTCTGTGTCGGGCCGGCAAGCGCATAAATCTGCTCATAAGCCGGGATGGCATCATAGTCATCACCGAATTCTGAAGCAAAAATCTTCCGCTCATGTTTTCCTTTGACATCAATACCATGGTACCAGTAGGTGATGTTTTCACTGGTATCCTTGCAGCGCATGTGCTCACGTAAATAGACCGTACCTTTTTCTGCGCCTTCAAGATATCGATCATCGCCAGTCAAAAGGTAAGCTGTTGCAAAACCATAGACAAGACGCGACATGGTATCAGTTTCCTGACGGAAATTACCAGTTTGTTCTCCCTCAAGTGAAAGGTTGGTTTTGTATTTACGGTAGTCAACATCACCATCAGGAAACTGGGCTTTAAGATAAAAGTCACCGAGTTGACGAATCTGCTTGATCCACCAGTCCTGTTTTTCAAAACGAAACTCTTGTTCATCCTTCCCGAGAAATACTAAATGCTTGGCTTCAAACTTGACTTCATCTTCAGGAAAGAAGACTCCGTAAACATAGAGAAATCTGCCAGGGGCAAGCATATCCTTTATCTGGCCTGTACAGTCAATAAACGCCTCACCGAGATTTCTTACTAATTCAGCATAAATATTCGCACCGAGTTTGACTTCGAAAGTTCTTCCATCTGAAGTATCAAGACTGAAGGTTTGTTTATCCCAGTCATAATGGGTCACATACCCCTGAATGGTATCAGAAAAAGTAAACCCCAATTTGTTTTTTTCCATGTTTTACCTCGCTTTTGAGATTAAAATTACAGAAGAGTGAGCTTTGACATTGTAACTCTTTTCAACTACTGACTTTGCCTTTTTCATTTCGACGATATCCTGCGGAGAGGGCAAAGATGTATCCGCAAAACGCAACCATAGATAACCGTCAATTTGCGGAATTTCAAAATCAAGGTTGTCCATACTCATGTTGAGCATAACATGTAAATCTGGCTCCGTCTCAACAAAAGAGGCAATAGTAAATGAAAGCACCCTGCACTGAGGATCATTCCACCCTGGAGCAAGTAACTCGCAACCATGCCATTCAATATCTCGCATCCCCTTCTTGTTGAATTGTGAACCATTATAAAATGTGTCACGCCTCAACGACAAAAGCGATCTGCGAAGATTAATTACCCCACTGAAATAACGAACTAAATCGCTGTTCTTTTCAGTCAATTGCCAGTCAAACCAGTTGAGTTTATTGTCCTGACAATAGGTATTGTTATTGCCCTGTTGTGTACGTCCGAATTCATCCCCTCCAAGGATCATGGGAACACCCTGGGAAAGCATCAGAATTGTTATAAAGTTTTTAACATCCCGCTTTCTGAATTCGTTGATTGCCGGGTCATCGCTAGAACCTTCAACACCATGGTTCCAACTGGAATTATCGTCATTACCATCACGGTTATCCTCGCCATTTGCGAAGTTATGCTTAATATTGTACGACACAAGATCCATCAAGGTGAATCCATCGTGGCAGGTAACAAAGTTAATGGAATTCATCGGTGTGTGCCGATTATGCGAATAGATGTCGCTTGAACCTGAAAGCTTGGCTGCTACTGCTCCAGCGAGTCCCCCATCTCCTTTAACAAAATTACGTATGGTGTCGCGATAACGTCCGTTCCACTCGGCCCATCGATAACCGGGGAAAGAGCCAATCTGATAAACCCCTGCCGCATCCCAGGCCTCGGCAATAAGTTTTGTATCGGCAAAGGTATCCATAAGCTCAAGATTCCATATAACAGGAGCATGTTCGAGTGGACGACCATCTTCACCCCTGCTCAATACTGAGCCTTCATCGAAGCGAAAACCGTCAACATGCATTACATCAACCCAAAACGCAAGGCAGTCGGTAATAAACTTTTCAACAATTGGATGATTACAGTTAACGGTGTTTCCACACCCGGTATAATCCATGTAAAACTTTTTGTCACCAGGAACAAGATGATAATAAATGGCATTATCTATAGCCTTGAAACAAAGTACCGGCCCCTGATGGTTACCTTCGTCAGTGTGATTAAACACAACATCAAGGATAACTTCGATGCCTGCTTTATGCAAAGCCTTAACCATATCACGGAATTCATTGAGATGGTCTCCCTCATGAGGCTTGCAGCAGTACCTCGCCACAGGAGCAAAAAAGCCTACCGTGCTATACCCCCAGTAGTTCGTAAGCTCCGTTCCATCGGGCATTGTTTTGAGTACCTGCTTCGTATCAAACTCAAAAACCGGAAGAAGTTCAACTGCTGTCACTCCAAGTTTTTTGAGATAAGGGATCTTCTCAATCATTCCACGAAATGTCCCGGCATGTTTGACTCCGCTTGAATCATCTTTGGTAAATCCCCGAAGATGCACTTCATAGATAATAGTATCATCCATTGGAGTTTTCAGACACTGATCTCCCTCCCAGTCATACTTGTTTTCGTCAATGACCACGCTCCGCATTGATGATGTGACATTATCATCATCATTGCAAGCATCTCCCCGGTTATAAAGTTCGTCGGTATTACCACGGGCATAAGGGTCAATCACAACCTTGTTCCGGTTGAACAAATGCCCCTGTGCAGGATCAAAAACTCCATCAATTCTATAGGCATAATGTGTTCCCGCCCCTATACCCCTAACATAAGCATGCCAGAAATGGAAGGTACGATTAACTTTAGGGTCAAGTTTAATCGTCATGGATGGATGGAAGTCGTCGTGCTTGTCGAAAAGGCACAACTCAACTCCTGTGGCATTTTCTGTGAAAATTGAGAAATTTACTCCGTTTGCGTCGGGTGTAGCTCCAAGTGGATGGGCTATACCTTTTTCGACAGAGATAGCTACTTTTTTCGCCATGGTTTATACTCCGGTTAAATCATCTTGGTAACCCTGACTGACTTCGATGATATTTGCGTCTGGATCTTTTATCCATACGGTTTTCCAATTTGGAATAAAACTACTGAAATCAAGAGGCCCGAGTGATATTTCAAGTTCATTATTGAATTGCGCGATAAACTCATCAACACTCTCTACCTGAAAGGCAATGTGTCGCCAACCGGGATAATTTTGGCCATCTTTATCTGCTTGGGGGATTGGCCTTTCCGCTTCAGACTTGAATAACTCGAGATAAAAATCACCGCATTTTATAAACACAATCGCGTTGTCATCGCCTAAAGGAATGTTTCTTGCTCTTGTAAACCCAAAGTATTTGCTGTAAAATTTCTCTGATTTCTCAAGATCCGTGCAAGAAACTGCTACATGAACAAATTTCATGATGAATCACTTTATAATTATTAAGGTATCAAATCAATAATCTGCCGGGCGAAAAGGTGGCAATGTCCACCGGTACGTGCAGTTACAAGATCACCATCAACGACAACATCCTGGTCAACAAAATCGGCTCCGTAAGCCTTGGCATCACCATAAAGATTGTTGTGACAAACCAGTTTACGACCAGCAATCACCTCTCTTACAGGAGCCAGAAGCCATAACCCGTGACAGATCACTCCCTTGATAATCTGCTTGTTTGCAAAGGCACGTTTCATGAACGTCGATGCTGGCGGTATCTTGGCAAGATCTTCGGTATAACGGAGTCTGTCGGAAACCATTCCTGCGGGGACAATAATCGCAGAATATGTAGCAAGTTCCTCATCGCTGATACCCTCAAATGAACCGGATACATCAAGTGGGAGATGATATTCATGACCTTTAAAAGTCAAGGAGGGTTGACCCCAGAGCCTTGTAAGTAGTTGCAGGTCAGCTCCCTCTTCAAGAAACCTCCGTTGATAATAGAAGATTTCTGGTTCATAGAAATCGCTTTCCATGAGAATTGCGATTTTTTTACCGCTAAGTTTCATGAGTTCTTTTCCTTTATAAGAATTGTTAGAAAAGACTGGCAAATGCTTACATCATTTACTGCCCGCAGCGAACACCGACCAGGTGCGGATGTGTATCCCCTTCAAGGATCAGATCAATCAAGAACGGCTTATCGTCGGCAAGCATTCTGGTAATTGCTGCCGGAATATCTTCAACCGCTTCCACCCTCACCGCATCAACGCCCATAGACTGTGCAATCAGATCAAATCTTGTTTCAGGAAAAGACAAATCAAATGGCACCGGCATCTCCCGATTATTGATTGCCTGCTCTTTCCAGTACTCCTTGATATTCAACTGCAGCAATCGATAGGCGCCATTACTGCAAACGATAAACTTTGCACCAATCTTGTGCCTTGTTGCTGAGGAGAGAGCCTGAATGGTATACATTGATCCACCGTCACCTGAAAAACCGATAACGACTTTGTCAGGGTTGGCAAGTTTCACCCCTATAGCACCGGGGAAACCCACACCGAGAGATCCGCCACGAGTGGCGAAATAGGAACCAATTTTCCGGGGGGGAAAATATCTGGTCAAAGCGGGGCTATTGGTAAGCGCTTCATCAAAAATAATCGCATCTTCGGGAAGTTTTGGGGCCAGCTCTTCCATGAACCTCGACATGAACATCGGCAGAATATCGCGGTTCGCAGCATCCTTTTCAACCTGAATTGAAAGTTTTTTTCTGTTCTCCTCCTGAATTTCATCTGTCCTTTTTTTCGCAGCCTCTCTGTCTCCGTCGGTCATGACCTGCTCAAGCTTGTCGGCTAATGCGTTCAGTGTCAATTTAGGATCAGCTACAGCGCTGTAATCTACCCGATGATTCTTGGCAATCTCATAAGCATTGAGATCAATATGAATAACTCGTGCATCAGGGTCATACACGTTACCCAATTCGGGGAACACCTCAGGTAACATATAGGTCCCAACAATCAGCATCACATCAGCTTTGCGTGTTATCGGCAAACTCGCCGATCCAAACATGTGGCCTGTAGTTCCACAATAGAGTGGATGCATCGTATCCATATTAAAATCGCCAACATCAACGCCATAAACCTCTGCTCCAAGCAACTCCGCGACGCGAGTCAGCTCATTTTCAGCATGGGAGTATGCAACCCCGTCACCCATAAAAATAACGGGTTTGGAACCACCGAGAAGCTCTTTGGCAAAAAGGCTTATTGTCTCATCACCAGGAAGCACTGCTGTACCGGGAATATGTGTCGGAAAAACCTCTTCGTCATTAATCTCACTGAGAATATCAAGAGGCAAACAGACATACACCGGTCCCATAGGCGGGGTTGTTGCAATTTTTATTGCACGACGAAGAGTTCGCAAAATGGAATTCTTGTCATAGACAACTGTAGAGTATTTAGTTACCGGTTCCATGATCGCGGTAAGATCCGCAGCCATCTGCGCATCCATATTGAGATACTTGACACCGGCATCTCCGCCAATACACACCAAAGGGGCATGCCCCCGTTTTGCCTGGTAAAGGGCGCCAACAGCATTACCAATACCAGGACTACTATGCAGTTGTACCAGTGCCGGTTTTTTGGTCGCTCGCGCATATCCATCAGCCATCATTACCGCAACAGACTCCTGTAAAGAGAGAATGTAACGGAGTTGAGGATAATCTGCGAGCGCATCCAGAAAACCTTGCTCTACTGTGCCGGGATTACCGAACATATAGGTAAAACCATCAGCAATAAACTGCTCAAGTATTTTTTGATTTCCAGTTTTACCAGCCATATCTTTTGAGTCCATTGATTAATACATCGACAAATTTATCACCCATTTCATAAGAGCACTGCAGTGATCGTGCTGTTATAAACGGATAATCAACTACTACTGAGGTCTCCTTTCCAAAATTACCATGATACTGACCTTTAGGACCGACTGCATCGGTGAGGATATACTCCAGAACATAAGGAGGAGGCCCGATATTAAAATCGGTATGAAGGAAACCGGTTCCATCATGATAATCATATTCAATGCAATGCCCGGTAACGTGCTTGCCTTTTATGATGCTCTTCCTTTCGTTGAAATCTCTGGCAAAAACAAGAGCAGCAACACCGTAACAAATCGCAGCAACTGGCTGATTCTTTCTGTAAAATCCTAATATCAGCTCATGAAGACTCTGATTGTTCACCAAATCAACAATAGGTCCGCTTCCACCAACAACAAACAAAGCATCATACTCACTGGTAAGAAACTCGACGGACTCTTTTACCTTGGTATAATATTGTTCGAGATTTCTGAGAAAATTAGTTGCTGAATAGTAGGGTCTTTCTGGAATGTAGGATTTAAGCGAGAGTGGAGTTGAGGTACGATTTTTTGCAATAAAGGCTTTCACATCATCCTCGTGCTGCTTTGTTGTGACACAGACACCAAGCGGTGGATCAACATAAGTTGAATCAAAGCTTGGTGGAAGAGCATCTGCAGGTTTACCGTTGGGAGTCATAAAATCAACAGTATAACCAGCAGCTTCAAGTTTATTCAGCGGTCCAACCAATTCAATTCCCCAGTATCCATATTCTGAGAGAATCGCCAGAACTTTTTTCTTGCTCATGAAATATACATTTAGAAATTATTGATAATTATATCCATGTTCTTAAAAGAATCAGACTACCATCAAGCAAGGGAACCATCAGGATATTGCACCATACCCGCAAAATGTATGGCAATTTTACCGTCACGAAGCACCCAGCTATCAGCAAAGCGCATATTGGCAACCCCGTCTGCTGTTGTCATCGTGATCTGTTCTGTAATCATGAGCGTTTGGGGTGCTTCGGTCTCAGACCAAAATATAATTTCGGTTTCAAGACCCTGGATACCAAGAATACCCTGCATGTGCTCCCGCAACTGCTCCCGCCCTTTATAAATAATGGGCTTTTTCATAAAGCTGCTGATAAGCATAGCGTCATCGGTATACTGATCAAGCAACGCCTCAATATTCTTGTCTAAGATAAAATTAATATGAGCTTTATACATCTGGCCCATTGGGGTATCCGGAACATTTTTCATGTTTGCCCTTTGTTATTGGTTAAATGTGCGCAACTCTCAGCTAATGACCTATTGACAGAAAAAGTATCCTTGCGAATACTCTCTGACTGATAGTTACAATTTTGCTGAGCCTTCCTGATAATTCAATGCGTTAACAACATACTTTGTAATGACGGCATCACCTGATTTAGGTGAACGTTTTACAACCCATGATTGATCGGCGTCAAGAATGATTCTTTCGCTTTTTGCAGACGGAGGATTCCAGACACTTGCCTGCCATTCAACAACAAGGTTAACTTCCGCAGTTTCACCCTGGAGATTTATGTTCACCTCCTTAAGCCGGTGCACCTCGTCAAAAAAGATTCGAATAACTCTCTCATACCACCCTTCAAACGCAACCAAGCCCTGCAACGTTGCCTCTGGAAACGTCATTTCCAGATTCTCTTCTGACAGTAATGGTATGAAATCGAGGAGGGGGGCATGAACATCAAGTTTTCTGTACCATATTTTGGCAAGATCTGATACTTCTGATTCAGTTAAAGGTTTTGTCATAGCGTACTCCAAAGATTGTTTTTTATTATTAATCTTATTCTCTCTTATGACACTTTTCCGAAGCTTGACAACAGGGAGTTACCCCTGTTGTCATTTCCTTGTTTAAGCTCAGCTACATTTATCCAACGATTTTATCAGAGATGGTACAACATAGTAAACTGAAGCATAGTTGAGTTTTTGTCGCCTAAACCAAATACACGGTCGATCCCTCCCTGGGCAGGTTTGGCATTCCCATAAATCAGCATATAATCTACTTTCTGGGTAGGAGAATAACCAAGAATCAAATCCCATTCAGAAGCAAATTTACTACTAGATACCGGCAGATTAGTGAACAGTTGTGCAGTACTCGGCTCATTAAACTGATAATTGTAATAGAAGATCTTCATCCAGCTTCCCTTTACCGGCGGAATCAAGGTTAGATTCACAAAATGTGTGTCAAGATTAGTTAAACGGGTCTCGTATGTTCCAACCACAATTCCCTGATACCAGTATCCAAACCCACGTTCAGTAGAACCATTGTACAGGTAATCCCAGCCTTCATTTTTATTTGTTGTACTCGCCTTGTCACCTGAAAATGAAGAATATCGGTAACCAAGTGTCGGGTACCAAGGCAAGCTTGGCATAAAGTATTTTGCCTCTGCAAACCAAGCAACCGCATCTCTATTGATATAACTATTGTTATTCTTCTGGAAATCAACTTCTCCAGCAAGTTCGAGGTTCTGAAGAGTTGAAACAGGATTTCCGCGACCATGTATTCCTGTAACACTCAATCCATCACGCTCATGATTATTTGAACTGGCCACTTTAAAGTATGATACCCCTACCTTACCAAGCTTTTTATCAACCAATTCAAAATTGCCACCTACAATGTTATCTTTGTAGATATCTTCGATGGGGTTCTCATCCTTGATATAGGTATTGGATTGCAGGTAAAACAGCTCCAACTGATAGGGAAGTGATTTAAGACGTACAATCGCCGAATTATTCCATGCCGTCCTTGGATCCAGCCAATAAATACCTTTATGAGGACTGGCTTCATCATTTCCATCGGTTAAAACCATACCATCGCCAAGCTGAAAGTTCTGCTTGCCAACACTGATATCCAATCCATCCTGGTCGAGAAAAGAGATATTATTCCCGGACTTCCAACCCAGAAATGCCTTATCCAAGTTAAGATATGACATGTTTTCACCGATAACATACGGAGGGTTGCTACCTAACGAATAATGTTCACCGTTCGTCAAACCCCAACTATCGCCATCCCCTCTAGTTATAGAGCCAACAGCACGTAATCCCCCATATATAGTGCCTGAATCTGAGGTTTTCCATAATAAATTAGCACTTGGAGCAAAATAACCTTCTGACCTCGCAATATCTGTTGCACCGTAGGAAGGGGGAAATGTATTTACGCCTAACTGTCCCAAGCCAAAATGAGTATTGTTTATCGACATACTCGAAAATCCAGCCGTTAATCCATAATCAATCTTGGGATTGTCATTACCGGCTAAAACTGCATCGGGATACACTGCACTAATAAAAAAGCCTGCAGCAACAACTGCACAGCATGATTGCAAACTTTTTATAACATTCTTTTTACTAAGCTTACTATGCTTCATTTGAATCCTCCCCCAATTATAATAGTCGATTTTTAAAATCACTTCATTTGAAAAAGAAAATAGGCAGACATTTCAAGCATGGATCTGAGCCCGTAGTCAGGGAATGCCGCTACAACATTTTGTACAAAATTTTCGCCGGTTGAAGACGACAGGATACTCTTCACCTTTTTGAGATTGGCTATATTTTCCTTAATGATGGATATTTCACCAGGAAAGCCATGGCCAGGAAGAACAACTTCGTATTCCCCACTTTCATATTGCTTCAGCGCGGCAATCCATCCATCAAAGCAGAGGGTTCCATCCATCGATCTCTGTCCAACAAAAAGATGCACCTTGTTGTAGAGTAAGTCCTGTGCGATAAAGGTTTTTTCTTCCGGCAGATCGAGCGCCAGCATAAAAACATCCTCTGCTGCAACTATTTTAAAGAGCCTGAAGAGAACTCCATCAATAGTTACCTCGCTCTCAGTAATAGCTTTGTTTGGCAAAAAGAGCGTATCGGTAACCAGATCGCCATGATTATTTCTGTGAAAATCCATGGCGATTTGAGCAAACATTTTTATCTCTTCTATGGTCTCCGGAAACGCATACACATCAACATCCTGAAAATACTCAATACCAAACCAGTGATCAGGGTGGGAATGTGTCACAAAAACACGATCAATCGGTTTTCCAAGGCTTTTCGCATATTCCCGCAGCTCACTTGCATAGGGCCTCATCAACATTGCATCAATAATCACCAGCTTATTCGCCGTTTCAATAATCTGGGCATTGACTCTTTCACCATCATCAGGGCTTGCGCAACAGTGTATCTGCACCTTATTCCTTTTGATGGTCGTGATCACTAAATTTTTTACCGGATTCATCGCCTTATAATTATGGTGTCTTGCAAAAATTGCCTTACTGTCATAAAAAGAAATAGTACCACCCCAACTTATTTTTCTGACAGAACCTCTACCAATTTATCCCCAAATGCGATACTGGACTCTACTGACTGAGCTGAAACAAACGGGAAATCAAAATGAGCCACCGGATTTTTCCTGTTTGCTGTTGGTACTGCAATCACGCGTCCTGTATCTCCAACCGCATCTTCAACAATAACCTGAAGAGGAAACGCAAAACCTGGGGTCACAAGATCGGTCCCCGGATTTGCAGGAGTGGCATTATAGAGAGGATAAGGGAGATCATCGGTAAAGTCCCACTCTTTTGGGTGAGCAACAATAGTTTTCCCATTTATAATACTCTTGCCATCTTCCTTTTTGCGAGCCCATACAAAAGCGCCTACGGCGTAGCATAACGCTCCCAAAATTTTCCCCTGAGCATAAAAGGCCTCAAGCAGGCGGTGCACCCTGGCATTTCCAACGAGATCCAGCGGAGAACCAGGACCGCCGACAATGACCATGGCATCATAATCGTCAGCCTTTGCATCCGCAATTTTTATAGGGTTATCCCATTCACCGGTCTTCAGTATCTCCAGAATTCTGTCCACAACTTCTGCCGGGTTGACGTTATATTGCTGAACAGGATCAACAAAACTCTTGTCGACACTCAACTGTAACGGCAGCGGTGTGATCCCTCTCTGGGTCGCAAGAGTCAGTTTAAAACCCGCCTTGTTCATGGCATCCCATGGCGCCTGAAGTTCTTCGCCCCATAATCCAAGATTTGATGCAAGTACCAATACTTTTTTCATGATTCTTCTTATTAACGTTAATAATGATTAATTACATCATGCCGGAATAATGGCGAAATATCTTGCCATCTTTCATATACAGCGCATCCCAGACCCTTAATTCACCACTTGTGGTATTTATCCTGGCCTGAAGACAGATAGAGTCTTCAGAAATGAGCACTTTTTCAAGGGCAACAAAGCCCCGGTAAATATTTTTGAGGTACATGCCAAATTGTTCTTTCAAGGACTCTTTGCCGGCAATAAGTTGCCCTTCCTCACCCAGCATGAGAAACATTATTGCATCATCATGGTAATCATTCTCCACCAATGCTCCTGCATCACCGTCTGCAAGGAGTCTTATGTGATTGTCAAGAAATTTCTTGAAGTCCATAATCATTTATTCATGAAATGTGAAAATAGTACTACCTGTCTCTTGTCCCCAGTAATTAGAAATTATATGATCCACCGACATAGAGTCCGGTAAATTTGACAATCGCCTGACTCCCATCAACAACCACCTTATTCACTGCCCTAATATTCTGATAACCACCAATTACACTGATATCCTTACTAAGAAGCACTTCAGCTCCAATCATATAATTCACCAAATACCTCCCTGCCATTAAAGGACCAGGGACAAAGCCGGGAATACCATCTATCATATATCCATGTACTACAACATCAGGAACATACCCATACTTATAGGTAAGCATCAACCTGTCATGCAGTTTATACGATCCTTTTACGCCAAACTCAAGGCCATCATACCAATTCGGTGCCGAGATTGTTGGGCTGGCCCACATCCTAAAATATCCAAGCGTAGGCGTTACCTTACCAAAAGTCCCTCCTTCAAGAACAGTATATCCAGCACAAAGATCAAGTACTTCAGAAGTTTCATGGGTAAGGGGATTAAAGGTTGGTGAGGAGGAAGTCTCATCAACTCCGCCAACAATAGTATTCGATGTTCCAGTAAGGTAATTTATTGAAAGTAAATATTTTCCGTAATTTACCTCCCCCTGAACCCCATAGTATCCTTTGCCTTTATTTTCATGATCTTTTGGAAGCTGAAAATTCGCTTGCAAATACCCAGGCGCACTGAGATGTGTTGTGTGAGGTGAATAAATAATAGACAAACTCCCCTTGACATCCTCGGCTTGCACCATAGAAGTTGTCACAAGTGAGGTGAATAATGTGCCCGCAAGAACGATGCACGTTTTTTTGATCCCCATAGCTCTTAATCTCCTTTTTATTGATGATTGAATTTGTCAGTTAAAGATAAAATCATCCACTTAACAAATATAAGATTTTAACAACAAAATCAACAATTAAATACTTAATCCAAATAACCAAAAGAAAACATAACTGATTATTCTATAGAATACTAAAAAATAAAGCCTGCATTTATACGCCCCCACTATTCAATTGGATATCAGCAGAAATCTCATGGTAGCGCATTCCTGCATGCTTCACCGGGATATTCTATTTCTACCGTTGAGTGGTACAGACCATATCGATCGACCAGGGTTCTGATAAGCTCTTTGAGTTGCATGTAGTCTTCGGCATCAAGCAAGGAATCCACTTCAAGGTGAGCCGTGAAGACGTTATGCACCCCGTCAAGGGACCAGATATGGGCGTGATGAACGGCATGAATATGTTCCAGACCCTCAATTTCACGTGTAACGGTATCAAGATCAAACTTATCAGGTACCGCTTGCAAAAAAACCGGCAACATTGCTTTCAGATTTTTTACAACACCGGATAAAATATAAAGCGTAATTATGATGGCAAGGAGAGGGTCAAGTACAGGGACGTCCCAGAAATAGAGCACAACGGCAACAACAAGTACAGCGACCCATCCAAGCACGTCTTCAAGCAAGTGCAGCGCTACTACTTTAGCATTCATGCCGCTCTCTTTCGAGAGCTTTGCCATGGCAAAACCGTTGACCATCACTCCGACAACAGCAAGAAGAATCATTCCGCCGGCATTAGGGTGATGAGGCTCAAGAATACGGGGTATAGCATTGGCAAGCACGAAGAGCGAACTGGTCAGCAGTACCGCCGTGCTGATGAGCGCACCCAAAAGAGAAAATCGTTTGTAACCATAAGAGTATCGCGCACTGCTCTCTCCACCGGATTTGCTCTCGAAATACCATGCCTGGGCAAGTGCAAAAGAATCACCAAGATCATGGACCGCATCAGCAAGAATAGCCGTACTGCCAGTTAAAAGTCCTCCGGCGATTTCAACAAGGGTAAACCCTGCATTAAGGAAAAACGCAGTTTTGATGTTGCCGGAGACATGGTGATGGTGATGACCGGCATTATCATGGTGATGCTGGTTATGACTCGCATTATCATGGTGATGACTGGCATCATGATGGTGCGAACTTTCTCCTGGTATTGTGCCACTCATAAATTCATTGGCTTATAAAATACTATTCAGACCGATATGCCGAAAGTGCCGGATGCATTTTGCTGTAGCAATGTTCAGAAACATCAAGCATCCGGCAGCATTACAGAGGAAACAGCAAATCCACGTAACCAACTAACTATCAGGAATATATAATTTGTAGCATTAACCCGACAAAAACTACAACAAATAATAATATCTGAACTTTAAAACTAACTCTGTCAATTTTGATCATCTTCTGAATACTTTCAGGAGATTCTCTATCCATATAAACATTAACCCATATTATCTGAAGCAATGTTACAACAATACATAAATATGCAAGAAGGTATATTTTGTCCATTAAAACCAGTGATGGACATTCAGGAATAGCGTCCATTGCTGATTTCTGGAGAAAAACGAGAGTTAATAAAGCCGTCGCAGGCATCGTCGTTCTTACCTCAATATACGTTGGTTTTAATATCAGGGAAAACCAGTTTGTCATCAGAACAATAAGCAACGGAATAAAAAGTTTTAAGAGAAAAACATTGACTTCGCGATCAACATGGAACGCAAATTTCAAAACAGAATATTTTGAAGCTTTGGTTACACCGGTTTCACCAAAATCAGTCCCATAATCATGAATATAACTCTTTGAAGTCAAACCATTTACTTTCCACCCCGGAACTATTAACCCAACATCATAACCTGAAGATATTGTATCAGGAACATAAAATATCTTGTCATAAGTGTCTGAAGAGTTTTCCACATATAACGATAATTCTTGCTTGTCAAGAGGATAATATTTTAAGTCAAACGGCTGGAAAAAAACACCATCAATACGAATGACCTGATACTTTTCACCATTACTTAATATTTCAGGCTCTTTCATGATAACCTTTTTTACCAAGCCCCAATCTTCAACACCATTGACAAAATCAAGAGATTCGACAGGATCAAAATCACCTTTCCATCTCAGCCATAGATATGCAGTCATATGATAGGTATTCGATCTCACATCCATATTATAGATATTGATACCATACATTCCGACAGTTACCAGTTTTGCTCCTTCAACGGGCTTATCGGTTGCTATGAGAGTTCCCTGCGTATTTTTTATAATTGAAGTGGGTATAACTCTTGAGTGGCTCTTTTGTGCCGAAGCGATGTTCACTCCACATATAATTATTAATAACAGAATCATAAAAACCGTTCTGATTGTCTGCAACAGCTCCTTTGTCATTATTATCTGTTTTTCAAAACGCAGTAACATTTATGCCTTCCTTTTAATAATTTTATAGTAACGCAAAATAATTTTAAAATAATAACAAAATGGTATCAAGAAAAATTCAGTACTCTTTACTTTTCTACAATATACTTACCTAAAATATAGCGCTTCATTAAATATTTTTTAAAGTAAAATTTATTTATTGCATCTCACCTGAATAAATATAGATCTCAAATTAATGTTATACTGTTTTCGTGTATACACTTCATCACGCACAAAAAATCATCTATAAAAAAAATAAAACGTTTATTTGTAATAAGATAGAAGAAAACACCCCCATTATGCAACAAATATCTCCCAAAAGCCCTCAATTGTCATGATGGGATAATAACAACTCCATCAATATTTAAATTTAATGTATTTTCCTATTAATTAGCAATAATAATGAACGATACATCATGAGCAGAACTCTTCAGCAGGGAATGGCATTGATAACAATAACCTGCCTCTGCATTCTCAGCTACGCCTTTGTAGACATTCAGACTGCGTTATGGTTCCACTCTCTCGGAAAAAACCGGGTTTATGAACTTTTCGAGAAGATAACGCTTTTTGGCGACTCACTCTCCTACCTCGTCGGAGGGTTGTTGCTTTTTGTTGTTTTCAGGAAAAAAAAATCATCCATAGCCTATTCGGGGCTTTTTCTCTTCTCATCGGTAGCGGCATCAGGATTAACCGCAGACCTTATCAAATATATTGGAGGCAGAGCACGACCCACACTGTATTTCAGTGATCATCTTTTCGGCTTTGATTTTTTCCATTGGGAATACGCATGGACATCCTTCCCCTCTGGCCATTCAGCCACGGCTTTCAGTGTCGCTATGCTGCTTTCCATGCTTTACCCCCGCTTGCGATTTGCCGTTTTTTTTGCCGCTCTATTGATCGCCTTCAGTCGTATTTTTCTCTCCCAGCATTACATCAGCGATGTCATCGCCGGTTCATTTCTGGGAATTGTGTCTACGGCTCTCCTTTATAACCACGTTTTTAAATCGAAATTAGATGCTTCTGAATCAAACAAAATCTGAACCCGCGCGGCTTCCGGCAGCATTGGCAATTCTGATTCTTGTCAGTTTTTTTGCTGCTCTGGGAACTGCACCTCTCTTTGATGTCGATGAAGGTGCTTTCAGCGAGGCAACACGCGAGATGATCATCAGTAAAAATTATCTGACCACCTATCTGAACGGTGCTCCCCGATTCGATAAACCGATACTGATTTACTGGCTGCAATTCACCGCAGTCAAGCTTTTCGGACTAAACGAGTTTGCCTTCAGGCTACCTTCGGCGCTTGCCGGAACTGCCTGGGCAACTTCGATTTTTCTTTTTGTTCGCAAAGAGTCCAGCGACCGTCAGGCCTTTTTTGCTGCGGCAATGATGGTGCTGTCACTGCAGGTGATCGTTATTGCAAAAGCGGCCATAGCTGATGGGGTTTTGAACTGCTTTCTTGCCATCACCATGTTTGCACTACTCCACCATTATAAGAGCGGTTCAAAGCAGGCGCTGCATCTTGCCTTTGCCGCAACAGGGTTTGGTATGCTCACCAAAGGCCCCATAGCAATCCTTATTCCGTTTGCAGTCACTTTTTTGTTCTCCCTGCAGGAGGGAACATTGAAAAAATGGCTCAGAATGGTTTTCTCTCTTTCAGGAATAATCCTTTTTCTGGCTATTGCCCTTCCCTGGTATCTGCTTGAATACCGTGACCAGGGCATGGATTTTGTCAATGGTTTTTTCTTTAAACATAATATCAGCCGCTTCAATTCTTCGTTTGAGGGGCACTCGGGTTCCCTGTTCTATTACCTTCCTGTCATTATTATTGGCATGATGCCTTTTACCGGTCTTTTCTTTACGGTTCTGTTCAAAGCAAAATCCCTGCTTTCAGACAGCACGAACCGTTTTCTTTTTATCTGGTTTGCTTTTGTCTTTCTCTTTTTTTCTTTTTCCGGCACAAAACTTCCTCACTACATCATCTACGGCTATACCCCGCTTTTTATTCTTATGGCCAGGGCACTGCCGTTAAGCAGTCATCCCTGGCGTTTTGTGCTTTGGCCATTGCTCATGCTTGCCGGGCTTGCCTGTCTTCCCCTTTTCGTGGATAGAGCTTTGCTCGACATTAATGATGGCTATATTAAGGCACTTCTTGCCGGTGCAACAGAACTCATGGGAGCGACTTATCTGTTCGTGGTTATAACCGCCATTATCGCAGTCACTGCAATACAATTTATACCTCACCTGCCCGCTGCTGGCAAACTGATTGCCTCAGGGGTTGTCTTTTCTCTTCTTATCAATTTTTACCTTATGCCCCTTGCAGGAAAACTCCTTCAGGAACCGGTAAAGGAAGCCGCTCTTCTTGCTAAAAAAGAGGGTTATAAAATCGTCATGTGGGAAAGCTATAACCCCTCTTTTTTAGTATATTCGGAGTCTTTTGTTGAAAGAAGAAGCCCTGAACCGGGAGAGGTTGTTCTGACAACGGTCAAACAGCTCGATAAACTTGACCATCCAACCGTACTCTACAGCAAATACGGCGTTGTGATGGCAAAACTAAGGAAATGAATACACTATCATGAAGCTTTCGGTCGTCATACCGGTCATGAATGAAGCTGAGAACATCAAACCCCTCTTTGCTGCTCTCGCCCTCTCGCTTGCTTCAGTTGAGCATGAGATTGTTCTGGTTGACGACGGCTCTACCGACGGTACTGTTGCTGAAATCAAAAAATACGCACCCGATAATGCACATCTCGTTGTGCTGAACAAGAATTACGGCCAGACAACCGCAATGGCCGCTGGTATCGATCATGCGCGTGGCGAGCTGATAGCTACGATGGACGGTGATCTGCAGAATGATCCCTCGGATATTCCGATGATGATGCAATACCTTTATGACAACGATCTGGATGTTGTTGCAGGCCGGAGGGCTGGACGGCAGGACGGGATGATTCTGAGGAAAATTCCCAGCAAGATAGCCAATGCGATGATCAGAAACATGACGAATGTGCATATCCGTGACTATGGATGTACCTTGAAGGTCTTCAAAAAAGATGTGGCAAAAAATCTTGGCCTCTATGGGGAGCTGCACCGCTTTATACCTGTACTTGTGCAACTGTACGGTGCGAAAATGGAAGAGGTTGATGTCCGGCATCACCCGAGAAAGTTCGGCACATCGAAATATGGCATCGGCCGTACCTTTAAAGTGCTGAGTGACCTGCTTTTTATGGTTTTCTTCCAGAAATACAGCCAAAAACCGATGCATCTTTTCGGTACACTTGGTTTTCTCTCCCTTTTTATTGGCATGGCTCTGAATTTTTACCTGCTTGCCCTCAAAATTCTTGGCGAGAGAATCGGAGGACGCCCCTTGCTTTCTCTGGGAATTATCATGACCTTTATCGGGATTCAGTTGATCACGACCGGGTTCATTGCTGAATTCATCATGCGCACCTATTACGAGTCACAGAACAAGAAACCTTATATCATCAAGAAGATTGTCGGGAAAGAGTAAATTCAACCTGAAAAAGCTGCTCAAACCTCTGCTCCAGCTTCTTGTCACTGCTCTGGCCCTTTATCTGGTACTGAGAAAAACTGATGTTGCCAAACTTTTCGGTATCATCAGAAGCGCCAACCCCTGGTATCTGCTTCTCTCACTCCTGTTTTTCAATATCTCCAAGCTTTTTAATGCGGTGCGCCTGAATCGTTTTTTCAAGGCGATCGGCATTGAGCTTTCCGCCCTGTACAACCTGAAGCTTTACTATCTCGGCATGTTCTATAATCTTTTTCTTCCGGGAGGTATTGGCGGTGACGGCTACAAAATCTACGTCCTGCAGAAAAACCACGGCATGAAGATGATCAATGTCTTTCACGCAGTTTTGTGGGATCGGATTTGCGGCATTTTTGCCCTTGTGTTTCTCTCTGTCATACTGCTGCTGCCCAGCACTTTTGCCTTGAAACTCCCCCAACTGGTTCCTTATGGATGGCTCTTGCTCTCCGCACTCTACCCCCTTGCTTTGCTTCTGAACAAACTTTTCTACAAACAGTTCATCGGCGTCTTTACCATCACAGCTCTCGAATCGCTGCTGGTACAGATAGCCCAGGTCATATCGGCATTTTTCATCCTCCAGGCCATTTCGCTGCATGCCAACCATATCGACTATCTGGCAATATTCCTCATGTCAACGGTGGCCACCATTCTGCCAATAACCATCGGAGGAGCTGGCGCCAGAGAGGTAACCTTTTATTATTTTCTTAACTCCATACAACTTGACACCAATGCAGGAGTTGCCCTGTCGCTCATCTTTTTCGGGATTTCGGCTCTGTCATCACTTGCTGGAGTGCTTACAAAAATACACCACGAAAAAAGTGTGACAGAAAATGAAGCTCCCCGCCGCAAGCAGCGGGGTATCAAGTTATAGAAAAAGCTTAAGAAACTTCACCGCAAGCGGTGGGGAATACAACCCTGAGAGATTTACCATTGTAATTTTTTGCGGTAAATATATTAGAATTTCTGTATTATAAACCGACAAGGGTTTCGTCATAATAACATTCGGTTTTTTCCAATAAAATACAATGTATTCATGAAAAAACATCTCTCTCTTGTTGGAGCGCTTCTGACTACAGGAATGCTTACCACGCCAGTTTATGCCGCTACTCATTATTATGTCAGCGGTAATGTTGGAGTTTCCTCTTTTAACAACATAAAAATCAAAACTGCATCCACAGGTGTTCTGGAAGGTACTGCAGCAACTACCCCAGGGATCGACCTAATGGGTGCTGCAGGAAGAAGTTTTGGTAATTTCAGACTTGAGGGCGAAGTAGGCTACCAGCGAAACAACTCTGATACCTACACCTTTTCACGAGGAGTTTTCCCCTTGACCGGGCATTTTTCGGTGACGTCATATATGATCAATAGTTACTATGATATCAAGGCTGGCGCAATTACTCCTTATCTGTCCGCTGGCCTCGGCCTTGCCCGAGTCTCCCTCAATAAAGTTCCGGATCCTCCCGTAATCCTCAACGAAACCCAATCCGCACTTGGGTATCAGTTTGGAGTCGGCATTGCCGTTCCAGTGACCAAAACTATCGACATAGATGCACGATATCGCTATTCCGGCACCAGCACAGTTACCCTTAATGGTAGTCCTGCAAAGCTGGACATATCAGGAAGTGGCATTCTGGTAGGTGTGAGAGTCGGACTATAAAGTCATTCAACCAATAAAAAAGCCGTCTCATCACTAACAACTTGAGGCGGCCAAGTTTTTACGCAGTTCAAGGTCTTTCAGCTTCATCTGCCACTGTTCCCTGTTATTCCATATCCTTTTTTCAACTGAATAGACCATGGTAAATACTGGACGAGCAACCGACAGAAGCTCAGCGTGGATATCGGGACGATCAAACCCGATAACATCAAAGGTTCTTCCATTTTTATCCCTGACAGAAAACTTTACATGCCTTTCTTTGAGCAGTTTTGGCTGACCGAACAACACAAGATCTTCTGATAAAAATAGCGGCTCCCGATTACCATACCCAAAAGGTGCAAACTGCTCAACGACATTAATAAATTTAGCCGTGATATCCTCAAGGGCAAGTTTTGAATCAACCACAAGCTCCTTCTGACGTTGTGTCATTGAAAGAAGATCTGTACAGACTTCGTCGAATTTTTTGCGGAATCCTGCAAAGTTCTCCGGGCGAAGAGTGAGGCCTGCTGCCTGGTGATGACCACCGAATTGATCGAGATATTCGCTGCACTGCTGCAATACCGCATGGATATCAAGCCCTTCAACACTCCGCACTGAACCCCTGACAAGCCCATTCATACCACCGAGAATAACCGTCGGCAGATAATGTTTTTCAATCATTTTTGAAGCAACGATACCAAGAACTCCGAGATGCCATGACTCATCGAAAAGCACAATCGAAGAACACCAGGAGGCAAAATGATTTTCAAGCATCTTTTCTGCTTTCACCATAATATCTGCGTCGAGTTCCCTTCGCTGCACATTGATACGATCAAGCTCCTCAGCATGGCATAGAGCGTCGATGGAGGAATCTGAAAGCAGCCAGTCAACAGCAAGGTGTGCTGAGTGCATTCTGCCCGCAGCATTGATACGAGGCGCAATGCCAAAAGCGATATGAAACATGCTGAATTCTGCCGGGAGAACCTTCATAAGGGAAAACATCGCCTTGATATTGGCTCTGGGTTTGGTTCGCATTCGCTGAATACCCTCACGAACCAGTGCTCGATTTTCTCCCTCAAGAGAGACCATATCGGCTGCTGTGGCAATAGCGACAAAATCAAGATATTGCTGCCAGCTCTCCGGTTCGGCATTGAGATGCTCACCTATTGCCTGAATAAACTTGAACGCCACACCGCATCCGCATAACTCCCTGAATGGATAGGCAGAGCCCGGAACCTTTGGATTTAAAATAGCATAGGCAGGCGGCAGCTCATCAGACTCATGATGATCACAAACAATCACATCAATACCATGTTCCGAGCACCGGGTTATCGCTTCACTCTCTTTTATACCACAATCAACGGTAATGACAAGATCGACGTTCCGCTCAACAGCCGAATCGATGCCTTCCGTTGATATGCCATAGCCCTCCGCAAAACGATCATTGATGTAATAAGAGACCTCACCGCCCAGCTTTTTCAGAAAAAGCAGCAGCATTGCTGTGCCTGTGGTGCCGTCAACATCATAATCGCCATACAGCATTATTTTCTGATGCTCCCTGATGGCATGCAATACCCGTTCAACGGCTTGCATCATATCCTGAAGAAGAAAGGGGGATGGCAGATGGTTGATTGTCGAACGAAAATAATCCTTTGCTTCATCAAAAGATGAGATGCCCCGGTTGCACAAGGCTCTCCCAACAGGCATACTGACATTGATTGCCTCCGAAAGAGCAAGAACAACTTGTTCATCAGGCGAGGGAAACTTCCAGCGGAATCGTTTCATGAAAATATGACGGGTAATGAAAATTGTCAATGTAGGGAACACAAAACCATTTTGTGACAAAAAATAATTTAACACCTGTCAGCAGTTCGCCGATTGTAAAAGATAGACTGAATATTTCTTACATTATCCAACATTTACACTGAACCCATCAAGTCAATCAACACATTAACCATCGGGAACACAGAACATGAGCAATTTGATTACCATTGAACGCCACATCCTTGAACAGCAAAGATTTTTCCCGGAAGCACATGGCGAGCTTACCGACCTTCTTAACGACGTTGCCTTTGCCGCAAAGCTGGTCAGGAGAGAGGTTGTCCGTGCAGGCCTGGTCGACATTCTCGGTTTTACAGGAAGCACCAATGTTCAGGGTGAAGAGGTCAAAAAACTTGATCTGTTTGCCAATGAAAAAATCATCAACGCTATCGGCCAGCACGGCCGGTTTGCTATTATGGGCTCAGAAGAAAACGAGGGTATCATTATTCCACCGAAAAACGAGACCGGCAACTATGCACTCCTCTTTGATCCCCTCGATGGCTCCTCAAATATCGATGTGAATGTCAGCGTCGGCACCATTTTCTCGATCTACAAACTCAAGGGCGACGATCCCGGCGAGGCAAGCCTCAGCGACTGCCTGCAGCACGGTTACGAGCAGGTCGCTGCCGGTTATGTCATCTACGGTTCCTCAGTAGTCATGGTTTATACCACCGGCCACGGTGTACACGGCTTCACCTACGACCCGACCATTGGAGAGTTCCTTCTTTCACATGAGAATATCGTCACCCCGAAAAGCGGTAAATATTACTCGATCAACGAAGGCTCTTACGCTCAGTTCAACGAGGGTACCAAGAAATATCTCGACTATATCAAAGAGGAAGACCCCGCAACAAACCGTCCTTACAGCACCCGTTACATTGGATCGCTTGTAGCCGATTTCCACCGCAATCTTCTGACTGGCGGTGTCTTTGTTTATCCGCCGACCACAAAACACGCCACAGGAAAGCTCCGGCTTATGTATGAAGCCAATCCTCTTGCCTTTATCTGTGAACAGGCTGGTGGCCGTGCAACAAACGGCAGAGATCGTATCCTTGATATTCAGCCGCTTTCGCTCCATCAGCGGACACCGCTGTATATCGGCAGCGTCGATGATGTTATCGTTGCTGAAGAGTTTGAGCAGGGATTAAGGTAAAAGAAGATTTTTTAAAGCCCCCGCACATGTAGGGATTTGCCATGGCAAATCCCTACGAGGGTTGGTATTAATTATTGTCCGTTATCCCTGCACTACTCCGCGATCAAACTGCGGGTAAAAAATCCTCTCGATTCCAATCGTTTTTCCGCTTGACGCATCAAGCGACAAGAGCACCCCGGAGAAATGAACATCATCCTCGGCACATTCATATTTGTGTGGTGTCTGATAGAGCATCCTGTCTGTTGCTGATTTGATCTGCATGCCAATAACTGACTGGTGAGGCCCGGTCATGCCTGCGTCAGTGCAGTAGCCAGTCCCCTTCGGTAGAATGCGCTCATCCGCTGTCGGTACATGGGTGTGTGTACCGATAACCGCAGATACCCTGCCGTCAAGGTACCATCCAAGCGCTATCTTCTCAGCCGTTGCCTCAGCATGAATGTCGACAAAAATATGTCGCACCTTCTCTTTTCCCTGCTCTTTAATCTGCTTGATCACCCAGTCTGCCGTCCGGAAAGGACAGTCGATTGAGTACATGAAGGTTCGGCCCTGAAGGTTAACGACAGCAATGTCGCCCATTCCGTTTGGCAGTTTGTAGATTCCATACCCCTTGCCGTAGGTCCCCTTGGGATAATTCAGCGGACGCAAGACCTGTGGATGCGTTTTCAGGGTATCAAAAAAATTGAAATTGCTCCAGGTATGATTTCCACCGGTCACCACATTAACCCCTGCCTCAAGAAGCTGGTTCAGCGCCTCAAGACTCAACCCCTTGCCATGATGGGCATTTTCTCCGTTACAGATGACAAAATCAACATGATACTTGCTGATAAAACTTTTCAGCATCCGTTCCACCATCTGCAGACCCGGAGTACCGACAACATCGCCGATGAACATGACGTTCAGGGTTTTCTGTGCCATACCATTTCCTTAACGTATTGTGTTACTTGAAACTGACAGTCGGGAAGTTACACATTGCGACGCACAATGAACAATCTTATTTACCCGGCCGCATAGCAGCTTGAACCATCTTTTTTTTGATGCATAAATTATCATTAGATTAATTCGATAGACTCCTCAAAAACATCATCTGATCGGAGAAACTATGACCACAGCTCTTGGTAAACTTGATACCTTTATTCAACACTGGACAGGACGCACAGGAGATTATATTATCACTCCAGAGGCTCTTGTCTGCAATAACATGGATGAAGAATCTGGTCGTGGCGGGTATTACCAGTGCAGGGCAAGCACTTCAGAGAGTCAGGTGATGATGTTACGGGGATACCTCAGAGCATATCAGACGACAAAAGAGATCCACTACCTGACCTTTGCCCGCACTCTTGCGGATGCACTGGTCAAATATTTCTTTTTCGGTACTCTTCCTGCAGCAGCATCTCATTGGCGATCTCACTGGATTGTCAATGGTGGCGCGGCATTCAACTCGAAAGAGAAGGGTCATGAATCGGAACATATTGCTTATGGTGAGGCTTATGAATGCTGGCCAACATGGCGAAAGTTGCGACCAAATGAATTTGCAACGGCTGGGGATTCAATGCACTGGTTTATAGAAACATTTGATCTCTTTTCCCGTCTCGAAACCGGTGAGCTGAAAACAAAATGGCTGAATGCAAAAAATTCTATGTTCAGGGAATTTCAACTGATCAATGCTCCACAGAAAAAAATTGTCTACAAGGGAGCTATACCATTTGAATACAGCAACAAAGGACCGAATCTCTCGGTTTTGGCCACCCCGATTTTTCGCGGGCCCTATTATGCCGGATACCAGAATCCTCTGCCCTGGCATTACATGAAAGATTATAGCGCAGCAGCAAACATGCTGCAATTTCTGATTGACGCTCAAGCGGCATACACCAAAAGCACTGGAATCACGGGACCGTTTGCTCCAGTATACCATTATGACGACTCTTTTTTAGGCAAGGCCGTCAAAAACAGCTTTACTTGGGAAGGGCCCGATCCAAATACCTTCTGGGGCGGATTCCAGTATCGGCCATTTGCAGCAGTTGCCGATTTCTGGCAACAGTGTATGAACTCAAAAATAAGCACCCCGGCTGTTACCAGTGCCTCAAAGGTAAGCACCACCTTTCTTGGGTGGCTTGATGGCTGGTTGAAAGCGCATCCATCCGACAGCTATGTCCCAACAGAATTCAGGGAAAAGAGCGCTCCTGCGGCCCCTGCAGCCAATGGCAACGGTGACAAGGATCCTCATATGATAGGCCTCGCCCTTAAGGGTGCGGTCTTGTGCAAAAAGGCTGGAGCAAATCCGGAGATGGTCGCCCGTGTCATTACTCGACTCCTTGCAATGCTGACAAGCCACCAGATTGCCTCGGGTGAAATGGCAGGGTCATTCACGCATGACCCCTACAGCCATATCTTCAATGGGTTCTGGGCAGGAGAGATCATGGATGCCCTTGGCACCCACGCAATCGGATAGCACAACCAATATGCCACCCCAAGCGGGGCTGGTTTTCAGCACGTTCAGTGGATAATCAAGAGAGATCCAAGAGAAACACAAAAGCCTGGAGCACTATCCAGGCTTTTGTGAAATCGAATAAACATATATCCTTCAAAGTGCGTCAATGATCGCATTCAGCGTTGCACTGGGGCGCATAGCCTTCGTCGTCAAGGCTTCATCAGGGTTATAATAACCGCCCATGTCCACCGGTTTTCCCTGTGCGGCAATCAGCTCCTCAGTGATCTTCACCTCATTGTCAGCAAGCTGCTGTGCAACTTTGGCAAAACGAGACTGCAACTCCTGATCCTTGTTCTGGGCGGCAAGTGCCTGTGCCCAGTAGAGCGCAAGGTAGAAATGGCTTCCACGGTTGTCAATCTGCCCAACTTTGCGGGCCGGTGATTTGTCATTATCGAGGAATTTGCCAATAGCCTGATCGAGTGTTTCGGCAAGAACCGCAGCTTTGTCATTCTTGAACACACGGGAAAGATGGTCAAGCGATGCGGAAATCGCTGAAAACTCTCCGAGAGAATCCCATCTCAGGTAGCCCTCTTTCTGGAACTGCTGAACATGTTTCGGAGCTGAACCACCTGCTCCGGTTTCAAACAGACCACCACCATTCATGAGCGGGACAACAGAAAGCATCTTGGCGCTGGTGCCAAGTTCAATAATCGGAAAAAGATCGGTGAGATAGTCACGAAGCACGTTACCCGTGACGGAGATCGTATCTTTGCCTGCTCTGATTCTCTCCAAAGAGAAATTCATGGACTCGACAGGGGTGAGAATACGGATATCCAGGCCCGTGGTATCATGCTCTTTCAGATACATGGTCACTTTTTTGATAATCTCTGCATCATGCGCTCTTTTGCTGTCAAGCCAGAAAATTGCCGGAGCACCAGTAATGCGTGCCCGATTGACGGCAAGTTTAACCCAGTCACGAACAGGAGCATCCTTTGCCTGGCACATTCTGAATATATCACCGGTCTCTACCTGCTGTTCAAGCAGTGTCTTCCCGACGGTATCGACAACACGGATTGTACCGTTGGCAGGAGCTGTAAAGGTCTTGTTGTGTGAACCATACTCTTCAGCCTGCTGTGCCATAAGGCCGACATTCGGGACACTTCCTATAGTCGCAGGATTGAAGGCACCATTTTTCTTGCAATCTTCGATGATCGCCTGGTACATGGTGGAATAACAACGGTCAGGAATCATGGCTTTTGTATCATGAAGCTTGCCGTCAGGCCCCCACATTTTGCCTGAATCACGCACAACAACAGGCATGGACGCATCAACAATGATATCGTTCGGCACATGAAGGTTGGTAATACCCTTGTCGGAATCAACCATAGCCAATGCCGGACGAGTTGCATAGACCGCCTTGATATCCGCATCAATTTCAGCTCTCTTTGCTTCCGGCAGATTCTGAATTTTAGCATAGAGGTCACCCAGGCCGTTGTTCACATTCACGCCAAGCTCTTTAATGATGGCGGCATGTTTATCGAACACCTCCTTGTAGAAAACGGTGACGGCATGGCCAAACATAATCGGATCGGAGACCTTCATCATGGTTGCCTTCAGGTGCAGCGACAACAACACTCCGGTTGCCTTTGCATCGGCAATCTGATCTTCATAAAACTTGCGGAGAGAACGCACATTCATAACTGAGGTATCGATGATCTCACCTGCAAGTAACGGGGTTTTCTCTTTCAGTACCGTTGTCTTGCCTTCTCCGTCAACAAACTCGATTTTTACCGTAGTCGGCGAATCAAGAGTGACCGACTTTTCGCTGCCATAAAAATCACCGGCGCTCATAGATGCAACATGTGATTGTGAATCGCTGCTCCACGCACCCATTTTGTGCGGATTTTTTTGAGCAAATGCTTTTACAGAAAGCGGCGCCCGACGATCGGAGTTTCCCTCACGCAATACAGGGTTTACAGCGCTTCCAAGCACCTTGGCAAACCGTGTCTGAAGCTCTTTTTCAGCATCATTTGCGGGTGCTTCAGGGTAATCAGGAATGTCATAACCATGCTCTTGCAACTCCTTGATCGCGGCTCTCAACTGAGGAATTGACGCGCTGATATTCGGCAGTTTGATAATGTTTGCTTCGGGGGTCAATGCAAGTGCACCTAATTCAGCCAGATAATCGGGTATTTTCTGGCTTTCCGTCAGATTTTCAGGAAAGTTTGCAAGAATTCTGCCCGCAAGAGAGATGTCTTTAGGTTCAAAATCAACCCCGGTGCCCTTTGCAAACCCCTTAAGGACAGGAAGAAGAGAGTAAGTCGCGAGAGCAGGCGCCTCATCAATTTTGGTATAAATAATTTTTGCTGTTTCTGCCATCTCTATTTTCGTTTTATGTATTTTTAAAAATATATGAATAAAGACACTCCAAAAAGAGGCACCTGGGAAATTGCACAAAAGCAGGCAGAACCCGATCAAGGCAAAGACAAAGTATAATGGCGTGATAAGACTTCGATGAACAACTGCAAGTATCCCCAAAAATCAGCCTCTGGTGATTTGACACCCGAGGCTGGTTCTGCATAGAGCTGTTCAGCTTTATCGACGAACAACAGGCAGAGAGCAGACGACAGTGTTGCCCTCCAGGAAAAACAAACTCAGGAAGGCATAAATTCATCAAGACCAACCCGCTCTGCAAGCTCACTATCGTTGAGCACCTCATGGGCGAGCTTGATCATGGGAATAGTAGCGCCCATTGAACTATAACCACCGTCATGGAAAAGGTTCTGCATGGTGACCTTGCGAGAGAGGTCACTGAGAATAGTCATGGTATATTCAGCACACTCTTCAGCCGAAGCATTTCCAAGAGGAGACATGAGATCGCTGTATTCGAACATTTTCTCAAACCCCGGAATACCGCTTCCAGCTTTGGTATAGGTTGGGCTTTGTGATATGGTATTGATACGGATAGCTTGCCTGGCAAGCCGGGGTCCATAACTGCGGACAATGGATTCAAGCAGTGACTTTGCATCTCCCATATCAGAGTAGGTCCAATAATTTCTCTGTGAGGCAATATACGATAAAGCAAGAATGCTTCCTCCTGGATTGATCGCCTCATTCTTCAACGCATAAGAGACAAGTCTGTGAAGCGACAATGCAGAAACATCGAGAGTTTTTATAAACCATTCGTAGTTGAGATCTTCATAAGGCAACTGTTTGCGGATATTCTGTGACATTCCGATGGAATGAACTATAAAATCAACTGACCCGATTTTTTCCTTCAGCTCTTTGAAACAATTATCGACATCCTCATTTTTGGATGCATCGCAAACAATCATCGGAGCGTTACCGCACAGGACCGAAAGTTCTTCGATATTACCGAAACGCAACGCGGCCGCAACATTAGAGATGGCAATCTCTGCGCCTTCCCTGTAGGCATGAAGCGCTATCTGCCAGCCGATACTGCTTTCATCAAGCGGGCCGAACACGATTCCCTTTTTCCCTTTCAACAAACCATAGTGCGCTTTCTCGGACATGATATAAGCTGATTCTTTAACAAAGATTGGGGTAAATTCCCGTTAACTCGACACTTTAAACACTGAAGATACAAGATTCCCTTGAAAACCTAAACTCTTTCCCCTTGTTTTTTCTTTTTGGATGCGTTATAGACGTACTTTATATCTTCAGTCGTCTCATGGAACGGAGCTTGTCGAGCATATTTTTATTAACACTCAACTCCAACTCCTCCTTTTCGACAGGGATCTCCCTGAACACCACTCGCAGAAGATTATCCTCACAGAGATACTTTTCCATTTCAAGACTGTACAACGCTCTTGGAAGTGTTATGATCCTCTGGGCTCTGTCAACAGTAACGACAATATCAGTACCCATACGGTCAACGATCACCTCTTCAGCATCCTGGAGAAAAGGTATTTTGATGCAGAGAACTTCACGATGGTCTTCCGATACAGCATTTTTCTTGCTTTCAATCCAGAAATTCTTTCCGGAATAAAAAATCTTGTCCGGTTCCTGCTCACCAAAGACCAGTTTACTTATCTCATGGAGCGCATCGGTACCTATCGGCTCTGTTCGCTGCAATTGACAGCGGAATACCGGGGTAGGATAAAAGGATTGATCGATTTCCAGCAGATATTTGCTGTGCAGGTCTGCCCAGAATTCAAAATATTCACCAACAGTTTTTGAGGTGGGAAGAATCTTGTTGATCACAATACCATCAACATTGATCCCGTAAAGATGCACAAAAGTGTATGCTCGCTTTGTTTCAAGAATGGAAAGCTTCTCAGGGTTCAAGACCAGTCGGAAGGTAACCTCGGGACTGAGAATGAACTTGTTGATATCTTCCATCTGCTTGAGAAGCACATTAATCTCGTTAAAGAACTCATCATCGGGAATAGATTTTCCATTCAACGGACGAGCCAGCGAAGACATGCTCTTGTAGAGTTTGAAAAACTGCTTGCCCATATTGCCGCCGATAATGATTTCCGGATAGGCGAGCAGACGAAGCGTGTTGCCAGTGGGGGAGGTATCAAGCACAACCGCATCCCATTTACCTGACTGCGCCTCATCAAGAAGGCGGCTTAAGGCAAAAATCTCGTCGAGGCCGGGCTGTGTGGTCAGCTCGGAAGCCATGCCGCTTTCAATCCCTTTGTTCTTATATGAGGTAGAAACAAACTTCTGAAAGCCTGACATGTTCTTTTTCAGCTCGTAAATCGTGTCAACTTCAAGACCATACAAATTCCCTTCGATCTTCTGTGGATCGTTGCGGCTTATCCGGGTATTAAAAACATCCGAAAGGGAATGAGCCGGATCAGAGGACATGATCAGCACTTTCTTGTTCTGCCGTGCAAGAGCGACCGCCGTGGATGATGAAATGGTGGTTTTTCCTGTTCCCCCTTTTCCCGAATAAATGATAACTCTGGTTTGCGCCTGTCCTTCCGTTAAGTCCCTCGACAACATAAATAGATCCCCCTGTTAAAGCTCAATAATCCAAAAGGTGCCCCCTCTTCGGGAGGAAAAAAACATAATCTTTTAAGGTATCATTTTTCCCCTGCTTAGAGAAAAACAATCTTTTTCTGCAATGCCTGATCCAGTTGTTCCATATACTCCTCATGAGCAATTTCAACAGCACCCAATTTCCTGAGATGGGGATTCATTATTTGCGCATCAAGGAGCAGATACCCTTTCTCCTTCAGATGGAACACCAGACGATCAAACGCTATACGGGATGCACAGGAACGACGAAAAAACATGGATTCACCAAAAAAAGCACCGCCCATAGCCATACCATACAAACCTCCAGCCAGCTCACCCTGATACCAGCTTTCAACACTATGGACAAGACCAAGCTGGTGAAGCGCGCTATATGCCTCGATAATCTCTGAGGAAATCCATGTTTCATGATCACTTTTTCTTGGAGCTGCACATCCTCTGATCACACCGTAAAAATCCTGGTCAAACGTCACCATAAACTCATTTTTTCTGATCAGGCGGAGCACCTCGTGCGAAGGGCTGTAGGTATCAAGAGGCACCACTGCCCTTTTATGTGGCTGACACCAGAAAATTTTTCCATCAAGAGGATCAGACATCGGGAAAAAGCCCTGACGGTAAGCCCTGAGTAACTCTTCAATACGGATCATATCTCCCGAAGCACACGATGCCGGTTAATGAAACTTCAGAAGAATGTCTTCAACAACTCTTTTCGGCACATGATGAATGCCGTTCGCATCCCTGAAGTAACGAACAGAATCATTATTTCCCATCTGGTCAATGACAACCGTTTCGACAGGTTTTCCGATTGCAATAACCATCAGAGGTGAAAATGAGTCAGGGATATTCAGTACTTCACGGATTTTTTTTCTCTGAAAAGCACCGATAATACATCCGCCGAGACCCAGCGCAGTTGCGCCAAGAAGAATGGTCTGAGCAGCAATACCACTGTCACAGGCAAAATCTTTGGTTATTGCAGAATCACCAAGCATGACGATAAAAGCTGGCGGACGTTCTCCTTCAACAGGACCTGGCCAGTCAGCCAGATAACCAGCCCAGGAAAGACAAGAAAAAAGAACCGCAACAGTTGCGGGCTCACAAACCGCAATATATTTCAGTGGCTGAAGATTTCTGGCCGACGGAACATAACAGGCCAGCTCAACAAGCTCCCGAACAGTATCTTCGGTAACCGGATAGTTACCGTCAAATCTCCGGTAACTCCGTGAGGTCATGACAAGTTCTCTGAAACGCATTACTGAATAAAGGTTAAGATTTTTCCGCCCATGCCGCCTCGGTGTATTTCGGCAGCTCATCCCATTGACCGCTGCCTATCCATTCAGTAATGTAATTCACCGTTCTGGCATAACACAACGGCTCGCGGCAGGGCTGCTGAAGCCAGTCAGCCAAAATAGATCCATCAAGACTATTCATTGCCATACCATACCCAAGCTCCACCATGCCAAGTGCGTTCGATTGTTGCTCAATCTGGCCGTCAAGCGGTCTGAGCAACAGCTTCTTTCCAAGATGCAGTGCCTCACCAGGAAGCTCAAATCCCGCATTGCACACCACACCGTTGCTCTCCATAAGATCAATGAGAAATCCTTCACGGGAATAAGCCCTGAAATGCAGATGCCCCACATCACGATTGTCCTGCACCTTTCCATAAATAAAAAATTCATAGCCGTCAAACGGAGTAAAAAAGAGTACAATATCCTCTTCTTCCTCAAAAGGGAGATAAACAAGGACTTTTTCTTTGACCACCGTCACTGCTTTACGGGCATAAAGTGTCTCAGGAATAACCGGAGGAAAGATCGGCTGATTAAAGTGGCTCCAGTGAAGCCCGGCATTATAGCGGGCAGGGGCAAAATTCAGCAGAGTGTATTTTTCAAAAAAATTTCCTTTGGCAAAGGGAATATCATATCTGAATGCATACTGATGTCCAAAGCCAACTGAGGGAATATTTTTTAACCGTGCGGCGATCGAAGTAATGGGATCAAAATCAGTAATAATCAGCTCCGTACCTGTAGTATCAAGCATGATAACATCAGACATCAGGCGAACAAGGTCAAGCTGAAACATCGTATCGATATAATTCAACTTTCCTTTATAGGTTGCCAGTGTCATACCTTTCATTACCCGGTAAGGCTCAAATATTTCTATCTCCTTCAGCTCTTCCTCCTTTCTTCCGCTGATGATAACCTCAACATCATGACCGACCTCTTTAAGCTTTCGAACAAGCTCGCGACTGCGGCTGATATGACCGTTTCCCGTACCTTGAACTCCGAAAAGGATTTTCATACTACTGAATTTTCAGATTGGCATACTGCACCATCAGCGTCTTCTCCCCTGCATTTCGAAACGTTATCCGGACTTTCTGCTTGGCCCCGCTTCCCTGAACATCAAGCACTACTCCGGGGCCGAAAAGAGCATGATGCACCATCACCCCTTCGCGAAGCGGAGGGCGCGAAGGCTTTGGCTGACCTCCTAGAGCTGTTCCTCCAGCAACAGGCGCAGTTGCTCTCTGCTGATAACCTCTTGACATTGATGACAAACCGGAAACGGGTCTCTCCTTCGCAATTCGGTCGGAAAGTAAACTCCCCCCCTCTGTCTGCACTATGGATGAGTCGATTTCACTGATAAACATTGATGGAAGAGACTGATGCAACTGACCATACTGGTAACGACTCTGCGCCCAGGACAGAAAGATCTTCTCCTGCGCCCTGGTCATTGCTACATAAAAAAGCCTGCGTTCCTCCTCAAGCTCTTCGGGCTCATAACAGTGCAGGGGAAAGAGTCTCTCTTCAAGACCGGTAATAAAGACCACAGGAAACTCAAGGCCTTTGGCCGCATGCACGGTCATGAGTGAGACATAATTATCAGAATCCTGTGTCTCTTCATAGTCAGAAGCAAGAGAGATATTTTCCAGAAAATCACCAAGCAAACCAGCATCAGGGTTGTGGTCAGAAAAATCCCTTGCCATCGAGAGCAACTCCTGAAGGTTTTCATGACGCGCCAGCGATTCAGGAGTATTTTCTGCCTGCAAAAGAAATAGAATAGAGGTCAGATTGAACAACTCCGTCAGAACTTCGTACACCGTACCGTTGACGGCCAGCCCCTTGAGCGCTTCAATGACGCTGCTGAATGAGGTGAGAGCATTGACCAAACGTGCCTGGAAGCCTCCCTCATCAGCCAGTCTGATTGCATCGTAAAGGCTTATCTGACGCTCTTCAGCAAACTCCCGAAGCTTGCTGATACTGACATCGCCAATTTTTCGGGGCGGAAAATTGATAATTCTCAAGAGCGACTCGCTGTCTCGCTCATTGAGTATAAAACGGAGGTAGGCAACAGCGTCCTTGATCTCCTTACGCTTGTAAAACGAAACACTTCCGAACAATCGATAGGGGATTTTGTTCTGGCGCATGATATCCTCAATCACTCTGGACTGGGCATTGGTGCGGTAAAAAACAGCGAAGCTTCTGTACTCATAGCCTTGCTTCTTGCGAAGGGTGCGTATCTGCTCTCCAACCCTTTCAGCTTCGTTTCGCTCATTATATGCCTCGATAAGCGTCAGTGGCTCACCTTCGTCCCGATGAGAAACCAGCTCTTTTTTAATCTGCCGAAGATTGCGGCCAATGACGCTGTTTGCAGCCTTGAGAATAGTACCGGTACTCCGATAGTTCTCAACAAGCTTGAACGTCAAGGCCTCATTATAGTCATCCTGAAAATTCAGAATATTAGAGATATCAGCGCCGCGCCAGGAATAGATTGATTGCGCATCATCGCCAACAACAAAAATGTTGCGATGCCCGGCGCCAAGCATTTTAGCCACGAGGTACTGAGCCCGGTTGGTATCCTGATACTCGTCGATCATGATGTAACGAAAAGATTCCTGCAACTCTCTGAGCACTTCAGGGTGCGCATTGAAAAGCTCAAGCGGCTTGATAAGCAGGTCATCAAAATCAAGGGCGTTGTTCTCCTTCAGTTTTCTGGTATACAACTCATAAACCTGTGATGCCTTCTGCTGATTATAATCACTGGCATTTCGATGAAACTCGGCAGGAAGAATAAAGCTGTTTTTTGCCCTGCTGATCATCCCCTGCACTGTATTAATCGGCACCGATTCAACAGAGATATTAAGTTCCGTCATTGATTGCCGGATCAGACTTTTACTGTCATCTGAATCAAAAATTGAAAAATTCCGGTTGTAACCGATCAGGTCGATAGAGTTGCGGAGCAGTCGAGCAAAAATAGAGTGAAACGTCCCTATCCACAGACCTCGTGAACTACCCTGATGAAGCAGGGTGTCAACGCGGTGGCGCATCTCACCAGCAGCCTTGTTGGTAAAGGTGAGTGCAAGAATATTCCGGGGAGAAACTCCCTCATTATTGATAAGATATGCAATACGATAGGTTATCACCCTTGTCTTGCCGGAACCTGCCCCAGCCAGCACCATAACAGGACCGGATGTGGCGACTACGGCACTACGCTGAACATCATTGAGATCGTTTAAAAAATCGGTCAATACTACCTGGCACCTGTTTACGGTTAGAACGCATCCCTGCTCTTTCGTCTCAATCAGGTTGCGCAAAAAACTTCTGTTGAATTTCGTATAACTTTACCCTTTTTACAAATTACAGGAAAACAAATCATCTTCCAGTAAGTCTTCAAGTTAATTAATGAGCGACATGCTCATTTTTGACTCCCGGAGTTATTATATTTAAACATTAATTTTTCCCGCAAATACACAAATAAAGAATCATAATCCCATGTTTCCTCTTGTTTACGAAATCAATACCAGGATCTGGCTACAAAAACTGAGCATAGAGCATAACCGTGCCGTAACCCTCGGCAACATTCCTGATGAAGAGTTTGCCTTTTTTTCAAGCTGTGGTTTTGATATTGTATGGCTAATGGGGGTATGGAAACCAAGTCAGTACAGCAAGGCAATTGCAACTGCACACAGGGGGCTTCGGGGAGCCTTCCTGCAACACGTGACAACAGTCACACCAGAGGATATAGCATCATCACCCTATTCCATCCCTTCCTATACCGTCAATGAAACTCTTGGAGGGGAGACCGAGCTGCTTACCTTTCGTGAGAAACTACATGCATGCGGCATTAAACTCATGCTCGACTTTGTTCCAAACCATCTTGCTCTCGACAATGCATTCCTGCCTGAGCACCTGGAATATTTTATCCCGATATGCCGTGAAGAACAGTGCCAGGATCCCGATGCCGGGTTTGAATATATGAAAGGAACATATTTGGCTTATGGCAAAGACCCTTACTTTGAACCATGGACGGACACGTTGCAACTCAACTACGCCCGGAAGGAAACACACAAGATGATGACAGAGAACCTGTTCAAGATAAGTTCTCTCTGTGATGCCGTCAGGTGCGATGTCGCCATGCTGGTTCTGAAAAGCGTTTTCAACACCACATGGAGCACCCTGGCCGGTGTCATGGAGGAGGAGTTCTGGTGCAATGCAATTACCGCAGTAAAACTCCGTCATCCCAACTTTCTTTTCCTGGCCGAATCGTATTGGAACAAGGAGTGGGAGCTTCAGCAACAGGGATTTGACTATACCTACGACAAACCATTTTATGACTATCTCAGCAATGCACCCGGCAACCTTGAAAAACTGTCAGGACACCTGCTTGGCAATTGGGAATACCAGAAACATCTCTGCAGGTTTCTTGAAAACCATGATGAGCCCAGAGCTGCTGAAAAAATTGGTCTAAACAACAAGGCTGCAGCTCTGGTGCTACTTACCTCTCCAGGGATGCATCTTATCCATCAAGATCAAATGGAAGGCTTCAGAAAACAAATTCCCGTACAACTTCTCCGGCAGGCAAATGAAGCCAGTGATGAAAACCTTGCTGAGTTCTACAAAAAACTTTTTTTACTTCAAGAGCGAGACGTGTTTCAGGAAGGAAGGATCGAATGGCTCAACCTGAATGCACCATACAAGTCGCATTGTCTTGGATTTCATCGTTATACAGCAAAGGAGAGCGCTTATGTTCTGGCTAATTTCAGCGGAAACGGCATTCCTCTGGAATTCAGTCACCCCTCCCTTGAAAATGGCGCCCTCAAGAAGCTTACCGTACTCAGCACACAAAACAAAAACAAAACGAGCGTTCATTATGTTGAAAAGGTAATGAAAATAAATCTTGCTCCTCATGAAGCAATAGTCATAAACTGCATGGCGACTGTAGCAGTGTATAAAAATGAGTAAAGGAACAACCTTATCACGGTTCTATCCTGTTTAAGAGCAATATTGACCTTTTATAGTATGCAAATCAAGACGCACACCATCACGGTACGAACCACAAAGCCTGTTGAAATTATCGACATTACTGCAGAAATAAGGGCTGCCCTCTCCTCAACCAGACTGGAACGAGGGCAGATCACCGTGATAAGCCGTCACACAACCGCCTTTATCAATATCAATGAAAAAGAGGAGCGTCTTCTTGAAGATATGGAGACCTTTCTCAAGCGACTTGTTCCCAAAGATGGCAACTACCAGCACAACCTCAATCCGATTGATGGCCGACACAATGCACACTCCCACCTGCTCGGACTCTTTATGAACAGTTCAGAAACGATTCCTTTTTCGGAAGGGAAAATGCTGCTGGGGCAGTGGCAGTCAGTTTTTTTTGTGGAACTTGACGGACCACGTGACGAAAGGAGTATCATCCTTCATATTTCAGGAATAGAGACAGCGGTTGAGGCAAGGAACCAGTAAGGCTCAAACATGGTTTACGTTATAGTAGAAAGTAACCTGTAGCCATGGAAGTATTATGCCCGATTCGATTTCGATTCCTGTAACACAGCACTCTTCACTCACTCTTTCGGCAATCCATTCACCAGATGATCTCAAAAAGCTCACTCTTGCTGAGCTTCAGAGAGTGGCGGATGAATGCCGTACTGAAGTCATTGATCTTGTTTCGGTCAATGGCGGCCATTTTGCCTCAAGCCTTGGCGTCGTCGAGCTGACCGTGGCGCTGCATCATGTCTACAACACTCCCCACGACAAAATTATCTGGGATGTCGGGCACCAGGCATACGTCCATAAAATCCTGACGGGAAGAAAAGAGCAGATGCAGACCAACCGGCATTACAACGGACTTGCCGGATTTCCCAAGAGATCAGAGAGCCCTCATGACGCTTTTGGAGTTGGCCATGCATCGACCTCCATTTCCGCTGCAGCAGGAATTGCCGCTGGTGCAAAGCTGGCCGGAAGCAATGAGAAGGTTATCGCCGTTATTGGTGACGGAAGCATGACCGGAGGTATGGCATTTGAGGCGATGAACCACCTCGGCGATCTAAAAAATGATGTTCTTGTCATCCTGAACGACAACCAGATGGCCATCTCGCCAAGTACCGGCGGACTCAGAACCCATCTGATCAACATCACCCTCAGCAAGAGCTACAACAAGGCGCGCTCCCTTCTCTGGAAATCGATCTCTCTGGTCAACAATGACCTTGGCGAGAAGGCAAAAAAGGCCATACGCAAGCTTGAGGATGGATTCAAGGCTGCATTAACACCAGGCGCATTTTTTGAGGCTCTTGGCCTGAGATATTTTGGGCCGATTGATGGTCACAACATGGAGCAACTCGTTAAAGCGCTCAAGGAGATGCAGGCGCTTCCCCACCCCAAGCTGCTGCATGTTATCACCACAAAGGGCAAAGGATTCAAGCCTGCTGAAGAGAACCAGAGCAAATGGCACGCACACAACGGGGGCTTTGATACCACAACCGGTAAAAACCTGAAAGCTGCAGACAGCTCCCTACCGCCAAAATACCAGGAGGTCTTTGGAGAGGCGCTGGTCGAACTTGCCCTGAAAGATACCCGGATTACCGCCATTACAGCCGCCATGCCAAGTGGCACGTCACTCGACCTCTTCCAGAACGCTTTTCCAAACCGTTTTTATGATGTCGGTATTGCTGAACCTCATGCTGTCACCTTTGCCGCAGGACTTGCGACACAGGGGTACAAGCCGGTCTTTGGGGTTTATTCCACCTTTCTCCAGCGTGCGTTTGACCAATTGATTCATGATGTGGCGCTGCAGAACCTGCACGTTGTCTTTGCCATTGACCGGGCAGGCCTTGTAGGCGAGGACGGCCCCACCCATCACGGAGCATTTGACCTCTCCTGGCTTCATGCTGTTCCAGGACTTGTCATTATGGCACCAGCGGATGAACAGGAGTTGCGCGATATGCTCTACACCGCGCTCTATGATATAAAAGGCCCGGTAGCCATCCGATACCCCAGGGGTAATGGCACCGGTATCCCCCTGCGGAAAAACTTCACCTCTCTTCCCATCGGAAAAGCGGAGATTCTTCGTCAAGGAGAAGGGTTGGCTCTGCTCAGTATTGGAAACATGACAGGAAAGGCACTGGAAGTGGCTGGCTTGCTGGAAAAAGAGGGCATTGACGCCACCGTGGTCAATATGAGATTCCTTAAACCTCTCGACACCGAAGTCATTGAAACACTGGCATCACGCTCTACCCATTTTGCGGTGATTGAGGAAAACAGCGTCATCGGTGGACTGGGCAGCGCGGTAATCGACCACCTCAATGCAATAGAGCTGAGCCGTCCCGTCCTGAAAGTTGGTCTTCCGGATGCATTTGTGACCCATGGACATATTGATGATCTTTACCGGAGCATCGGTTTGGATACCCCGACAATGGCTGCGCGAATAGAGCGGTTTTACAAAGAGGGCCAGAGATGAAAAAGCGCAAGCAACGCAAGCACTGCCCGGACTGAAAGATTGGCAAATAACCCCGCAAGCAGATCGTCAGCCATGATTCCCCAACCGCCGGGGAATCGCTGGGCGGCATCGACCGGCCCCGGTTTCGCTATGTCGAAATAACGGAAAAAAGCCAGCGAGAGCAAGGCGGGCAACCAGCCATCAGGCAGAAAAGCCAGCGCCAGCCACTGACCAGCAAGCTCATCTATCGTCACAATTGAGGGATCATTCCCGAACTCCTCCTCCATCAGCGTTCCTGACCAGACACCAACAACAGTGCAAAGCGCAACAAGGGAGAGCAAAAGCGGCGGGGAATGCAGTATCGGAATGAAATAATAACAGAGAACGGCCACGATACTCGTCACCGTTCCGGGAGCTACAGGAAAAAAACCAATTCCGAAACAGGTTGAGAGAATTTTTGCTGCCAGCTTCTTCATGCTCTCAGCGCCCCTGAAGAGGCTTCTGAAAGTAAATGCTCCAGTTGCTGACCAGATAGGAGATACCGGTATAGACTGTAAAAACTGTCACAACGAGCATGATAAAGTCGAGATAACCGGAAGCCAGAAAACGGCTGATCGTGAGCGACAAACCTTTGCCGAAAAAAGCTGCCTCCTTCATCAGAATGAGCGCCATGATCAGATAGACAAAGAGATTCTGCACCAGGGTTTTATACTTCGCCTCGGTGCTTGTCACAACCGGCCTGTTTTTATATTCAGCATAAATCCGCAGTGATGTCACCACAACATCCCTGACGACAACAAGAATCACCATCCAGAGCACCAGATAACCCATCCAGACATAAAGCAGAAACGCTGCTGTAATAAGCAATTTATCGGCAAGCGGATCCAAAAAAGCGCCAAGACGAGTCTCAACACCATATTTCCGGGCATGATAACCATCATAAAGATCCGTCAGGGAGGCCACCGTAAAAACAATGACGCCAAACAGTTTGAGCCAAGGATCTACCTGCAGCAAAAGCGCGACAAAAACCGGCACAAGCAGAATCCGCAAAGCGGTCAACTGGTTTGGTATGGTCAGATACTCGTCTTTCAATGCCTGCTGGATTTATAACATTATCTACGTCAATAGCGGGAATACCCCTTATCGCACAAGATACAGTATTGCAACCTGTTTTTCAATGGCTCTGCACGACCAGCAAAAATAATGGTTGTTACTCCAGCTCCACAAAGGTCACCCCATCACCACCTTCACCCCATTCGCCAAGCCGAAAGCTCTTGACCGTCGGATGCTGCTGCAAACACTCCGCTGTTCTTTTACGGAGTGACCCGGTCCCCTTGCCATGCAGAATCATTGCTGCATAGATGCGGTTCAGGCGCATGGTGTCAAGAAATCGCTCGATTTTCAGCGTTGCCTCATCAGCGGTCAACCCCCGCACATCAATTTTGGTTGACTCAATCCCTGTCGTCATGGCCGACCAGGAGCTTTTCTGCTGACGCGCTTCAGGCTGTCGCGAACTCTTTTTTGCCTGCGTTTTCGATGTTTTTTCAAGATTTTTCAGCGCCGTGGTCAACCTGAAATTGCCGCACAGCACCACCACACTCTCACCATGAATACTCTCAACCTCACCGGAGGTATTGGTATCGAGAATACTGACAAGGTCGCCCGGACGGATAGTACGATCAACTTTGGCCGCTGCTTCAGCTCTGGCTCGCAGCAGCGATGCACTCTTTTCGGTCTGCTGTATTTTGATACCAAGTTTTTTCCGTGCCTCATGCACCTTTTTATCGTCGGTCGGAGCCGCTTTAACCTCCTGAAGAATCTCGCGAATCTCCTGTCGGGCATGCTCCAGCTCCCTCTGTAGCTCCCGCGATGCTCCAAGCTTGTGCGCCCGGCGCTTCTGTTCAAAAGCCGTCTCCGCCTGCTGCAAAGAGAGCGACCTTTTCTCACTCTCCGCCCTCTCCACTTCAAGCTGCTGCTTCACGATGCGGTTCTCCTCAAAAAGGCGGCTCAGGTCATCCAGCATCCGGTCAAGCCCGATGCGCTCATGTTGCATAAAGGACGATGCACGCTCCACCATTTTCCCCGGAAAGCCCATCCGCTTCATCATGGCAAAGGCAAAACTGTTGCCTGGCAGCCCCTTGACAAACCTGAAGGTGGGCTGAAGCTCCGCCCGATCAAACTCCATCGCGCCGTTCACCACACCCGCCCGTTCATGGGCATAAGCCTTCAACTCGCCAAGGTGGGTGGTGACAATAGTCTTGGTGGAGCGACTGAGCAGCTCCTCAATCACCGCACGGGCAATGGCTCCCCCCTCCTCCACATCGGTACCAGCACAGAGTTCGTCAATCAGCACCAGATCGCGACTGCCTGCGCCATCAAGGATTGTCTTTATAGCGCCAAGATGGGAGCTGAAGGTGGAGAGGTCATTCTCAATCGACTGGTCATCGCCAATCTCAATAAAAATATCTCGGAAAATGGGGAACACCGAACTTTCGCTGCAGGGAAGCAAATAGCCGTGAACCAGCATACAGCAAAGCAGCCCGGCGCTCTTCATCGCCACCGACTTTCCGCCAGCGTTGGGACCCGAGATCACCAGAACCCGCTCCTCCTCATCCAGAATCAGCTCAAGAGGCTGCACCTCCTTTTGACGATGCGAAATCAGCAACCAGGGATGGTACCCTTTCACAATACGAAGCGCCCGCCCTTCCGTAATGGAGGGCAGAACCGCATAAGTTTCAACCGCAAACCGCGCCCGTCCATAGAGGGCATCAAAAGCCGCCAGCAGAGCTTCATTGTGCTGGATGTTGTGGCGCTCCTGCCGAATCTCCTCCGTCATCGCCTTCAGAATCCGCTCAATCTCCCGCCGCTCGCTGATCTCAAGATCCTGAATCCGGTTACTGATCTCCAGCGTTTCAGCAGGCTCAATAAAGACAGTCTGTCCCGAGCCGGAGTAATCCTGGATATACCCGGCAATCTTGTACTTGTACTCCACCTTCAGCCCAAGCGTGAGACGTCCATTCTTGACCACCACCCTCTCCTCCATCAGCCAGCCACTCTCCTGGGATCGACGAAGCAGTCGCTCCATTCTCCGGCGAATCAGTTCACGACTGCTCAGCAACTCCCCTCGAATCATCAGGAGCGCATCACTCGCCGTATCGCGCACCCTCCCCTGCTCATCAATAATCCGGCGAATCCCCGCCTGAAGTGCGCTCTCAAGCCAGAGCTGCAGAGTAAAGTCATTGAGCAGCGGATAGACCTCGCGGTTAAGCGTCATAAACTTCCGCAACTGCACCGATGAAAAGAGGAGATGATAGATATCCTGCAACTCCTCCGTCTCCAGATAGCTGCCCAGCAGCTCCAGCTTTTTCAGCAGTGGACGAGTGTCGGGCAGATAGGAGAAGGGAAGCGCCATCCCCTCCTGAAGCAGATTGCGCAACTCAAGCAGCCGCTCAAGCTCCGCAACAAGCGCCTGCCGATCTCTTTGCGGGACGGCTGCAAGAAGCTGGTCGCGCCCCATCGCCGAGAGGCAGAGCCGGGCGGCGTAGTTGGCGACTTTGTCGAATTCGAGCTTTTTGAGGGTGGTGGGGTTCATGGGGGGATCAGTGATGAACGAATGCTGGCTGTTTTCTGAATATAGGGAACTGAGGGGAATAACAGTTCATGGAGCATCTACAAGCAATACTCTGAGGTAATAAGCGCTGATTCTTTCTGAAAACCATAATATTGTCTATTATCATGATAATAAACTTCAAGAGATACTATTATGGCTTCAGAGACAAGCACATTTTCATCAGATAAATGGGAGCTTCTCGTCGGCGACCAGTTCCGGGCCCTGCGAATCAGGGCTGATCTGGAGCAGACCGAACTTGCCGCTCTGGCCTCCATCAGTGTTGGTGCACTGAAAAATCTTGAAGGGGGCAAGGGTTCATCACTCAAAACAATTATCAAGGTTGCGAGAGTTCTTGGTCGAACTGACTGGCTGAACGCCCTGGCACCAAAGGTTTCGGTAAGCCCCATGCAACTGCTGAAAGGGCAACGGAAGGATACAGTCCGAACAAAGGTATCGCGCTCACGCAAACCTAAAACGGAGCTATAGCCGATGTACCACCCTGTTAACCTCATCGAAGTCCGCGCCTGGAACAAAACGGTTGGTGCCATTTCGCTTGATTCCGGCACTGGCTTCTACGTTTTTGAATATGCCCCCTCCTGGCAGGTCGGGGGTATTGAGCTGGCACCGCTGACCATGCCGGTACAAGAGAGCGTGCATATTTTCCCTCTGCTTCCAGAACCCACATTCCGGCGACTCCCGGCTATGCTTGCCGATGCCATCCCTGACGATTTTGGCAATGCCCTGATTGACGCTTATTTGGCAAAAGCCGGTGTACCAAAAGCCGCCATTACCCCGCTCGACCGACTGGCATACATGGGCAAACGCGGCATGGGCGCACTCGAATTCAGGCCAATACGTGGCCCGCGCCATACCAAAACAACCGCCGTTGAAATCTCAAAACTGGTCATCAGCTCCAGGGAGGCGCTGGCAGGCACCATTGATGATAACCGGGAGACGCAAGCGGCCATCATGAACCTCATTCAGGTTGGAACCTCGGCAGGCGGAGCACGAGCCAAGGCGGTCATTGCATGGAATCCCGACACCAAAGAGATTCGTTCAGGGCAACTGCCCGCAGATCCCGGTTTTGAGCACTGGCTGCTCAAGCTTGATGGTGTTGGGGAGGGTCACGATCTCAGTACGGGAAAAGGGTATGGGCGCATTGAATACGCTTACTACCTGATGGCCCGTGCAGCCGGAATATCCATCTCGGAGTCCCGCTTACTCGAAGAGAATGGCCGCGCCCATTTTATGACCCGCCGGTTTGACCGGGTAGATGGCACTAAACTGCACCTCCAGACACTCTGCGCCATGCAGCACCTCGACTACCGGCAGCGGGCCACCCACGACTACAGCCAGTATTTTCAGAGCATCAAAGCGCTCAATCTGCCGTTGCACGAATTGGCAGAGGCCTATCGCCGCATGGTCTTTAACGTCCTTGCAGGAAATTGCGATGACCATACAAAAAACCACTCTTTTCTGATGGACCAAACCGGAGAGTGGCATCTCGCACCAGCGTACGACTTGACCCACTCCTTCAACCCCAACGGAGAGTGGACATATCAGCACCTGATGTCGGTCAATGGTAAATTCCGCAACATTAACCGCAGCGATTTGTATGCCGTAGGCGATCGCTTTCTGGTGCCCGACTACAAGGGAATTATCAGTCGCGTAAGTGCCGCGATCAAGCGCTGGCCTGAGTTTGCCGATGCAGCAGGGTTGGCGGCAAGAGATACGGAGCAGATTCAGGGCGACTTCGGGATAGAAGGGTGAATGTCTTGACGGCATCTGCTTTTTTGAAATGCACCAAGCACCCAAGGCAAGAAAAATGGTCAACACAACCGGCAACTCTTCCGGGAGTGTTATCATTTTAATATCTGAAGTTTGGTACCTTTGCACCACCCATTAATCCGATACTTCAGACTTGTAACTATTGATCATCTCAACGATTTTATGAGCTGCCTGAACTGGCTCCAGACCCGATATGTCAACCTGGAGGTCTGCCCGCTTGTAACTTTTTCCAAAGTAAGTGATATCACCCTTTATCTTTCTCAGATACAATTTTTTCTCTTTGAGAGACAATTCTTTCTCGACCGGACGGGAGTCAATGTCGTAGAAGCTGATCCTCTCTACAATATTTTCCGGCTTATCAATAACGGCGACCTTGATTCCACTGTTATTCTTCAATGCCTTCAGGTATCCTCCCATCAAACCACTTGGCGGTAATGCTATAACACTCGCCATGCTCTCAGGGCGATTCAGTAAATGAGTCAGAGCTTTTGCTGCCTCGATCCGATACCCGTGCATATTGAAAAATTTACCCTGCAGGCGTTCGATGCTGGTTTGAAAAAAGGCTTCAACTTCCACATCGAGATCAAAAAACTTTACGCCAAGCAATTCGGCAATTATTGGGCCGATGGTTGATTTGCCGACACAACCCACCCCTGTTAAAAATATTCGCATCAGCCCCCCCCCCGCACTATTGTTGATACTGGTAATTTTTCACCAACCAAAGGTATTTCAACGTGCCCCCTCTTCAGATAACCCCAACACGACATCTTTCAGCGCGGCATACTCATCAACATACAAATTCTTGCGTCGTTTCCAGACTTGGCTGCGGTTCTTGCCGTGCTCCACCGCAACGGCCTCGTTGTTTTGATTCCGCATCATGTCAAACAGCAAGCTGGCATCTTCGCTTTTCCAACCGCGAGTCAGAGCAAACATGACTTCAAGAAGTTGGCTCAACTGCGAAGCCAAGCGTCGATCAGGAAGTTCAATACGGAAGCGAGACCGTCCCCGGCGCTTGTCCGATAATTCCTCGCGAGCTGCAGCAAGGCCCGGCCCAAGCATACCGTAAGCGAGTTGAGGGTTTAGCGGTGTCGTAATCTCTCCGTAGTGGACAACGTATCGAAGTTGGGAGCCAAAATCCCCTCTCAGCCGAACCTCTTCCAACCAAACCAGAACCTTGACGGCATCATGCAAGGTTTTCACTACACCCTGAAACTCGTCGTCAAGCGTGATTGTCAGAGGCGACAATATCCCCTCAGAGAAGAGCGTGTTCGCCGTGTTTACAAGCCTCTCAAATTCTCCCATGAGTTGCTGAGGCTGAGGCTCTCTGCTCCGACTTGCGATAACATCAGCCATGACCACAAAATAGTTGGGCATGTACACCTCATAGCACTAATTTAAAAAAGCATATTTTAGTATCATAATTACTGACACTAATATACTCGTTTAATCTTAAATGATACTAATTTACAAAAATGTCAACGACCTGTATGTAACAATCATCAAAGTTTCAAGAGTTCTCCGGTCGGACCGACTGGCTGAACGCATTGGCACCAAAGATTTCGGTAAGCCCATGCAACTGCTGAAAGGGCAACGAAAGGATGCCGTACTCAAAAAGATGTCTCGCTCCTGCAAAAAAAGTTATTGCCAATGTACAGCACCGTTAACCTCATCGAAGTACAAGTCTGAAAGAAAGCAAGATTTGTAACTGGTGTGGCAGATATACTTGATGATGGCTTCCAGTTACACCGTTAGACATTGAAACTTCCACTCCACAACCAGAGCGTCAATGTTGTTCTTGATGAGGACTCTACTGTCAATACCGCATAACACAATTTATCTGCGTCGTTTTGCTTTTAAGGAAGCAAGGTATTTAAAAAAAATGAGTTGAGTTTTTTACCCCTCTTAAATGACTTTGCTTTTAAGGAAAAACTCTATGCCCAAAATGGAGTATAGCTTCGATACCTGGTGGAAGTTTGTGTGGGATCCGCAAGCTTTATTTTTCCAGCATCTATTGATGCAGCAATGATTTGTGATATATTCGGGCTTTTGTTTTCAGGTCTTGATTTTTCATGGGCTTTCTTTTCCTTTACATCGTCCGTATAACACAAAGTTCAGGTGCGCCGTAGAGCGTCAACTGCAACTGATGGTTAGGCTTTAAGTTTGCGATTACCTTATGGAAAATACCTATAAATTTCCTTTCTGTGCAGAATACGATATATGATTATTTCGTCTTCTCTTTTTTCATATCCCAATCTGTATTCTCCGAAGCTGATTCTGAAAAAGTCACCCTTTTTCTTTTCTCCTTTTAACTTCACTGGTGTCCGGTTGTTGAAAAAGTTAACGCCACTTAACGCTTTATAAAATAATGAGTTAAAAGACATTTCTTGCCGTAATCGATTTGAAAAAGCCTGTTATCTTTCATCATTTCATAACTCTTCAAAAAGGAATGATTGATGAACACAGGAAAAACAGTTTTTGCTCAGCTTCAGGAACATTTACCTCTTCATCAATTTCGTCGC
>CAILRB010000025.1 GCA_903836465.1 uncultured Chlorobiaceae bacterium
CGCGTCTATACTTTGCTGGTAGCACTATGTGATACATTAGAACGGTGACATTATGGCTCTTGTGAATATATTCGCTCATGCCAAATAATATACATCATATCACGCCGCAAGCGGCGGGGAATATGACCCGTAGAGATTTAGAAATACAACGCAAAAAACACCTCTATTTTACAACAAGATCCTTCAAACTGAATAAACGTAAACGACATTCACGATTTCAGTATCCTGACCAAAGAAGAAAACTTGCTATGTATATAAATATAGGTAGGAATCAGGTTTTTCTTATAAAAGTTGCAATGTGTACAACAAGTCCCGGTTACAGGTTTGTTTCATGCAAAAATCAATGCTGATCACTTGAATCATTGCCGAGATTGTATGAGGGGGTATGACTTGGCACACCCTGACTGCAGGAAGTCACGGTGTACCTGAAGAAGTATAATCCCGATACTCTTTTTCGGAAGGGCGTTATTTCGGCATTCCAGCAATAAAACGATTAATATCGCCAATCTCTTCCGCACTGAGCCTGAACTCCGCAGCGCCAACAACACCTTCAACCTGTGCCGCATTTCGACCACCAACTATAGCCCCGGTAACGGCGGGATGGCGCAAGGTCCAGGCAATGGCGACCTCCCCTGCTGATCGTCCGTGCGGCGCTCCGATCCGTTTAAGCAACTCGACCAGTTCGAGATTGGCGGAAAGACGTGGCTCCTGAAACTCCTTGTTATTTCTGCGCCAGTCATCTGCTGAAAAATTTGCGGCCCGTTCCCGCGTCATGGCTCCGCTCAACATGCCTGAGAGCATTGGAGAATAGACAAGAACACCGATGTTCTGCTCCATGCAGAATGGAAGGAGCGTCTGTTCAATCGCCGGACGAAGCATTGAGTAGGGGGGCTGAAGGGTGGCAACCGGCGCAATCGGGATAATGCGTCGCAGTTGATCAACACTGAAATTAGAGACACCGATATGGCGAACCAGCCCTTCCTCCTTGAGACGGGCCATCTCCTGCCAACCCTCTTCAACGTCAACATCAGGGTTTGGCCAGTGAATCTGATAGAGATCAATAGCATCCACGTTGAGGCGCTTCAGGCTTGCTTCGCACTCACGCCTTATTGAATGAGCCTTGAGACTATTGCCCATCTGGCGACGGGCATCCCACACCAGCGAGCATTTGGTAAATATCCATGGCCTGTTCTTCATACCGGCTACGGCCTTCGCCACCAGCTCCTCCGAGTGGCCAAGCCCATACACCGCCGCCGTATCAATCCAGTTTATGCCAAGCTCAACGGCTCGTTCAATGGCGGCAATCGCATCACCGTCATCCTGCGCTCCCCAGCCAAATTGCCAGTTATCACCACCAATTGCCCAGCTTCCAAAACCGACAGGGGTAATTTGCATACCCGTATTTCCAAGCTCTCTTTTCTGCATCATCGTTCCTTGTGTTTACTCTTATTTTATTCTGCGACATCATTACTGTATAATAAATCAATACTAAAGATTTATGGTGATCATCCTGATCGCATTGTTAGAATTATGCTGCAACCGTTTTTTCATAAAATGGCGAGGGAATTCTCGGTTAGACGCGGTAGACATGGCGGAAAATCTCCAAATAGCGAGTTCCTCCTCGTAAAGCCCTTCGCGCACTGCCCGGCTCTCCTCCTCCTTGAAGGCATCTGTCAAGAACCATCCGCTGCATGTTGCGGAACCGGGGCTTCATATTCATCGAATTTGGCAGCTCTCCTGAGCAACCCCGTTAAGCACGCTTCACTTCACACAGCAGGGCTCTTCAGAGCTTTTGTTCCCTCCACACTCACAATTCTTCACATTCAGCGTGCCGATTTCAAGCTTGTCAATACGCCCTTTGCGAATGACGAGTTTTCCAAGGACAAGCCTGCCAATAGCGACAGCGCCTACAGCAAATGCGCCGATTGAGAGTGCTCCAATGGCAAACAGCCCCAGAGAAGCCAGAAACGAAGAGCTGACAAGAGACGGTTTGAGCGGCTCAGCCTTCAGCGAGGGAGAACCGGAAGTGGCGTCATAGCAGGTAACGGCTGAACGCCGGCCCTCTTTTACTCCACTACCCGGATGACGATGCAGAAATGATACCATAAAATAAATGATGAGTTTAATTCCCGGCCGTCACTTACCTTCATAACACCATCAACGGGAGAGTTTGAACCAATGCATCAAAACAACAGGCACAGGTTCCATAACCAATCTCTCCCGATGAGGTCTGGGGCTAACGGCTATGAGTTCAAAATGGCAAAAAAATTTGAGACCTTTACCGTTAATCAAACATTTTTCTGATGCTCAATCTTATTATTTATAAGCCCAATAAGATTCAACGTCACCAGTTGTTAGGCCAGCTCGTCAAGCAGTTTCTGCTGAAGATCAAAAAGAAAGATATCGGCGTAACAAAAGCCACTCTGAAGCCAACGTAGTTATAGCATCATAACAGCAGCCGGTTATTGTGGCAAAGAGGGATCTGATGACTCAAGAATCTCCGGGAGTCGAAGCTTACTTCCCGGTATGACGGTGCAGGTTCCAGAACCGGTCGTAGACAATGGAGGGGCTGAGGATCTCGTCGCTCATCACCAGCTTCAGGTGGCGGCTGTACTTTTCCGGTGGGATTTTCGAGAAAAGCGAGATGCCCAGGCCGAATTGCTCGTCCGGATTCCTCCGCATACCCAGAAGGTCGAGAATAGTCGGTGCAATGTCGAAATGGGTCATCGTATCGCGGTTCGGCTTACGTTTGTCAGCAGTAATCATCTTGAAGTAGATACGACGGTCACGGGAGAAGTTGTTTTTGATCTGTTCGTCGCTTGCCATAAAGAGGTGGTCTCCCATGATGATGATGTCCGTATCCTCGAGCACGCCTTCATCGATCAGCTTCCTGACCATGGCGGCCAACTGCCTCGAAGTGTAGCGGAATGCTCCCGCGAAGCTCGAATGTGCCTCTTCACTGTTGCACCTTGGCGATGGGAACCCGTCCGGGAAATGCGTGTCGACAGTGATCAGGGAGACGACGAACGGTCGTTTTCTGGCCCTTTCGGTCGTAATGATCTTGTAGGCCTCGTCGAGCAGGGTGTCGTCCTGAATGCCATCGCCCCAAGTGGTAAAAAGGCTTTTGTCCACGCCACGACTTAGCCATTCTTCGCGACCGATGGCGTAGTTGTAATGGTGGCTTGAAAAGAACTTGTCCATGTCCGCGAATTTGAGGTCGGGTCCGGTCAGAAAGTACTGGGTATATCCCTTTTTGGACAGGATGTCGCTCAGGCAGACCAGGCTCGGGCATAAGCCCTGCTGTGCGAAATTGCCCATGAAATTCCCATCTTCCTTGAGATTGTAGTAGAATGGCTTGAGGGGTACTCCGCTCTGGCTCGAAATGATGCCGGCGATGCTCCAACTGGTTCCCGGTGCCTGGAGAAAATCCTTCACCTTGTTCCCCGGAAGCTCCTCGATCTCCTTGATGGCGTTGACGTTGCCCGGCCTGATCTCTGCAAGGTCGGTCTCAAGCGATTCTACATAGATCAGTACCAGATTTTTCTTTTTCACCGGGGGTTTGAACCGCTGTTTCGAAGGGTCGGCGTACAGCCCTGAAAAGATGTCGCGCCCGAATCGCGATGCGATGTACTGGGGAATGTGCAGCTTATAGACGAAAGTTGCTGATCCGGACAGAAGAAGCACGAGGCATGATGTGGTGAGCAGTTTTTCGACGATGGCCGATCTGCCCGTGGCCAGCCTGGACGCGATTATAGAGAGGATGGCTGCTGTGAGCGGGAAAAGCAGCGGCATGACCAGAACGTGCGTTGCAAAGCTGGCCTTCAGGGTACGGTCGATGGCTTCGACGGCCTCAATGCCCGAGCGCAGGTGAAAGATGATCTGTTCGACAGTAACTCCGTTGCCAAAGGTCCCGATTATCCAGAACGGCAGCAGCAGAAGCATGCCTGAGAGGTAGAAGAGGAAGTACCTGACGAACTTATTCATAAAAGGTGTCACCTCAGAATTGGGATTTTAAAACCCGGTAAGCATTTTTTTGACCAGCCAAAAGTAGTTTTTTTTTTGGATATCCCCTTATTTAGGTCAGCAATAATGAGCTTTTCGGTGGCAATTTGGTCAACCTTCGAAGACTGACGAACAATCTACCTCATTCAGCACACCGGTTGTCAACTCGTGGCCATAAAGATCATTTATCCCCTAAAATAAGCACCACACATCCTACCAAAATGTAACTTTACTTGTTTTCCTACAGGTTTGTAGCTCTTTCCCTCATTTATGATTCCCTGCTCGCAATAAATTCTACACCCTGAATAAAAAAAACAGCTCCTCAGCAAAAAAATAAACCCCTTTAGCCATGCCGCTTTAAGGGCGTCAACTCTCTTTTTTGCAAAAAACTTTTCGGGTTTTCCGAAATTTTGGCACGGATCTTGCTTTATAAAATCATAACTATTCAGGGCAACGATGAACAAAGCCTGAATATTTGACGATAAAGGCAACGTTAACCTAACTAAGGCACAATAATGAGAAAAGTAGCTATTTACGGAAAGGGTGGCATCGGCAAGTCAACCACAACACAAAACACGGTTGCCGGTCTTGCGGAAATGGGCAAGAAAATCATGGTCATTGGCTGTGACCCGAAAGCTGACTCTACCCGTCTGCTTCTTGGTGGACTCCAGCAGAAAACAGTGCTCGACACACTTCGCGAGGAGGGTGAAGAGGTTGAACTTGAAGATATCATCAAAGGTGGATACAGAAACACCCGCTGTACCGAATCCGGTGGTCCTGAGCCAGGTGTCGGCTGTGCAGGTCGTGGTATCATCACTTCGGTAAACCTTCTCGAACAGCTTGGAGCTTTCGATGATGAATGGGAACTTGACTATGTCTTCTACGATGTTCTCGGTGACGTTGTCTGCGGTGGATTCGCCATGCCGATCCGCGATGGAAAAGCAGAAGAGATTTACATCGTCTGTTCCGGTGAGATGATGGCCATGTACGCAGCAAACAACATCTGTAAAGGTATTCTGAAATATGCTGACGCAGGTGGAGTGAGGCTTGGTGGTCTTATCTGCAACAGCCGTAATGTTGACAACGAGCGCCAGATGATTGAAGAGCTTGCGAAGAAAATCGGCACTCAGATGATTCATTTTGTGCCTCGCAACAACTTTGTGCAACGTGCCGAGATCAACAGGAAAACGGTCATTGAGTATGATCCGACCCACGAACAGGCTGATGAGTACAGGGCACTTGCAAGGAAAATTGATGAAAACAAGATGTTCGTCATTCCAAAGCCGCTCGAAATTGAAGAGCTGGAAGCACTTCTCATTGAATTTGGTATCGCTAACTAAAAAAAGGAGTAAAGAGAGATGTTAATGATCAGAACAATCGTCAGATCAGAAAAGGTGTATGATGTCATGCAGGGATTGCTTGATGCAGGCTATCCCTCTATCACAAAAATCTCTGTGGTCGGACGCGGTAAACAACGCGGTCTCCGCGTCGGTGACGTGGTCTATGATGAAATTCCTAAAGAGATGTTGTTCACGGTGGTTCCTAATACCGATAAAGATTTTGTTCTCCGGGCAATACTTGATAATGCAAAATCGGGAGCAGAGGGAAAATTTGGTGATGGAAAAATCTTTGTGTCGGCTGTTGAAGAGGTCTATACCATAAGCACCGGCGAACGGGAAAATGATCCATCTCTTCCAGTAAAGGAGGCTTGAATGAAAGAGATTATTGCAGTCATACGGATCAACAAAGTGAACGCGACCAAAAAGGCGCTTATCGACGCAGGTATTCCGGCTTTCACAGCCACCGGCAGAGTGATGGGGCGCGGCAAGGGACAGGTTCATTACGACATTCTCAGAGGCGCTGAAGCTGGTCATCCCGAAGCAATTGCGCAGCTCGGCAATGCACCAAGGCTGGTTGCAAAGCGAATTGTGACGGTTGTCGTGCCTGATGAGTTATGCAAAACAGCAATCGACACCATTATCCAGACCAACCAGACGGGAAACCCCGGTGATGGCAAGATTTTTGTAACCCCGATTCTTGAAACCATCAGGGTAAGGACCGGTGAAGAGGGCGATGCAGCGCTGAACTAACGATCAATATTTAACAGGTGTAAACGGAGAGAGTTCCATGGAGGCGAACATAATTATTCCAGATCCGGCCCAGGTCAGGGAGGAGCTGATACAAAAATACCCGGCCAAGGTGGCCAAAAAACGGGCCAAATCGATTGTAATCAATGATCCTGAGATCATCCCCGAAGTACAGGCCAACGTGCGTACCGTTCCGGGAATCATCACGCAGCGTGGATGCTCTTATGCTGGCTGTAAAGGTGTGGTGCTTGGGCCAACCCGTGATATTGTCAACATTGTACATGGCCCTATCGGATGCAGTTTTTATGCCTGGTTGACCCGTCGTAACCAGACGAAACCAGAGACTCTGATGGACGAAAACTACATCCCCTACTGCTTTTCAACCGACATGCAGGAGGAGAATATTGTCTTTGGCGGTGAGAAGAAGCTGAAAATTGCGATCCAGGAGGCTTATGACCTCTTTCATCCAAAATCTATTGCGATCTTCTCGACCTGCCCGGTTGGTCTTATTGGCGATGATGTTCACGCTGCTGCAAGAGAGATGAAGGAGAAATTTGGAGACTGCAACGTTTTCGGCTTCAGTTGCGAAGGGTACAGGGGCGTCAGTCAGTCGGCAGGTCACCATATTGCCAACAACGGTGTTTTCAAGCACATGGTTGGTCGCGACAACACCCCGAGTGAAGGCAAGTTCAAGCTGAACCTGCTTGGTGAATACAACATCGGCGGTGATGCTTTTGAAATTGAACGCATTTTTGAAAAAGTTGGCATTACGCTGGTTGCTTCATTCAGCGGCAACTCGACCGTCAGAGCAATTGAGAATTCCCATACGGCAGACCTTAACGTCATTCTCTGCCACCGCTCGATCAACTACATGGGCGACATGATGGAGACAAAGTACGGGATTCCATGGATGAAGGTCAACTTTGTCGGAGCAGAATCAACAGCAAAGTCACTCCGTAAAATTGGCGAATACTTTGGTGATGAGGAGTTGAAAGCACGAATTGAAGCTGTCATTGCTGAAGAGGCACCAAAAGTGAAAGCGGTAATTGAGGAGATTCTTCCGAGAACCAAAGGTAAAACAGCTATGCTCTTTGTCGGTGGCTCACGTGCTCACCATTACCAGGATCTCTTTGCTGAGCTGGGAATGACAACGGTGGCCGCAGGGTATGAGTTTGCTCACCGTGATGACTATGAGGGTCGTGAGGTATTGCCGAAGATCAAGGTTGATGCTGACAGCAAGAATATTGAGGAGCTGAAAGTGGTCGCCGATCCGGAGCTCTACAACCCGAGAAAAACAGAGGCGGAACTTGAGGCACTGAAGGAAAAAGGGTTGGAGATTAACGGCTACGAAGGAATGATGAAGCAGATGACCAAAAAGTCGCTGATTGTTGATGACCTGAGCCACTATGAATCAGAAAAGCTGATTGAGATTTACAAGCCGGATATTTTCTGTGCCGGTATCAAGGAGAAGTATGTGGTACAGAAGATGGGCATTCCGTTGAAACAGCTTCACAGCTACGACTACGGCGGTCCTTACACTGGCTTTGAGGGTGCAGTAAACTTCTACAAAGACATTGATCGTATGGTAAACAACCCGGTATGGAAGCTGATCAAGGCGCCATGGGAAACAGCAGGCAACGGGAAAGGTGGAGAACTTGCGGCCAGTTACGTGACACAGTAATGAATGGAAAACGGAGACTATTGAATTATGCTATTACGACACACATCAAAAGAGGTTAAAGTGCGCGAGGGGCTGACGATCAACCCGGCAAAGACCTGCCAGCCGATCGGCGCCATGTATGCCGCGCTTGGAATTCACGGCTGTCTGCCTCACAGCCATGGCTCACAAGGGTGTTGCTCCTATCACAGGAGCACCCTGACCCGCCACTACAAAGAGCCTGTTATGGCGGCAACAAGTTCGTTCACCGAGGGAGCTTCGGTGTTCGGTGGCCAGGCAAACCTTCTTGCCGCCATCGACACCATCTTCGCGGTCTATGATCCAGATATCATCGCGGTGCACTCAACCTGCCTCAGCGAAACTATCGGTGATGACTTGCAGCAGATCACGAAAAAGGCAAAAGATGACGGTAAAATTCCGGAAGGCAAGTATGTGATTTATGCCAGTACGCCAAGCTTTATTGGTTCGCACGTCACCGGTTACTCCAACATGGTTGCCGGGATGGCGACACAATTTGCAGAGTCAACCGGTGTCAAAAAGAGCCAGTACAACATTATTGCCGGATGGATGGAGCCTTCGGATATGCGCGAAATCAAACGCCTGGCGAAGGTGATGGGCATCAACATTGTGCTCTTTCCTGACACTTCAGACGTTCTTGATGCACCGCAAACGGGCAAGCATGTCTTTTATCCAAAAGGTGGCACAACGGTGGAAGAGCTGAAGAGCAGCGGCGACAGCATCGCTTCACTGGCGCTCGGAAGCATCAGCGCCGAGCCTGCGGCAATCGCGCTTGAAAAAAAGTGCAAAGTGCCGTTTGAAACGCTCGACATACCAATCGGCCTCACAGCAACTGACCGTTTCATTATGGGAATCAGCAAGGTTGCCGGAGTAACGGTGCCTGATGAGATTACGGCTGACCGAGGACGACTGGTTGATGTAATGTGCGACATGGAGCAGTATCTGCATGGCAAGCGGGTTGCGCTCTTTGGTGACCCGGATCAGATTTTGCCCCTCACCGAGTTTCTGCTTGACCTTGGCATGAAGCCAGTACATATCGTCAGCGGCACACCTGGACAGAAGTTCGAGAAGCAGATGCGCCAGCTTCTTGACGAGAGGTCACCGGAAACAAACTTCAAGAGCGGGCTTCAGGCAGATATGTTCCTGCTGCACCAGTGGATGAAGAACGATCCTGTTGACCTTTTGATTGGAAACACGTACGGCAAGTATATGGCCCGTGATGAAGATATTCCATTTATCAGGTTTGGCTTCCCGATCCTCGACCGCATCGGCCACAGCTACTTCCCGAATGTCGGGTACGGCGGCAGCCTGAGACTGCTTGAAAAGATTCTGAATGTCATCATGGATCGCCAGGATCGTGATGCGCTTGAGGAAAAGTTTGAGCTGGTGATGTAAAGAGAAGAGAAAGAGATGAAGAGAGCTGCACCTGCGGGGCATGGAAACAATTGTTCTTCGTCCCCGGAGGAGCGGCATAAGGGTAGCAAGGGGGAAGAGATCCCACAACAATATTTTAAGGGTATGGCTATGGATCGTATTGGTATTCTTGAGGGAAGAGAGAGGCAGGTCCTCGAAAAGAACAGTGGTGTAGCTCAAGCTGATATCGCTTGTGACACCTCCAGCCTTTCGGGATCAGTGAGCCAGCGTGCCTGCGTCTTCTGCGGTTCAAGGGTTGTACTTTACCCGGTAGCCGATGCCATTCATCTGGTTCACGGACCTATCGGATGTGCCGCATACACCTGGGACATTCGTGGAGCAGTCTCATCGGGGCCGGAACTTCATCGTTTGAGTTTTTCTACCGACCTGCAGGAGATGGATGTTATATACGGCGGAGAAAAAAAGCTCTACAAGTCGCTGATCGAGCTGATTGAGCAGTACAAACCCAAGGCCGCCTTTATCTACTCGACCTGCATTGTCGGCCTTATCGGCGACGATATTGAGGCCGTCTGCAAAAAAGTAGCAAGAGAAACAGGGATTCCGGTGCTTCCAGTCCATTCTGAAGGATTCAAGGGCACCAAAAAAGATGGCTATAAAGCTGCCTGCCATGCTCTGATGAAGCTTATCGGCACGGGATCAACCGAGGATATCAGCAAATACAGTATTAACATCCTCGGCGAATTCAACCTTGCCGGTGAAGCCTGGATTATCCGGCAATACTACGAAAAAATGGGCATTGAGGTGGTCGCGACCCTGACTGGCGACGGACGTATCGACGCTGTCCGACGCGCTCATGGCGCAACGCTCAATGTGGTACAGTGTTCAGGCTCAATGACCTGGCTTGCCAAAGAAATGGAGGAGAAATACGGGATTCCCTACATTCGTGTCTCCTATTTCGGCATTGAGGATATGTCGAAATCGCTCTATGATGTGGCCGTCAAATTTCCTGACCGGCCAGATATTATGGAAGCAGCAAAACAGATTGTCAGTGAAGAGGTGAAAACACTCTATCCTTCACTCCAGAAGTTTAAAAAAGCGCTGACAGGCAAAAAGGCAGCCATCTATGTCGGTGGCGCATTCAAGACCTTTTCACTGATCAAGGCGCTTCGTTCAATCGGAATGTCAGTCGTTCTGGCAGGTTCACAGACTGGCAACAAGGACGATTATGCCAGACTCAAGGAGATGTGCGATGAGGGAACAGTGATTGTCGACGATTCAAACCCTGTCGAGCTCTCAAAATTTATTCTTGAAAAAGGGGCCGATCTTCTTATCGGCGGCGTCAAAGAGCGGCCAATCGCTTTCAAACTTGGTATCGGGTTCTGTGATCATAACCATGAGAGGAAGATCCCTCTCGCTGGATTTATCGGCATGTACAATTTTGCACTGGAGGTCTATCAATCGGTCATGAGCCCGGTATGGCAGTTCGCTCCAAGAAAAGGAGGCTCCCTATGAAACACGAACACGCAAAAACAGCAACCCAGAACGCCTGCAAACTTTGCAACCCTCTTGGTGCATGCCTCGCCTTCCGGGGAATAGAGAATTGTGTCCCATTCCTGCACGGCTCCCAGGGATGTGCAACCTATATACGACGTTATTTGATCAGCCATTATAAAGAGCCGATTGATATTGCTTCATCAAACTTTCATGAGGAGACTGCGGTCTTTGGCGGCAGCCATAACCTGAAAATCGGATTGAAAAACGTCAGCGACCAGTACAAGCCAGACGTTATTGGTGTGGCGACCACCTGCCTGAGCGAAACCATTGGAGACGATGTGCCAATGATTCTGAGGGAGTATAAAAAAGAGTTCAAAAACGGCTCGCCCATGCCGATTTTGATCCATGCCTCAACGCCAAGCTATCAGGGCAGCCATATCGACGGATTTCATGCCGCTGTCCATGCTTCGGTGAAAGCTCTGGCGGAAAAAATGCCATGGCAGAGGCTGATCAACCTTTTTCCGAACATGGTCTCGCCTGCTGACTTGCGTTATCTGAAGGAAATTCTTGAAGATTTCGGAGTGCCGTACATGATGCTGCCCGACTATTCACAGACCATGGATGGCGGACCGTGGGGTGAGTACCATCGTATACCACCAGGTGGCACACCAGCCAGCGCCATTGCAACGGCTGCCAGTGCCATGGCAAGTATTGAGTTTGGTTCAACAATTGAAGCCTCAAAATCGGCAGCCGGATATCTGGATGTGATGTTTGGGGTCCCGGCTTATCATCTCCCTCTCCCTATCGGTATCAATGGGAGCGACAAATTTTTCAGCCTGCTCGAAACGTTGACCGGCGAGAAACGAGCTGAAAAGTATGAAGATGAGCGGCGGCGGCTCGTTGATGCCTATGCTGATGGCCATAAATATGTTTTCGAGAAAAAAGTGATCCTCTACGGCGAAGAGGATCTGGTCATCGCCATGACCGTCTTCCTCCGCGAGATCGGCATGGTGCCTGTGCTCTGCGCTTCAGGCGGCAAAAGTGGACTGATGAAAAAACGGATTGCGGAACTGGTCCCTGACATGGATGAACTCGGCATCAAAGTACGCGAAGGTGTTGACTTCGTTGATATTGAGGATGACGCGAAAATACTCCAACCCGATTTTCTTATCGGCAACAGCAAAGGGTATACCATGTCAAGAAAAAATAATATCCCGCTGCTCAGACTCGGGTTCCCGATTCACGACAGGTTTGGTGGGCAACGGATGCACCATCTTGGCTACCGTGGTACCCAGGAACTCTTTGACCGAATAGTCAACACCGTTATCGAACAGCGGCAGAATGCTTCATCAATCGGCTACACTTATATGTAAGGGAGGATATTATGACACTTAAACTTGCAAACCACCCCTGTTTTAACGATTCGTCACGACACAAGTTCGGACGCATTCACCTCCCTGTTGCGCCGAAATGCAATATCCAGTGCAACTATTGCA
>CAILRB010000026.1 GCA_903836465.1 uncultured Chlorobiaceae bacterium
CCAGGTGATCACCTCTTCCCATTCCGAACAGAGTAGTTAAGCCCTGGAGAGCCGATGGTACTGCCTAAAAGCGGGAGAGTAGGTCGTCGCCGAGTTTTTATACCAAAAGCCCATCTCATATTGATGGGCTTTTGTGTTTCTGCCTTACCAAAAGCCCTTGTACGCTTATCGTTTTCTCATTATCTCATCCTTTCCTTCTTTTATCCGTGACTATTTAGCTGATATTTTAGCCTGTTTGGAACTTATTGCATCTCTCTCCTTTAAATAAGAGAGGTGCTTTAGGTTCCTCAACTCTTATAACTCAAGGGACAGAATGAAATATTTTATCAAAGTTGCTCATTTTTCAGTGCTGACGCTCTTCAGTTTTGCTGTTGGTGATGTGGATGCGGTTGCGGTTGAGCTGGGGAACGGGAAAAAATCAGGTGTTTATCTTAATGAAATCGGTGTCGGCTCAGGTTATGCATGGGGAAGATTGAAACGTGACCCAGTTAATCTTGCGCTTTATCCAACCTTTGTCAGGATCGGGTTCAACATGAATTCTCTTGTCGGTATGGAAGGTCGTCAGAGTACCTTGCAGATGGTTCTTGAACCATTTGTCAATTCCATTGCCGATCCGAAAGGTGGAATTGAAACCGGATGCACTATCGGTTTACGTTATCTTCATCCCCTGTCAGCATCGGTTGATCTTTTTACCGAAGCAAGCTTTGCCCCCATGTACCTGTCTATCAAGAGTGCCGAGCAGGGTGATGCTGGTTACAACTTCCTTGATCAGGTAGGGTCAGGACTTCAGTGCAAAATATCGAAGAGAACGGCCATTTATGCTGGTTACCGCTTCAGGCATATCTCACATGCAGGACTTACCGACCGTCCGAATGCAGGAATCAATTCGAATGCCATCGTAGCTGGCTTCTCCCTGTTCTATTAAACCACTTGCGGACGGTTTTTTCTGAAGCTGTCCGGTCAGATCCCGGAAAATATATCCGCTTTAATTTTCCCATACGTGTTCCCTTCATAAATTCATCATACCTTTTACCATACTGATTACTTTTGAGAGAGCAAACTGTTCTGTCCATCTCCCCATTCCAACCTTCACATTATGTTGCCCTCAGAGTATTGATGCAGACAATCATTACATTTCGAGTATTATCGAAATAGTGATCAAACCGGAATTAAGCGAATACTTTCTGCTACCGTCCGATAAAGTATTGATTTAATTACAACGTAAAAATGACATGCCGATTCCTGATTATCAGAGCATTATGCTTCCTCTGCTTAAACTTTGCGGTGACGGACAAGAACACACCGGTCGGGAAATGGTCGAGGCATTGGCTGCAGAGTATCGATTAACTCCTGAAGAGCTGAAGCAAATGTTGCCAAGTGCTCAGCAACGTGTTTTTGATAATCGTGTAGCTTGGGCAAAGGCACATTTGAAAATGGCATCTCTTCTCGAAAATGTGCGACGGGGCGTTTCTCGAATCACGGAAAGGGGAATGGCTGTACTGGGAGAATCCCCGAAAGCAATCAATCTGGCATTTCTTCGCAAGTTTCCAGAATACCGTTCAGTCAAAGAGGGACATCAGAATAAGCAGATCACTGAAGATTTAACATCAAAAGAGCAGGAAGCAAAGACTCCAGCAGAACGCCTGGAAGATGCGTACATGGTACTGCGTGAAAGTCTTGCGAGTGAGCTTCTCGTTCAGTTGAAATCATCTTCACCAGCTTTTTTTGAAAAAGTTGTGGTTGATGTGCTGGTAAAAATGGGCTATGGCGGTTCAATAAAAGATGCGGGTGAAGCTGTCGGAAAAAGTGGAGATGAAGGTATCGATGGTATCATCAAAGAAGATCGGTTGGGCCTTGACATCATTTATATTCAGGCAAAGAGATGGGAAACTACAGTCTCCCGACCAGAAATTCAGAAGTTTGCCGGAGCCTTACAAGGCAAGCGTGCCCGAAAAGGCATTTTTATTACAACATCTGATTTTTCAAAAAGCGCTCATGAGTTTGTCAAAGCTATAGAGAGTAAAATCATTCTGGTCAGTGGGCGTGAGCTGGCTGACTTCATGATTGATTTTGGCGTAGCAGTTGCCACAGATGCCGTGTATGAGCTCAAACGGCTTGATTCGGACTATTTTGAAGAGAGCTGAATGACCCACGACGAACTAAAAATACTCTTGCAATCTGGCATTCAGGCATTGCTGGCCGAGTATGGCACTGACGACCCGGCAACGTTTGCCATGCAGTTTCATGGCCGCAAGGAGTTGCCCATTCGTGCAATGGCGGAACAGCTTGCCTGCCGTCAGAAAGCGGTAAAAAAACTACCCATATTTTCGCAGTACAACCTGCTTTATACCCCGTTGGCGCTTGAGCAATCTTCCGGGGAGCGTACGGCTATATACAAAGCTTCGCTTATGTCAGGGAAAAAGCTCATCGATTTAAGCGGAGGCCTTGGTGTTGATACAATGTTTCTGGCTCGAACGTTTCAGGAGGTGGTTTACTGCGAGCGTGATTCACTGCTTTGTGCCGTGGTTGAGCATAACCTGAAGGTGGCCGGAGTTGACAATGTCGAGGTAAAGAACGGTGACAGCATCAGTCTGCTTGCGGAGTATCCGGATAACTCTTTCGATTGGATTTATGTTGATCCTGCACGCCGTGAAGAGGGTCGTCGCTCCATAGCGCTGGAGGCGGCAAGTCCGGATGTTGTGGCTTCTCATGATCTGCTGCTCCGTCATGCGCAGAGGGTTTGCATCAAGGCCTCTCCGGCGCTGGAAATCGGCGGGCTGAAAAAGCTGTTGCCAGCCCTGCACACGATTGTTGTAGTGTCGGTTGATCGTGAATGCAAGGAGATTCTGCTGCTGCTTGAGCGCGCGTACGCATCGGATGGGCCCGTGCAGGTAAAGGCGGTCTGTCTGAACTCCGATTCGGAGGAGATAACTGAGGTTGTCGGGGGTCGTGATGTGCCGAAAGTGGTTGCTGCTTCGGTGAAGGAGTATCTCTATGAGCCTGATCCGGCCATTATCAAGGCAAGGCTTTCGGCGGTGCTTGCGCGGGATTCTGGCCTCCAGTTTGTGAATAAGAGCGTTGATTATCTCACCAGTGACCGCAAAATTGAGGCTTTCCCCGGCAGGAGTTTCCGGGTGGTTGAGTGTGTTCCTTACAAGCCGAAAAGCTTCAGGGCATTTCTTGAGCGCCATGCCATTGCAGGGGCAAGCATCCAGCGGCGCGATTTTCCCCTTTCGGCGGAAGAGCTTCGGAAAAAATATAGGCTTCTTGAGAGCGAGAGGGCTTTTCTCTTTTTTACCAGGGATGCTGCGGGCCATCCGCTCTGCATCTATGCGATCAGATGTATTCCTGGAGACGAAGCTGCTCCCTATTCGCAAGGCTGAAGCGCTTCCATTGGATGCTGATACGGATGATTGCAACTATCTCCCTTACCATCATCATCGAAGTGCCCAAGTTTTTCCCGGTTACTCTCATTTTGTGGCAGCAAAAGTGCTGTACAGCGGCAGGAAGGTGATCTTTTGCTCTGGAAGATCTGCGTATGGGCGATCGGAAAAGACCAGCGCGTTGCCACACTCCGGGTATGAAGCAAGAAAGAGGTGCAGGCTTCTCAAACTGCCGGTGGCGCCGCTTTTAACTTCAACCGGATGAATCTTGCCGTTCAGAACAGCCAGATAGTCAACTTCAGCCGAACTGTTTTTTGCCTGTCGTTCCCAGTAATAAAGGCTGCCCTGCTGAGCCACCAGCATCTCTTGCCCGACGAATTGTTCTGCCATAGCTCCCCGATAGATGGCGAGCAGGTCACTTTTGGCATACTCAATATCGTTCGGCATACCGGAGAGGTAGCGCATCAATCCAATATCGAGGATGAGCGCCTTGAATAATTTGACAGAGGCCGTTGCTCCTAAAGGAAGCGCTAAAGGATCGACCGAAGGGATTCTTCGGGCTACTTGAGCCAGACACAAGGCATCGAATGCTTTTTTCAGTGTCGGGTTGCTGTACCCTTCCCCCAGTCGTGCATATTTGATCTGTTTTCCGATATGCTGCGACAGAGAGGTAAAGACAGAGTCGAGACAGAAACGGTCAACTCTCGGAGCGTATTTGGCAAAGTCCATTCTGTAAGACTCGGCAAGCTCTTCCTGGACCTCAAAGGCATCACGCAAGGAGTTGTTGCCGAGGTATGCCTTGAGAGCCGCAGGCATTCCCCCAATAAAGAAATAACGTTTCAGCTCATCTCGCAGCAGGTCATGCACCGCAGGTGATATTTCTTCCGGATGACCCAAAACAGCCGTTGCCGCAGGGGCGTTACCGATGGCCTCCAAATATTCAGCAAAACAGAGTGGATAGAGATTGAGAAACTGAACCCTGCCAACAGGAAAAGAACTCTCTTCAAGCGCAAATTCAAGGAGCGAACCGGCGGCCACAACATGCAGTTCCGGCATCTCCTCATAAAAATAGCGCAGGGCTGTTATGGCTCGGGGACATGCCTGTATCTCATCAAAAAAGAGCAGCGTTTTTCCCGGTGTGATCTTTTGCTGGAGAATAACTTCAAGGTCGGAGCAGATGCGCGTTACCTTCAGGTCGCCATCGAAGAGCTTGCGCAGGGGTTGATTTCGCTCAAGATCGACGAGAGCAAGAGATTCAAACCGGGTTTTTCCAAACTCTTTGAGTGACCAGGTTTTGCCGACCTGACGAGCGCCCCGAAGGATGAGAGGTTTGCGGCGTGTGCTTTCCTGCCAGCGACGAAGATCGTTATCAATAAATCGAAGCATGTGCCTTGGTTGAAGTAACCTTAAATCGGATATTTTAATTTACAAGGCAATTTATGCTTTTATGATATATAAATACAAGGCAATTTAATTGGGGAGGTCGAAAAATCATGGTTCTCGTTAATGGAATGCTTCCCGATTTCTTTAATAAATTATAACGAGAATGTATCAACCTGTACCTTGGACTGCCGAGGCCAGGCGCTGCAGAAAAAGAGGATAAGATGCCGAGCTGGATCTCGGCGTTCCCAGGGGGATGACAAAAGGTACAATGAGTCAACCCATGCTCAGACGTTTCCCCGGAGACGAAGCAGCTCCCTTTGTGCAAGGCCGAAGCGCAGTCCCTGAATGCTGACCCGGATCTCTCCGACACCAAGCAGGCGCATGAACTGGTGCAGAATCAGGGTTCCCATGGTGATAACATCGGCGCGCCCGTCGGGAATCCCGAGTTCTATGATCTCCTCAAGGGCGCTTACTTTAAGCTTTTCGAGAAAGTCGTGTACATCCTGATACTGGAGTGGATAGTTGTGCACCTTCAAGGCATCAAAGTGTTTCAGCCCCTGGCTCACCTGCGCAATGGTGGTCAGCGTTCCGGCTACGCCGTAGACCCTTTCTCGTCCGGCAAAAAAGGGGATAATATTTGCTGTAAAGAGCTGATTGATGTGCGCTTTGGCAGCGGCAAACTCCTCTGGCGAAGGTGGGAGGGTGGAAAAAAATCGTTCCGTTAACCGCACCGAGCCGATATCAATACTGACACTCTCCTCTATAGCTTCAAGCGAGCCCATAGAGATTTCGGTACTGCCGCCACCAATGTCGATAACGGTGAAAAGCTCCGGCAGCTCGTTCATTCCTGCAATGGCGCCGCAAAAGGTGAGTTCTGCCTCCTCCTTGCCTGAGATACAGTGAATGGGAACTCCTGATGCACGCTCAACGGCATCAATAATCTCAATGCGGTTTTTTGCGTCTCTCAGGGCGCTGGTGCCTGCGGCAATGATGGTTTCGGAGTTATGAGCATCGCTTATCCCGCGATAATCAACCATGCAGTCGATGAGTCGCCGGAGGGCAGCCTGGTCAATAATTTTCTCTGCATCGACATTTTTTCCAAGACGCAGAATGGTCTGTTTGTGGAAAACTGGCTGGATGGCGCCACTTTCCGGTTCAAGGTCGGCTATCAGCAGCAGGGCGGTATTGGTGCCGATATCAATACAGGAGACTCTTTTTATCATAGGGGTCGTATATAAGCTGAAAGCCACTCATCTTCGTAAATTGTCTTCACCATCTCATAGCCAAGCTGTTTGCTCAGTCTTTTCAGCCATGGTTCGTCATAGACAAGTACACCGGAGAGCAGTACCGGGGCGGCCGGGGCGTATTTGCGAATTGCCGGAAGAATGCGGTCGATAACGTTTTTGTTGATGTTGGCCAGAATCAGGTCGTACCCCTCTTTCAGATTTGCCACAAGATCCTCTTCAGCATCAAGCAGCTTGATGTGGATATCCGGCGCATTATTTTCTAAAATATTCTCAGCCGCATTTTCTGCCGCCCATGAGTTGTTGTCGAAGGCGAGAATGGGCAGATTATTGCCAAGCTTGCGGGCGGCAATGGCAAGCACGCCGGTGCCGGTGCCGATATCCATGATTTTCTTCTCTTTCAGGTCGAGCTGTTCCATCTGTCGCAGCATCAGGCGCGTTGTGGCATGGTAGCCGGTTCCGAAAGACATTTTCGGGTTGATCTCGATGACGATCTGACCCGGTTTTCCCTGGAGGCCCTTGTCTTTCTGCACAATCAGCAGCCTATCGGATATTTCGATGGGCTCAAGGGTTGCCTCCCACTCCTCATTCCAGTTCCTGTCGGCGATCAGGGTTGCCTGATGGTCGGGAACTTTCCCCAGCCGTTCCTGCAGCATGGTGCGGATGGCCTGTTCTTTTTCTGTTGTCCATTCGGCTTCAGGCAGGTAGGCAAGCAGTCGGTGATCTTCTTCAAGAAAAGATTCTATCCCCTCGCCGGCAAGCAGGGCGATGCAGAGTTCGTGAAGGTCGGCATCAAGATCAAAGGCCAGTTCAAAGTAATTGTTCAATCCGGGTTGGGGCATAAAATTTTAAAATGCAATGTGAAAAACATGTTTTGGAATACAAAATGATGAATTTGCTATCGGATTTCCAAGTTTTCCAGAAAAACGGAATCAAATAAGCTGATTAAATTTTTTCAAAAATCTAAAATATTAAAAGGTTACTGCTTAGAACTGACAATAATACTTTGTAAACTGTGATTACATAGTTAGGCACATATACAGGATTAAAGCAAATGCCTATAAATTGCTTAACAAGCACTTAAAACATTAAACTTTAATCCCTATATGAACATATTCCTCGAAGCCCTGCTTCGGGGTCGTTGATTACAATAAATTCCTACTGATTTTTGGCATAACACTCATCCACCAAAAGGAGATTGAGGACAATGGCAACATCAACCTGTAAAACATGTAACGGCAAAGGATCGGTCAAATGCCCTAAATGCAAAGGCAGTGGACGGGTCCAAGACTTTTTGGGCGGTTCACACCAGTGCAAGAACTGTAACGGCTCCGGCGTAGTGAAGTGCGGAGTATGCGACGGTAAAGGTCGTGTATAATCCCTGATAAAATTTATTTCAGGAATTCAGCAACCGAAAGACTGTTACCATTATGCCTGAAACGCGTTGGTACAATTCAGTTCGAAATAGAGTAGTTGCGGGGCTGCTCCTTGTAGTCTTGCTATCCATCTTAGCATATTCTCTGATAAACAAAAACTCAGGGTCTCTTATGCCGACCGCTTACGGCGAAGGGATCTCGTGGCGGGTTGAGTATAATGAGCAGGGACAGATCGCCCGCAGCATTGATCCTGCCGGGAGGGCTACGCATACACCTACACACCATCATCCGACGGCTCATTACGCGCTGTAACCGAAGCTCCTCCTGAGGGAGCCCCCGTTACATGGCAGTTCGATGCGGACGGGAAAGTGGAGACCATGAAAGATGGTGAGGGCGAGGTTGCTTATCACTACGATAATCGTGGGCAGTTGAATGCTGTTGATCGCAAGGGTTCTGCACCAATCAAATACAGCTATGATGATGCAGGGAGACTGGTCGAACTCAACATCGGCAATTTCTATCGCATTGCGTGGACGTACGATTTCCTTGGTCGTATCGCGAAAATTGAGACACCTGCGGGAATAATCACATACGACTACCAGACTGGTCAGAATACTGTTGTACGCTCTCTGCCTAATGGGATAAGAACTATCTGGAAACGTCAGTTGAACGGGGAGTTGGACGAGATTACTCACGGCTTTTCAAACCAGCTCAATGCCAAACAATATTCTGTACTTGCGCAATATCAATATTCGCATGGCCCTGATGGTCGGATTGCCGCTATTAACGAATACTCTGGCGGGCAAGGTAAATTTACATGGCAGTACGCTTACGATTCTATGGGCAGGCTTGTTCGCGCAACAGGCTCCGGTGGACGCGAATATGGATACGAGTATGACCAGGCAGGCAACCGCATAAAGGCAACAACAATCGGCAGTCCTGCACAGCTTTGCAACTATGATTGGGCAGGACGGTTGACCAGTTTGGATGGGAAGCCAGTTCAGTACGATGCCTGTGGCAACCTGACCAGCGCTACACTGAACGGTGTTGCCCGAAAGTATGCCTATCGCCCTGATGGTCGTTTGGCAAAGGCGGAGTCGGGCAACGAATCTGCCGAGTACCGTTATGATGGCAATGGCCAGCTTGTTGTTCGCAAGAGCACATCAGGAGAGACGCGCTTTATCCCCGATCCGTTGTCGCGCATCGGGCACCCGCTGGTTATTGATGAAGGCGGTGTGCGTACGCTTGTAATATGGGAGGGCGATACTCCACTTGCGCTTGTACGAAACGGCAAGATTGAGTGGCTGCTGCACGATCACTTGGGCTCTGTACGAATGGTAACGGATGCTCAAGGCAAGGTGAGCCGTACGTGCGATTATGATCCTTTTGGTGTTCCGGTCAATGCAGAGCGATCCGCATCCTTGACGCCTGGATTTGCCGGGCTTTTTCGGGATGATCAGGCTGGGAGTTATCTGACTACGGCGCGGGCTTATGCTCCAATGCTTGGAAGCTTTCTACAGCCTGATCCGGAAAAATGGAGTCCTGCAATTACAACAAAGGGTCTTTCTCTATATAGTTACTGTTACAACGATCCGGTAAACTTCTTTGACCTTGATGGGTTAAGTGAAAAACGTGCGTACGAATTTTTGGAATATGTCAATGGGCCAAATCCAGATGCAGACAGAAAATACGTAGAAAATATGCTGATCTTGGGGGTGTTTCATAGTCCAGATTACGCAAAGATTGAGCGGAAAAACAATCTGACAGACCCATTTGGGCGAATATACGAACAAGTGCTTGCATCAAGCCCAGATGGAACTGTTTTAGATGTGTTTCGAGCACCTCTGGTCAATATGGGAATCCCTGTGAACGGAATGCACCTCAGAGGAAGTACAAAGCTAAACGGAAAATACCAAATTGATCGCTTAGACCTACATAGTCAGGGTGTCGACGCAGGAATCAACCTTTTATCAGATGGAACACTCAGAGCAAATGTACTTAACCTATATGCACCCCCTGGTGGTAACTCAGATTGGTATGTTAAGTCAGAGAAATTCATCCGCGCAATTAGTAGTGTGAAAGAGGTTAACATTTTTATTAATGACGAGATCATCCCAAACCTCAATATTCTTAGTCATGTTGCCCAAATGGGACCCATCTCTGGTTCATCCGCTGTAGGCTTAGTTTTTAGCTATAAATTTGGAGGGAGCGGTAATTCAAAAATCAACATATATCGATTTCACAAAGCCCCAGGCGAGGACGTAACTCAGACAAAAGGCAATCTTACTGTAAGAGATATATATTATGCGCCTAAAAAAGGACATTCATTGTTTGCCTTAAACGAAATAACGGGTGAAGGGCAAGATTACCTCAAAAACATCCAGTGGTACTTCAAAGGTAAGGGTAGATCTATCATGGCACTAGAGCACCCTTTCCCAAACGAACAGAATTTTGGTGTACCTGTTCACGCATCCTCACGACCTCTGTCAGCCGCTGAGATTGTTTCATGGAGACTGCAACAAAAAACAAAAGCTAGCCTTAGTGGTGGAAGTGACGGAGGTGATGGAGGTGACGGAGGTGGCCATTGGCCTTCAGGTGGTGGTGGCGGCGGAGGTGGTCATTGGCCTCCAGGTGGTGGTGACGGCGGAGGTGGTCATTGGCCTCCAGGTGGTGGTGGCGGCGGAGGTGGCCATTGGCCTTCAGGTGGTGGTGGCGGCGGAGGTGGTCATTGGCCCCCAGGTGGTGGTGGTTTTTCTCCATCCACAGTCGGTGGCGTCTATCTTGGTGGGTCAGGCAGAATGCTCGAAGGAATAGGGGAACTGAAAGGTGTTCGTACCGACGCCAATGGCAACCTTGTTCTCGTTGGTGAAGAGGGCGGAAACATTAAGCTGCCGCCGTTGCGGCTGGACGATGTGGTCACGGTCTTTCGTTCGGTCTATCTGAATGGCGAGGGGCCGACGGTGACGATTGATCCCAATCCGAACAATCCGAACGCATCACCGATGGTTATCCGACACAGCAAGGCGACGGAGGATACCTATGTCGGCTGGGTTTTGTATGAGGCTGACCGCTTGATGAAAGGATACGGTCAGGGGGTGGACAATATCACCCAAAAGGATATCGCAAGCCGCGTGCCTGGTTATGCCAATGTTCTGGAAACAACGTACTTCGGTGGAGGCAACCTGCAAGAGGCTCAGAAAATAGGCATTTGGGAACGGTTCTGGATTGTTCCCGCTGAATCGCGCCGCTATGAGGGGTCTCGCAAGGAATTGACGCTCTTTGACGTTCCTCTCAAAGTCAAGACGCAGAAGATGCGGTGGCAGAACGGCAAACTGGTGGACGATCTGACAGGCAACTCCTCTCTTGGTGCTCAGGCATTCACCTCCTGGTTTACTACCAACTATGACGCCATCGGTGGGGAGCAGTATCTCACGCCTCCCAAGGAGTCTGGCATGACCAAACCGGTGCCGGTTTTCACGGAGTTGCGCCGAATCGCGCTTTTGACCGCAGTGGCGGAAAAGCTCCGCGATCAGGGTGTCCCCATGCCGTTCTGGATGCACGACTACGATGTTCGTAAAGTACCTTTTGAGCACGTTACGCCAGCCATTGAAGTAACTCGGCAGCGATCTTCGGGCAGCACTATCCATACAGCAAGAGTTTTCGGTGGGGTGGAACTCTCACCTGAAAGCAGATCCGTTAAAACATACTCAACTTCTGGTGATGTGGCCAAAGCACCTGCTGATATTCGCAATGAGGTGGATCGCAGTGTCAAGCTTGCAGAGCGTCTTGAGAGGGTAATCACGGATGCCTCGCCAGTTCCGCTCACGGTCAATCGGGTATCTGATGGGAACAAAGAGTATAAGGTTGTCTCTATTCCCGGTACCGAGACACAGGCATTGGGCCCTTGTCGGCTTGATGAAGTTGATCTTGCAGTTCCCGTCGCTGGCGGGAGTGAATTACAACTTTCTCGTAGTTTCAATTCATTTTTTAGTCCAAAAGGGGTATTGGGTCAAGGCTGGACGATGGATCTTCTCCGGCTACAGGAGGTTCGCATTCCAGGCAACCGCGAGGGTGGTAAAGTATCATACACAATGGGATACGAACTGTTGACTCCACTCAACAGCGTCTATGCCTGTTTCAAGGATATTCGTCCTGTAATGGATTTGCCGGGAAGCACTTTGCAGGTACCTGATGCTGAAGGGCCATTCTATGGATTAGCCACAGGAAGACCGGATTTCTTCAAAAATGCAGAAACACACAAGCTCCTTTTGAAAAATGGTCAGGAGTGGCACTTTACCAAGGCTGGTGATCTCATTGCAATCAAAGTTGGAGGCCAGGTAACAGCTTATGAGCGAGACGGTGAAGGTCGGGTTTCACGGATTGCAAGTCTTATTGGTGGACAGCTTGCTGGAGAGATCAAGCTTGGATATGACGGAAATGGCAAATTAATAAAAGCGACAGGTAACTCGTTCGACAATAAACATGCAAAACCTGTCGAAGTAACCTACACATACGATACTACTGGCAGGTTAGCAGGAGTAACTTCTAACGCCGGAACTGTTGGATACAATTATACGGGTTCACTGGTCACCGCTGTCACATGGACGGGCAAAGCTGGCGACAGCAAACCTGTAATTCTTCGTTCGTTCCAGTATAACACTCTGGGCCAGATGGTTTCCGAGAAGGCAGGTAATGTCACGGTCGCCCATACCATCACTCACTCTCCCGATGGAATGACGGCATCATCACAAGAGTCGCTGAATGGAGGCAAAGAGAGTGGCAGTACGACGGTCATGCAATACGACCGATACATGCGGCCAACCAGTGCCGTAGCCGATGGAACCAGCACGACATGGTCTTACCCTGCGGCAGGCGGTGTTGAAATGACCATGGCAACACCGGACAAACAGACTTTAAAGGTCGTCGAATCGCCTGATGGCAAAAGCAGAACTTTGGCGCGAAATGGAGTGCCATGGATAGCTGCACAATTCAATAACAGCGGCAAGTTGTCCAGTTTGTCTGAGCTTGGCCGTTCCGTGTTGACGCAGGAATGGCGTCAGGATGGTCAACTTTCCCGCGTAGAGACTCCTGCACAGGGCGCGTCTCTCCAGTACGATGCACAGGGTTCGCTCTCATCCATTATGCTGCATCCAGCCGGGGCTGGTACAAAGCTTACCGAGTGGCAAGAGACAAAAGTTGATCGGCAAGGTCGTCCGATTGATTTGAGAGACTATACCGGCGCACACCTCCAGATGAATTATGACGAATGGAACGGCCTCTCTGCCCTTGTTCAGCAGGCGCCGAATGGAAAAGGAAGCTATGGATACAATATCAAGCGAAACGGAGATGGCCGTATTGACGCTGTGAATTCATCCTGGGGCAACACGCTCTACAACTACGATAACGGTGGAAATATCCAAAAAATTGTTACCACTCGTGGAGGCCAATCCGCTACCGTGAATCTTGAAAATGGCAAGATTCGGAGCACGACCGGGTTTGATGGTGGTCAGACCTCTTTTGATAATCACAAGGATGGCGCTCTTGCTGGAATGCCCCGTTTGATTACCTGTGCGAATGGTCTGGAGTTGGCGCATAATTATGATGCCAACAATCGTCTTCTTGCTGTCAATGTTGGAAATACGCACCGTGTGCGACTCGAATACGACAAACTGGGGCGGGTGATTGGATATGCATGGGAACCCGCGAAACGGTAAATTCACCATGTGATTAATAAGAAAAAGTAATAATGAGTTAAGATCTCTTAAATAACAAAAAAAGCAGAATAATGAGAATCACTGGGACCGATTTATTTTTAGCATTCCTTGCCGTGCTATTAATTAGCGTAAGTTTTACCCAAACGTGGATGGGACTCGAACAAATTTTTGGACCAGCTTCATTTATAATTGCATTGGTTCTTTCTCTAGTATTATTGTACCTATGTTTGTTAATGAGAAAAGCCAAACAAAAAAACAGGGGGACTTTAAGCATAGTTTTGATGTATATTTCTATAGCATCATTCTGCTTCATTGCGAACTTTAATGCATTGTATACAAGATTTATGAGAACTGACATTTATACTTCTGAGTTGAGAGGGATAAATAAAAATTTTAATAATTTAGAAACAGATATACAATCAAAATTAAGTTATAAATACGACAAGAGAACTGCTCAGAATATTGAAATAATCAAAAAACAAATGGTTGAGCAAATCAAAGACCCTGCAAATCAAGGAATCGGCATAAGAGCTCAATCGTTAATCAGGGATATAGAAAAACTAACAGGCCAACGAGTTGATTTACTGACACCTAAGGGAAATGACTATGATGAGTTAGCAACAAGAATGGGGGACCAAATTGACAACATGATTTCGGATTTATCACCAGATGAAAGAAATCTCAAAACAGATATACACAAAGCCGTTGAAAATTGGAACAAAAATATTAGAGAATTTTTGGTTTCGTCAAAAAAAGACCAAGACAATCATGCTCAAGGATTAATAGATGACTCACTAACTGACTATAATAAATTAGGAAATAGAGCTAATACGGTATTAGGTGAAAACAAATTTAAATTTGAACCTGTATTTTCGAAAACTCAAGAAGTTGGTAAAATTGGTTTCGCCTTTGATCATGCAATCAAAAATTTTGGCATGTATTCATTTATGGTTTTCGCAGTTTGTATATTGCTTGACTTTTTAATTATTATAATAATTCATGTTTTACCAGCTTCTGAAAACGGCAATGATGAAAATGATGACTATGAAGAAGGTGGTCATAAAAGAATAGGGCCTATTGTACTTCCCTAATAAATCAATAAGAAAAATATGAGTAACGCTAGCAATATTTCAACACCGTTATCATTTGATGATGAAGGCAGCAATGAGCAAAAGCAGAAACCGTTATCATTTGATGATGAAGGCAACAATGAGCAAAAGCAGAAACCGTTATCATTTGATGATGAAGGCAGCAATGAGCAAAAGCAGAAACCATTATCATTTGATGATGAAGGAATGAAAAACAAAATATTATCAAGTAAAATGGATAGTGATAAGCTCCAACCAAATATTCCATTAGTTAAAGGAACCAAAAGTGATATAATTAATGCAAATAGTAATTTTGTGTTCTTTTTTGGACTTCCACAAACAGGGAAAACTGTAATTTTATCTGCATTACTATATTACTTAAGAACCAGTGTCGGCGCATTAGAACCAAAAATGGGGACTGAGAATGAAAGAGATGCGAAAGTATTATTGCATGATATAACTGAAAAAATTAAAAAAGGTGTTATGCCTGAACGAACGCCAACAACCCAGTTAACGAGACTAGATTTTGAATTTAGACCAAATAATAAATCAAAAAAAGTTATTCCAATAGATTTAACATTTTTGGAAATCTCAGGCGAAAAGTATTTAGATATTTCACAAGAAGAAGGTTTTAGAAATGAATTTGACAAAAATATCGCTGTATTTTTTCGGCCAGATATAAAATTAAATATTATTATTGTAACTAGCTTTGATACAGCTGAGAGAGATGATACTGTAATTAAGGAGTTCTTTGATGAATTAAAGAATAGAGGGATTAATTTACAGTCTATCAATGCAGTACTTGTGATCTCTAAATGGGATAAATCAAAGACTATAGGACTTAAAAGAAAAGTGTTAAAAAAGCACCTGGCTGATTTTATAAAAAATAAATTACCGATGGCAAGCACACATTTAGATACTTATGGAGTGCAGAAAACCTATTTTACAATTGGCACTGTTATTACAAAAAAGATCGAGGTTACTAGGCAAGGGAAAAAAGAGGAAAAATTAGTGGATTGCATAGAAGAGTTTAATACAGCATCAGCTAAATCGCTTTCAAATTGGTTATATAAAAGCATTGTTGGTTTTCCATTTGATTATCCAGGAACATTATTGGAACGCTTAAAATTCAGTTTATTTAGATGAAAAATATTTATGTCTTCGCATTTGCTACTTTTGGTCATCCAAATGGATTTAAGCAATCAGCCGTTCTCTTTGATAGAGAATCTATTGTGCAAGAAATTAAAGTTTTTGATTTAACAAATGCAATAAAAGTTTTTCCTACATCAAAAATATATTCCATTAGAAAAGAATTGATAAATGGATTAGCTGTAATATCATATTGTATTTATACTTATGCAAAAGAGCAGGAATCTACAAGAGAAGGGACATTTATTGGTTCTTGTATTACATATTCAAATGGTATTGCAGAGGAAAATATTACAATTCATGAATTAACAGCTTTTCATAAAGAGCTTGTTACTAATAATACTAATAACGATATCTTAACTGTAAATCATTCAGATGAATTCTATATTTCGGAAACTGCAATATCTGATATCCAAAGAATTAACTTTAATCTGAGAGATATCGATGATATAGATGATTGGTCTGAATCTAATAATAATTTAGTTATATACTCAAGAATTGATAGAGATACATTATGTGACAATCTTAAAAACTCATTAGAGTTGTTGAATAAGTATGATTCTATCTATTTTACTGACAATAGAGATGTTTTTAGCTATTGTAGGCAGCGAAGCATTTATTCTGCGATTAGTAGTGAAAAAAGTTTCCATGATGAAATTTTAACTATTCAAAATGAACAGAAGCGTGAAGCTCGTAATTATATTATATTTCTTGAAAGTGAACAAAAGAAATGGGAAGAGGAAACAAAAAAAGTAATATCTGAAAAAACAAAACAAGTTGAAATTACTAAAAAAAAGCATCGCGAAAACGAAAGAATTATAAATGAATCAATAAGAAAAGTCGAAAGAATACCAGCATATTTCTCTAATCTTACTCGATCAATTGAGGATTGTATAAATCAATTAAATTCTGGCAATAAGTTGGCAAACGTAAGGAAATTATATAATGAAAATGAAGTATTATTTATAAGTAGAATCGATGAAGCAAAAAAATTTAACGATATAAATATAATTCAGGATTTAGAACGCAATACATATTCACAGCATAATATACCAAAAGTTTCTAATAATCAAAATCCAGATGATCATCAACGTCCTAATCAAAATCATGAAAATAAATCTATGATTTTGATGATTTTTGGTGGGGTATTATTATTATGTTTAATTTTTTATGGCCTTTGGCGAAGTTATAATAGTCTAAGTAATCAACAAATTATAGAACAAGAGGAAAAAAATAATAAAATTGAGTTAAATGAAAATAATGCGACAATCACACACATGACAGAACCAAAAACTCTTTTTACCCTAAACCGGGCAACTTTTTGGGATAATAACATACCATCTCAATTTAATGGGGATATTAGAGGCAACAGCATTTCAGTGAAAGGAAAAGCAAGCAAAGGAGGAGCGGGTATTGTAAATGATGGGAGAATTATGCTTGGTGGCTCAGAAAAAATCATTATAACAGTAAAAAACGCATCTTCAGATGGAAATATTTTTGATGAAGGCAGATTATTTAAACTCGAAATTGACCATAATGTCCTGCAAACAAAAAATATGAATGATCTTTGCAATATGGATTCAGGATACCTTTCTGCTAAAGATGGGACGTATGAATTTCCTTTATCCAATGATACTATTAAACAGGGATATATCGATAAATTTCAAATAATATTTTATAATTGCACAATAGCAGCATTAGACTTAACTATTTCACTTGAATAATATTGTATTTTATGGATCAAAAGGAGACTTTTCCAAAATATTGGGCACGCTGCATAACAGATCTCTTCGAGATAATGCAGAAAAATCTATTTTTAGGAATTATGATATTAGCTATGCTTTTTGGCTTTATCATTATTTTTTTAGTGAAGGAACCTATCTTCTTCAAACTTATAACTATATTTAATTCATCAAAAAATGAATCGTCATTTTCGAAAAACCCTGTCGAAATTGGCACTTTAGTACACGATAAAACAAATTCCAAAAACAAAGACACTCTCATTTATTCTAATCCACGACAAGATGGAAAAGCCCCATAGCATGCGGTTTATCATCAAAAATATGTGTGGTGCGATATTAACATTCTATTTTCATATTGACCCTCGAAGCACTTCACAACCTGCTAAGCCCGGATATTCAAGCACGGCTCGCGTCACACTACTCCGACGACCCGGCAGCTTTTGCCATGCAGTTTCATAGTAATAAAGAATTGCCAATCCGGGCAATGTCCCGAACAGCTTGCCTGCCGTCAGAAGGCTGTAAAAAAACTACCAACGCTTTCGCAGCACAACCTGCTTTATACCCCGTTGGCGCTTGAGCAATCCTCCGGTAAGAGTATGGCGGCATACAAGGCCCTATGTGTTAATATAGATGGTGCGACGTGAGGTCGTGTAATTGAATTGTTCTTTGCAGAACCAACTGTGCCGTCAGTTGGCCCCACCGACACATGCAGAATGAGTAATCACCCTGTGTGAAGCAGTCGGGAAACGTACCCGCAGGGAACTGTAGGCGAACCCGTGAGGGAATGCTGAATCTGCCAGTAGCAGGCGGAGAGGGTCAAGGGGCAGGGTGACATGGCTAACGTAAGTGAATCATCAATAAACGCCTTAAATAACAACAAGCGAAAACTACTGATACGCTTGAACCAAAAGGTAAGCGGGTAAGGTAAATTCATCGTCTATGAGTTTACACTGTCAACAACTCCCGCCGGTGAAAAGAAGGAGCCTAACTCATTCGCACATTCATTACACGGAAAACGGTAAGCCCATAGCTCCGCCCGATTTTTGGGTAATCGAACCGTAAGGAACGGCCATGAAGCTGTGGGTAAAGGATTAAGGAGAAAGCGAACGCCGCCCTATAATGGGGTGGATAGGGGTTGCAACATCATCCCCAGTGAAAACGGGCAAACTTCCTTATGGTCTTTCGTCACAAGAGAGTATGTAGAACTTTA
>CAILRB010000027.1 GCA_903836465.1 uncultured Chlorobiaceae bacterium
AACCGTGAAGGGCTCAAGCATGTGGAGGCGCACAAAATCGGTCAGGTTGCCCACCGACTTGAGCGAGACGGTTTGATGAAACAGCTCCAGCGCCTGCTCGTTCTCAATCCCGAAGCGTCGCCGGAACCAGGCACCATAAGGCGGAAAGCTCTCAAACAGCTCAACACCAGCGCCGCGAAGACGTTTGCGCAGGGTAGAAATTTCGGTGCCGAAGGATGAAAAATCGGTGGCGATGGAGAGGTCGCCCTCATAGGCGGCGTAGATGCGGGCAGGCTGTGCGGCATCCTTCATCCAGAAAATTTGTGCCAGGGTCACCGTTTTGTCGTACCCTTCGTTATGAAAGACACCGAGAATAACCGAATAACTGTTGGATTCGCGAAGGGCTACCGGTTTGGCGCCGCCTCCAAGGTTCTCCTGCCGCTCCGACTTGAAGTAGCCCAGCACGTAGGAGCGCAGGGTGCGTTCACGGTTGTCTGCACCTGCCGCCTTGTTGTAGGCAATGCGCTGGCTTGGCACCAGCAGGGTAGTCACGGCATCGACCAGCGTCGATTTTCCGGAGCCGATATCACCAGTGAGGAGGGCGTTTTTCCCGCCCAGTTTGAGCGTCCAGACCCTGCCGTCGAAGGTGCCCCAGTTGAATATCTCAAGCCGTTGCAGGCGAAAACCGGCCAGACGGTCATCGGCAATAAATCCCATTTCAAGCGATTCACTCATCGTCTTTCTCCATCAGTTTTACCGGTCGCTGCACGGTATTCGTCAAGCTGGTTATCTTTTTTTGCTGGCTTTTTCACATTTCGATTGAGCATTGGTGTTCATAAGAAGTTTACCATAAAATTTGACACACTCGACCGTGGTATTTTCGCCGGACTGGGCAGCATCAACGCTTGAGTGTCCTGTAAAAATTTTCGTGGGAGCCCAAAAGAAGCATGAGACGGCTTACAGCGTCATACTCGTAGGCAAGTAGGGTAAGTTGACCATTACACCTGAATTTATAGACAAAAACACCAGCCAGATCGCCCTTTTTTGGTTCACCAACAGTTGGATCTTTGATAATTTCAGCGATGGCATCATCAACATCAGCCTTCTCGTTGGGGTGCAGCCGCTTGTATGCTCGCCTGAACAGAGTGCTTTGATGAACCTGAATGTCGTTATTCATCAAGAACGATTCCCTTCCGGGACGAATGGTGTTGACTGCGACTTTTCCTCTGCCCGTGCAACCAGAAGATCCCGAACAAAATCGATTGGCAAATCTGGATTGTCGAGAGCCGCCCGTCCGATCATCGCCCAAAACTCAATCTGCCCGGCAATGGTACGATGCTCAGCCTTGGCCTGTGCTCTTGCCTGACCATACAAGGTATCATCTATTCGTACTGGCATTCCCATAATTTCCCCCTTTGGATAACATTGCTACAAATGTAGTGAATAGTGAGGCATCAAACAAATTCCTCCGTTGGGCGTTTCGAAGAGATTCATGTCGCAGGATTATGTTTTTTGTTTATCTCTGCCAGCTCTTTACCAGTTTTAGCTTTCTATCTCAAGCCGTTGTCAGCGACAACCCGCCAGCCGGTCATCAGCAATACATCCCGTTTCAACCGCCTCACTCATCATCTTTCTCCATCCCTTTTACCGGTCGTTGCAGGTATTCGTCAAGCCGTTTATCAAAATCGGCCAGCCATTGGGCATCGATAAATGCCTTGATAATCCGGCGCACCTCTATCATCTGCCTCTCTCCGCGCAACCGGCGGATAAAACCAAGATCGGCGATTTTATTCAGCGTCGAATCGACCTGGTCGATCAACTTCACCTCATTGCTGGCGGCGGGAAGGAAAATCCTGATCAGCTCAACCACCTCATCCCGCGAAAGAATCAGACGGGTGTCGCCAGCTCCCGCATCAAATTCGGCAAGTTTTTTGCGCAGCAGCGCCAGAAGCAGGCTGACGGGATAACTGAGCTGCCTGCGTGCCATCAGTCGGGGCGCGCTGTTCGCTCCCTCCGTTTCGCCCTCGGAATTTGATCGCAAAAAAGCGTACCCTTCCGACTCATCAAGGATTAACTCCAGACCAAGCACCGCCACGTAATCGCGAACGGCAGCCATCAGGTTGAGTAACGATCCCCATAATGAAGGGTTATCCTCCTGGTAGATCACCCCTTTCAACAGGGGAACCACGATTGACGCGAGCTCCTGACCATGAAAAAGGGCCCCGCTGTTTTCACTCTCTGTATGGTTCATCATCCGTTTCTTAATAAGATAATACGCGGCAAGGTGGCCTCACGGGTTATGCCCGTCGAGCTTTGCCATTGTACCTGCTCCTCTACCCCTTCATCCACCGTCGTCCGTGGCCACTCTCCGGCAAGTTGCAGATAGGCCACCAGCTCGGCCAGCCCGTTGCGCAGAGGGTGACGCTCGACTACCTCACAGAGAGTGACCTGGTTGCGCATCTGAAGTTCCAGACGGATATTTCGCAACAGCTCTGCCCGGTCGACCACCACCTGGGCGTAGAGCACGGCGGTATCAATCTCCGCATCGCCTTCATCCAGAGCCACTCCTGCAATCAATGGCTTGAAGGGAGGGCGATAGAGCGTTCTTTCAAGAGGCAGTTCGATGGCCGCAGAGGAGCCGTCAAGAGGCATGAAGCCGCCTGACGGGAGATCAACCCGCAAATCAAGTGCCCGGGTTTCGATGTTGTGCAGGATATCCATGATGCGGCGATTCTCAAGCCACGCCTTGTCATCCAGAAAGCGGCGCAACTGCTCGGAGAGGCGGGCGACCGTGCGCTGGGTATGCTCGCCAGCCTCCAGCCAGTCGTAGTGAACACGCCGCAGACGGTTGTCGGGGCGCATGGAGACAATCGGCGGCAAGGCCAGCACCTCCTCCAGAAGCAGGCTCAACTCTTCCTGGCGTGACTGCGACATGAGAAAGTCCCAGAATGCCCGAAAACTTTTGCCCTGATCCGAGTCGGCGATGGCATCACGTTCGCCCATGATCTGCTCCAGCAGCGCCCCCTTGGCCCCCTCCCAGAGGGCAATGCGCTCACGCACGCGGCGGTCGAGGGTACGAAAGTTGTGCTCCACTTCGCGAAAATCGGTCAACAACTCACGGGCCAGTTGCAGAAACTGCTGGAAGCGATCCTTCAGGCCGGTATCATCAAGCAGCGATATCTCACCGGCACGGATGCGGGCAATTTCGGCATCGATATCGTCACGCCGCTTTTGCAGCTCGGCAATGCGGACCTCCGGGTCAGCCTGGCTTCCCGTGCTCATCTGACGCAAGAGTTCAAAGAGGGTAAGCAGCCTCGACTCGGTGCCCACAAACGCACGCTCAGTCAACCCCTCCAGCCAGGCCAGCGCCTTTTCCGTGGAGGCTGTCAGGTCGAAGTGAGGCTCATCCGTCCCGTCTGGATAGAATTTGCGCAGCCACCCCTTGTCGTTCTCGGCCCACTCATTGAGGTAGCTTTGCGCCGTATTGGGAAACTGGTCGGCACCCAGTTGCTGGCGCAGGGCAAAAAGCTCATCCTCCAGTGCCTCAACCAGATCGGCCTGCGAGAGAATCCGCACATTGGGCACAATAAAGACCCGATGCAGAAACCCGGCCACCAGCGGCGCATGCTGGGCGCACAACAATCGCCATGCGGGATGGTTCTGACGGAGCAGGTTCAGGGTTGAGTAGTCGAGAGCCAAAGGGGTGCCGCGTTGATAGTTGGTGGAAAAAGCGTCGCTGAATAGAGCGGACTGGTTTTGGGGGAGAAGTTAAAGATTTTTCTGCTGTTTTCTTTTCGCTTTTGCAAAACTCTTCAGTAGCAACTCTTCGCTGGCGAGTTCCTTGCCGCAGCAATAATTACCCTTTTCCTGCGCTACATGAGGTTTTGGGGATCAACATCTATATTAATAATAACTCCTCCAGATCGAAAGCGAGCCGTAATGTCGTCACTCATTTGTTTAATAAATGGTGGTGAAAGCTTGCCGTTTAGAAGTTTGACTAGTACGTGGTAGCGGTACCGATTTCTTATTTTTGCAATACCTGCAGGTGCCGGGCCGAGGACGCGTCCACTTTCTGCCGGAAGGTGTTGTAACAGGGTCTCTTTGCAAAAGAGCGCTGCGGCTTCAGCCTGTTTTTCATCCTCTGAGGTACATTCAAATTTTATAAGCCTGGAAGCAGGCGGGTAGAGCAGCTCTTTTCTTACAGCGCTCTCCTGGAGAAAAAACTTTTCGTAGCTGCCCTGCAGGATAGCTGTGAAAACATCACTTTCGCGGTTGTACACCTGCAAGTAAACCTCCCCTGGCTTTGATGCACGCCCTGCTCGTCCGGCTACCTGAGTGAGAAGGGAGAAGACTCGCTCCGATGCCCTGAAATCCGGAATATTAAGCCCGATATCGGCCATGAGCACTCCTACAAGGGTGACTGCCGGAAAATCGAGTCCTTTGGCCACCATTTGGGTGCCGAGCAGGATTCGGGCTTTGCGGTCGTGAAATTCTTTGAGAATTCGTCCGTGAGAGCCCTTGTTTGTTGTGGTATCGACATCCATCCGCAGAATTTTTTCTTCGGGGAAAAGTGTCTGCAGCTCCTCTTCAATGCGCTCGGTGCCGCTGCTTTTAAAAAAGAGTTCAGTTGATGAACATTTTTCGCATGATGCAGTGAAGCGTTCGGTATGGCCGCAGTAGTGGCAGCGGAGATGTTTTTGGGTAGAGTGGTAGACGAGAGGAATATTGCAGAACTTGCAGAGCGGGATATGGCCGCAGGCAAGGCAGAAGATGCTTCCGGCAAAGCCTCTTCTGTTTTGGAGAAGAATGACCTGTTCGTTTTTTTCCATGCGAAGCGCTATCTGGCGGTAGAGCAGCTCCGAAATTGAAGAAGAAGCCTTTGGATTATCTTTCATCCAGATCAGACTGATAACGGGCATGGTTGCTCCATCAATCCGTTCCGGCAGATTGACAAGGGTGTACTTGCCATTATGGGCGTTGTGGTATGATTCGAATGATGGTGTTGCTGTGCCGAGCACGCAGATTGCCTTGCTGAACATTGCCCTCATGACAGCCGTGTCGCGGGCATGATAGCGGGGGTTTCGGTCTTGTTTGTAGGCAGCATCGTGCTCCTCGTCGACAATGATTGCACCGAGGTTGTCGAGAGGGGCAAAAATGGTTGAGCGGGCGCCAAGGGCGATTTTTGTTTTTCCGAGTCTTAGGCTGTGCCAGGCATCATACTTTTCCTGGTTGCTCATGGCGCTGTGGAGAATGGTAATCTCCTCATGAAAATGTTCACGAAACCGGCCTGCTGTTTGGGGAGTCAGGGCAATTTCAGGCACCAGAACTATCGCGGTTTTTCCTGCGGCAATGACTGTTTTCAGAAATTCGATATAAACCAGGGTTTTGCCGCTGCCGGTGACACCGTGAAGGAGAAAGGTACTGTAGTCCTGCTTTTCAAAAGCGCAGCAAAGCTGGTCAAGTGCTTTTTTCTGTAAAACCGTCAGATTTTTTGGCGTTTGCGGTTTTTCAGTAAAGCCGGTGGAGAAGTTGCTTGTCACCTCTCTCTGAACTTTTTCGGCAAACCCTTTTTTTACCAGTATGTTGAGAGTCTCTCTTGATGCGCCGATAATTTCCGGAAATACGGATTCAGGATAGAGAGATGCCAGGACTTTCAGGGTCTCAAGCTGCTTCGGAGAATTAGTGAGGCTCGGCTCGGCTTCTTCTGACACTGGGTTACAAAGACGGTAAGCAGTTTTTTGTTTTGGTGTTGTGGCTGAAAATCTCTTGGTCAGGCACAGATGGCCACCCCGTTCAAGTTCAGAGAGGGTGCGGTAAAGCTGCTTTTTGCCAAGCCTTCGTTGAAGCTGGGGAACGGTCAGCCGTTTCTCCGTGGTTATAATTTTTAAAATGGAACGCCGGAGAGCTGTGTTGATGATTTTCGGGTTTTCTGCATGCAGAGCAAAGCCGGTTATTTCAACGATATCATGAACCGTTGTCCGGACTGCTGCCGGGAGGGCGCAGGTAAGCGTGTCGATTCTCCTGGTAAGATAGTAGTCAGCCATCCACGCGGTCAGTTGCAGAAGGGGTTGGCTTAAAACTGGGCGTCCGCCGTAGAGTACGTCAGAGAGTTCAATGTCGGTACTTTTCCCGTCATCATCCGCTTTGAGGCTTAGAATGTAGCTGATCGAAACCGTGCCATTCCCTTGTTTAAGAGAAAGCAGTACCATGCACCCAGGCCGAATATCATGTTCCAGAGTATCAGGTACCACGACAAGAAACGGTTCTCCCCTGAAAAATTTTTCTGAAACGGTCAGTGCATACATGGTGATGAATGAAAAAAGTCAGTACCTGGGCACTGACTTTTTTTTATTAGCAAATATTTTTTGATGTTCAGGATACAAGTGCGTCAAGAATCCTGTCGCGGATCTCCTCAACTTTTCCTGTTCCCTGGATTTTGTGAAAACGCGGAGCATCTGGCGCACCAGTCTGTGACAAGCTCAGATAATATTCAATCAGCGGGGCGGTTTGTGCATGATAAATTTGAAGCCTTTTTTTCACGGTCACCTCGTTATCGTCCTCTCTCTGGACAAGAAGATCACCGGTTTCATCATCAATATTCTCCCTTTTTGGGGGATTAAAGAGTACATGGTAGGTTCTGCCGGAAGAGAGGTGTACACGGCGACCGCTCATACGCTGAATAATGTCCTCATCGTCAACACTGATTTCAACGATATGGTCAATGAGGATTCCATCTTTTCTTAATGCTTCGGCCTGGGCAAGTGTCCGGGGAAAGCCGTCAAACAAGCATCCATTGGCACAGTCCGCCTCGGTCAGACGCTCTTTGACAAGACCAATAATGATCTCATCGGAGACAAGCTGTCCGGTATCCATAACTTTTTTGGCTGCAATACCTAAAGGCGTTCCAGCGCTGACGGCAGAACGCAACATGTCACCTGTCGATATCTGCGGTATATCAAGGTTTTTTGATATAAAGTTCGATTGTGTGCCTTTTCCGGCTCCAGGTGCTCCCAGTAAAATTATTCTCATCAAACTGTTTTTATTGGTTTTTTTTTGTGGTCACAATTATAATTTTTGGCTTCGATGGAGTTGTTTCTTCTGCAGCGATATCGGTAACACTGGTGGTCTCCAGAGGAAGAGAACTATCCGGTGTGGGCTGTACATCACTTGGTGAAGTGTGTTTAATCTGGATAGTCTGAACAGCAGGTTTTTTCTTGAACTCGATGGATGTTGATTTTGGACTGCCCTCGGGTTTTGGTTTATGCTGTAACTGGACTTCATTAAAGAGTTGCTGCGATGCAGCAGCAGTACCTTGCGTATCCAGAGAACGATATTGGTAGTCCTCTTCCTTGATCTGCTCTTCCCTGAATTCGAAATCCATTGCTCCCAGCATCATTCTGATAGCCCTGCGGCTTTCGCCGAGGTCTCCACGGGATTCTATACGGGTTTCAGCTTTGGCATTGACCGTCGTAATGGGGCGGTCATTGATATCTTTTTCCTCAAGCAGTCCAAAGGTGACATTGATTTTTAAACCGAAAAGGATAAATGAACTGATCTCGGCGCGAATGGTGTTCATTCCGCCGACAGCCGTTTTTTCGCTTATCAGAGTCCAGCCTATCCAGTGATCAATTTTGTTGAGAATAAAATCTGAGATCTCGGAGACCGGCTTGTCGTAACGCCGTACTTTCAGCTCATCAAAAACAGGTTTTTCTGAGGTGTGCGTTGCGTTGATGGTAAGACCCTGGCAAGCTTTTTGAAATTCAGTTTTAAAAGGAATAAAATCGATCAACTCCATAATTTGAGACTTTTAAGAGATTATTGCGGTTCAGCATACCTCGTTGTTGCCAGTTGCCCGCATGCTGCATTAATGGTTGTTCCATAACTCTTTCTGACCGTGACATGCAGTCCTGAATTAAAGAGGTATTGCTGGAACTGTTCCCTGGTAGCATTATAAACAGGATTGAAGTTGATATTAATGATTGAATTGTAATCAATCAAATTTATTTTGCATAAAAAGCTTCTTGAATATCGTGCAAGCTGTTTTGCGTCATCAAGAGAGTCATTGATTCCTTTGAGAAGCATATAGACAATGGTAACCGGCATTCCTGTAGATGCCGTATATTCAGCAAGCGATTTGCTCAGCTCATTCAGCGGGTATTGCCGGGCTGCAAAAGGCATGAGTGATTCGCGTTTCTGCTGATCGGCGCTATGAAGTGAGACGGCAAGTTTTGTTTTCATGCCTGATTTCCCGAGTCGCTGAATTTCAGGAATTACACCAACTGTTGAAATGGTTATTTTTTTCTGGGAAAGGCAAAAGCTGTAATTTCTCGAACTCAAGGTTTGAATGGCTTCAATAACGTTGTCCGAGTTCAGCAGAGGCTCTCCCATTCCCATAAAAACGATATTCGTGATGGCTTTGCCGGGTTCTTTGGCGGCAACCATCTTATTAAGGGCATATATTTGCCCGGTAATCTCTCCTGCGCTGAGATTGCGCCGGAATCCCATTGTACCTGTTGCACAGAAAAGGCATTGAAACGGGCACCCGACCTGAGATGAGACACACGCAGTTCTTCTCTCGGCAGAGGGAATGAGTACACTTTCCACCATTTCATTATCGTGGAGTTTCAGCAGGATTTTTTTTGTTGGATTATCGCTCTCTTCTTCAAGACTTTCAAGTTGGTTAATGAGTTCCGGATGATGGATTGAAAAGGTTTCAGAAAGCTTTTTGCGTAATGCAAGACTCAGGGTGGTCATGTCATCAAAACTTGCAGCATAGTGGCTGAAAAGCCACTGGTGAACCTGGGTTGCCCTGAATGAGGGTTCTCCCAGCATGCTCATTGCTTGCTGAAGCTCTTTGAGGGTCAGATCTATGATGTTGGGCCGGGTTGTGGTCATTGATATCATTTATGCCGGATTTGTGAAAAAAAAACAGTATACCTCACAAATTATATAAAACGGGGAAAAAAGCATAGATTAGGTTTTTTGCTTTATTAAAGTTATCACCAAATAATGATAGTTCCCGAGTATGGTCGGACGCTTACAGCCGAGGAATGGTCTCCGGTCATCGATATGCTGCTTGAAGGTCAGTATTTTATTATTACAACCCATGAAAATTCTGATGGTGACGGTCTCGGAAGCGAGGTTGCTCTTGCAAAAGTGCTCAAGGCACTCGGCAAGGAGGTCTCCATCGTCAATCCAACGGAAGTTCCTCCCAACTATTTATTTCTTAAAAAGTTATATCCCATAACTCTTTTCGATAACAAGGATGAAGAGGCTATTCAGGAACTCTCACTTTGTGACGTTGTCATTCTGCTCGATGCTAATTTACGGGATAGAATGGGCTCATTGTGGCCTCATGTGAGTTTTTCGAAAGAAATTGGTCGTTTGAAGCTGCTTTGTGTTGATCATCATCTCGACGCAGATGATTTCTGTGATGTTATGGTTTGCGAAAATTATGCGTCATCGACCGGTGAACTTGTTTACGGTCTGATTTACGCGCTTCAGGAAAGGTTGGGTCGCGAGTTGTTTACGCCTGAAGTTGCCGAAGCGCTGTATGCTGCCGTCATGACGGATACCGGTTCGTTCAGATTTCCAAAATCAACACCCTATGTTTATCAGCTTGCAGGAGATCTTGTGAGCAAGGGAGCTGATGCGGCAGAGATTTACGACAGGATTTATAACTCACTAACGCCCCATGCACTCAAACTTCTTGGCGCAGCCCTGAGTGCCATTACCATTCTTGATAATGGCAATATTTCATGGCTTTTTATATCGCAGGATATGCTCAAGTCGACCGGCAGTAAACTGTTTGATACCGATCTTATCATCCGTTATCTGTTAAGTGTTCCATCGGTTCGTATTGCTGTTTTGATGGTTGAGATGCAGGATGGAAGAACCAAAGCGAGTTTCAGGTCGCGTGGCAACATTTATGTCAATCAGTTGGCAAAAAAGTATGGGGGTGGCGGCCACATGAATGCCGCTGGATGTCTTTTTCCGTTTTCTTCTGATAAAGCTCAGAAAATATTGCTGGAAGATCTCAGGCTGTTTCTGAAAAATCAATACGATTAAGTGTCATACGTTAACATGGATTATTGAAGCTATGAAAGTAATAGTAACAAAAAGTGATCTTCAAAGTGTTTCTACCGATCTTCTTGTGCTGCCGTTCAGCACTGTTGAGCTGAAAAAAGAGGCTGGAAAGGCGCTTGCTGAGATCGGATTTGATGTTCAGGTATTGAAAGATTTTAAGGCGGAGGCTGGCGAGGTTGTTGTGTTGTATGGCGGCAGGATGGAGTATTCTGCGGCAAGGATTGCTTTGCTCGGAATTGGAGAAGGAAAAACAATTGATGATTGGCGCAAGGCGGCAGTTTCTTTTGCCTCCAAAGCTGTGGATTTGAAAATTGACAAAGTTGCCGTTGACTGTTCTGGTATTGAGGTACTTGCTGCCGACATAGGGCAGCCTGTTGCGACACTTGTTGCGGCCTTTGTCGAAGGCTGTTTTACTGGCTCATACCGTTTTGATCTCTTGAAAAGCGGGAAACTGGACAAGAAAAGCTCCGGCGAGAAGTTGAAAGAGATTGCTGAACTTCTTCTGATTGTTGAACCCGGAGTGTATGAGAAGGCTGAGGAAGGCGCTGCCGATGGGAAAATTATTGGTTCATGCCAGAAGATGGCCAGGGATATGGTCAACCTTCCGGGAAATCATCTGCATGCAGGAGATATTGCGAAAGCAGCCGTGGATTCAGGGAAAAAATATGGTTATGAGGTAACGGTTTTTCATAAAAAAGAGATAGAAGCCCTTGGCATGGGTGGTCTGCTTGCGGTGAACAAGGGCAGCCATCATCCTCCAACCTTCACGGTGCTTGACTATAAACCCAAAGGAAAAGCCAAAGCTGTTGTCGCTCTTGTCGGTAAAGGGGTTACCTTCGACTCTGGTGGCATTTCGCTCAAGCCTTCCGAAAATATGGGGGAGATGAAGTCTGATATGTCTGGCGCTGCGAGTGTGTTGGGAGCGGTTGAGGCTGCTGCCCGTCTTGGCCTTCCTCTTCATGTCATAGGGTTGATTCCGGCTACGGACAATATGCCGGGCAGCAAGGCCCAGCAGCCGGGTGATGTTATTACCACTTATTCCGGAATTACGGTTGAGGTGGGCAATACTGACGCAGAGGGACGGCTTATTCTGGCTGATGCCCTGAGTTATGCGACAGAGAAATTTAAAGCTAATGTCGTTATTGATATTGCGACATTGACAGGAGCCTGTATTGTTTCACTTGGCTATGCTGTGGCGGGACTTTTCAGCAACAATGACAAACTGGCCGATGAGATTTTTCAGGCCGGGCAGCAGTCAGGAGAAAAGGTCTGGAGGATGCCGCTTTGGGATCTTTATGCCGAACAGATAAAGTCCGATGTTGCTGATGTCAACAATACAGGAGGGCGTGGTGCCGGATCGGTTACTGCCGCCAAGTTTCTTGAAAAATTTATCGATGGCCATAAAAACTGGGCTCATATTGATATTGCCGGCCCATCGTTTACGCCGAAAGGTTCAGGAAAGGTGAATGGAGGGACTGGTTTTGGTGTTGGCTTGCTGGTCGAATTGCTGAAAAAATGGTCTTGATATTGCACGTTTTGCAAAAGTAAATCATCAATCTGAATCAATCGTGATTGCTGTATCGCAAAATCCTGTAGTAATAGTTCCCGGGGTGCTCTTTTGGGATACTTTATATGACTCGATGAAAGAGGCGCTTGCCGGATATATTCCTCAAGAGAGAATCGCTGTTGTGCCGTTATCTCTTGTTGACTGGATTGGGTTTCCTCCATCGCCGGAAAGGTCCACCAACCGGGTCATGAAAGTAGTTGACCACACTGTCAGGGCAATGGAACGGAAATTTCCAGGTGAACCGATAACCCTTGTTGCACACAGTGGAGGAGGTACCGTTGCGATGGTTTACCTGCTTGAAAAACCTTTTCAGGGAGATGTTTATCATCCAGGGAGGAGTATTGCCAAGCTGATTACTCTCGGCACCCCTTTTCATACTCATGAACATTATGCAAAGATCAAGACAGATTTTATCTTCAGCAATTTGAAGGCTGATTTTTTTGATCGTTATCATGTTGTTTCTGTCGTCAGCGATAAGTATTATGGCAATCCTGAAGGGAGTATTGTCGAAAAAATGTGCTTCAGGTTTTACAAAAGCGTCCTTGAAGAGGGCAAGGTGAAAGGAGACGGGATTGTTCCTGCACAAAGTTGTTTTCTTGAGGGTGCTGAAAATGTTACTATTCCGGATGCAGAACATCTACCAACACCATTAAGCAGATGGTATGGTACAAAAGAGGGGGTTAATCAATGGATTCAATGGCTTTAAGGGATCGTCGACTCAGGGGGGCCGGGGTTGTTTTTTTAGCGTTTCTTTTGCTACTCTCCTCTTGCAGTCCAGAGAAGCAAAAGCCTGATCCTCAGCAGGAACATATTGAATCAATGATGGCTATCCTTGCCCAGGTACAGAAAAATCTTGGACGGATTCAGCAGAAAGAGTCGGTTGTTGAACGTCTTTCTTCCGGGATTGAGGGCAAGGATAGCCAGAACGTTGAACAGATTGGCAAGGATATAGCCTCCAGTATCCGGTTTATTGATTCAACGCTTGTGGCAAGCAAAAATCTTGTCCGGAAGCTTGAGGAGGAGAATAAGTCATCCTCCTATCGTGTCGAATCTCTTGACCGGCTTGTCTCAGAGCTGCAAATCGCTATAAATACAAAGGACAGCGAGGTGACGACGCTCAAGGGTCATGTTCAAAAGCTGAACAAGCAGCTTTCATCTCTTATGGCAACAGTGGATGTGCTGGACGAGTATATTCAGGATCAGGAAGTTCAGCTCTATACGGCATATTACATTTCCGGTTCCTTTAATGAACTTGTTGCCAAAGGTGTTCTTGTGCGTATTAATCCTTTTGAGAAGCTTTTCGGCAGCGAGTACCGTCTCGCGTCAGATTTTAATGTCAATCTCTTCAAAAAAATTGATATTACTGAAACAAAAGATTTGTTTTTTGACAAGCCACTGAAGAGTCTTAAAATTATAACACCACATACCGTAGGCTCTTACGAACTTGTTGGGGGTAAAACCTCATCGCTTCTTCTTATCCGCGATGAAAGTGCTTTCTGGCAAAAATCCCGGTGTCTGGTGATCGTCGTAGAATAGATATAATACTGGGTAACCATGAAAATAACCATATTCGGATCAGGTTATGTCGGGCTTGTGACCGGCGCCTGTTTTGCGGAAGTCGGTAATGACGTGCTTTGTGTTGATATTGACCAGCAGAAAATTGATAGTCTCAGGGAAGGCAAAATTCCTATTCATGAGCCAGGTCTTGATGAAATTGTTCTTGAAAACATCAAAGAAGGCCGTTTAAAGTTTACCTCGGATATTCGTGAAGGAGTTGAATTCGGGCTATACCAAATCATTGCCGTAGGCACTCCTCCAGATGAAGACGGCTCTGCGGATTTGCGCCATGTCCTCAGCGTTGCTGAAAGTATAGGGACGTTGATGCAGGAGTACCGGATCGTTATCAATAAATCAACGGTACCGGTTGGTACGGCTGATCTGGTCAGAGATAAGATAAGCTCAGTTCTCAGGGAAAGAAAGGTCAATATTGATTTTGATGTTGTTTCAAACCCCGAGTTTCTCAAGGAGGGCGATGCGGTTAACGACTTCATGAAACCAGAACGGATAATTGTTGGCGTCGATGATCCTCGTACCAAAGAGTTACTCCGTTTTCTCTATTCTCCCTTTAACCGCAGTCATGAACGTTTTATCGCCATGGATATCCGTTCAGCCGAACTGACCAAGTATGCAGCAAACGCCATGCTTGCGACAAAAATCAGTTTCATGAATGAAATTGCCAACATTGCCGAACGGGTTGGTGCCGATGTTGAAGCCGTAAGAAGGGGTATAGGGTCTGATTCAAGGATTGGATTTTCCTTTATTTACCCTGGTATTGGCTACGGAGGTTCCTGTTTTCCCAAGGATGTGCAAGCGCTTGAAAGAACCGCCCACAAGCATGGTTATCATTCACGGATTCTGCAGGCTGTCGAGGCGGTCAATCATGACCAGAAAAGCTCTATCGTCAGGAAAATCCGAAAGCATTACGGTGAAGATATCAAAGGTCAGGTTTTTGCAATTTGGGGGCTGGCCTTCAAGCCGAATACTGACGATATGCGTGAAGCCCCCAGTCGCAGGGTAATTGCAGAGCTTTTGGAAGAAGGTGCAAGGGTAAGAGTTTACGACCCGGTTGCCATGGATGAGGTAAGAAGGATATACGGCGAGTGTGACGGCATTTTTTATGCCGTGAACCCGGAAGATGCGGTGAAAGGCTCCGATGCTCTTGTGGTTCTGACCGAATGGCTTGTATTCCGGAGTCCGGATTTCGATATGATTAAAAGAGATCTCAGTCATCCGGTTGTTTTTGATGGCAGAAATATCTATAGCCCGGAATTTATGGAGCAGTTCGGATTTACCTATTATTCAATTGGTCGCCCACCTCGCGGAGTACAATAACTTATTTCCACAACCTGTAAAAGTGATGCAGCGGACCGTTTCCTTTGCCAAGACGGTAGTCTCCTCCAGCCAGCAACGCTTCTTCAAGATAGGATTTAGCCTGTTTTACAGCATTGTCAGTGGTTTCTCCTTTAGCCATAAATGCGGCAATGGCTGACGAGAGAGTGCAGCCAGTACCATGGCTGTTGGTAGTGATGATTTTTTTTGAGCTGAACCAGAAAAAGCGATTCTTATAGAAAAGGCAGTCACGACATTCGTTGTTTTTACCATGCCCCCCTTTCACAAGGACGGAGGCCGCTCCGGTTTTATGAAGTTGCAGAGCCGCTTCCTCTATATCTTGCTGCGTTTCGAGTGGTTGTCTCATGCCAGTGAGGAGAGCGGCTTCCGGCAGGTTCGGCGTAATCAGTGTGACAAGCGGGAAAAGTTCTGCTATCATGAGAGGAAGAGCCTCTTGAGGGAAAAAAGTGGTACCTCCCGAAGAACTGAGCGGAGTGTCCAGAATGACAGGAGGTTTATGCTTCAACTCTCTCAGTAATGACGCCACGATTTTGATAATGGCGGCACTTCCAAGCATACCGATTTTTACCGCGTCTATTGAGATATCAGCGTTAATGGCCCTGAATTGATCAATAACGCATGTTTCAGCAAGTGGGTAAACGGCACTGACCCCCATGGTATTTTGCGCTGTCAGCGCGGTTATGACTGATAATCCATAACATTCCAAAGCGGCAAATGTTTTGAGATCTGCCTGGATGCCAGCTCCTCCACTTCCATCTGATCCGGCAATGGTG
>CAILRB010000028.1 GCA_903836465.1 uncultured Chlorobiaceae bacterium
CGTCCAAAGCTTTCCGTTTCATATGCAAAGCTGCAAGGACTTGCAATTCTGTGAGCCATCTTCTGAAGAGCGTAGTGCGGGAAATCTGCACGCTACGTTGTGTGGGAGCAGGTACCGGGAGACCGGGCCTGCGACCCGGTGCTGGGGGTGAAATTCCCCCGGTCTACTCACCAAAGAGAAATACCAGCTCGTGCTTGAAGCTGCCGGTATTGAAGACGAACAACTTGGAGCATTTCTGCGTGAACGTGGACTCCATTCAGAACATTTAACCCTCTGGGATCAGGAACTTCGAGAGATGGTAGAGCAAAAAACCGATCAAAAAGATCAGAAGCTGAAAGCACTGCAAAAGCAGGTTCGAGAGCTTGAAAAAGAGTTGCATCGCAAGGAAAAAGCATTAGCTGAAGCTGCTGCATTACTGATGTTAAAAAAAAAGTTGAGCGTCCTTATGCAGGACCACGAGGACGACTGATTCTTGAAAACCACAAGCATGAGATACTGCCACTGATTGAGGAAGCGCACGATGCAGGAGCAAGGTATAGCAAGGCATGTCAGGTTGTTGGCATATCGCTTCGTACGCTACAGCGGTGGAAATTGGGCAAAAGGAAAGATCGTCGAAAAGGCTCCAAAAAACGTGTTATCAGAAAGATGTCGCCTGAGATGAAAAAGGAAATCATTGAGCAATGCAACACACCGAGATTTCGTGATCTGAACCCGTATGAGATTGTGGCTCTGTTACTCAATGAAGGCAGTTATTTGGCATCGGTACGAACATTCTACAGGGTGCTCAAAGAACAAGATATGCTCCATCATCGGAGTAACCTGCGGGTAGCAAGTCGGAACGCGAAACCGCCAGAAAGAACCGCAACGGGATCAGATCAGGTTTATACGTGGGACATCACGTATATGGCACGTACAGTAAAAGGTCTTTTTTTCTATGCTTATGTAATTTCGGATATCTTTGACAAAAGTATTGTTGGCTGGGCTGTTCATGAAGAAGAAAGTGGCCGTTATAGCAGTGATCTCTTCGAGCGCACCCTGAAAGGCCGGAAAGTAAAGCTTAAGGCGCTGCATGCCGACAATGGAGGCCCTATGAAAGGAATTACCCTGATGAGCCTTGCTCAGAGAACTCAAGGTTGATGTCTCACATAGTCGTCCGAGAACAAGCAATGACAATCCGTTTATTGAATCGCTTTTTAAAACAATGAAGTACCGGGTGAATTACCCTGGTCGATTCGAAGAGCTTAACGAAGCAAGATTATGGATGGGCGCATTTGTCCATTGGTACAATACTGAACATTTGCATTCATCTCTTGGTTACGTAACGCCGGAACAGATGCGCTCTGGTCAGGCACAAGCAATTTTTGAACAGAGAAACAGAACAATGAGACATGCTCAGGCTACACATCCTGAACGTTGGGGTTCACGACCAGTCAAACATTGGAACGTTCTCCGGGAAGTCGTTCTGAACCCAGATAAAAAAGATTGATTTTTTTCAAAAACAGCGACATCTTTGTTGACATATTCCGCAAGGCTTCGTTTATGTCGGGCAAGGGCCTGGAATATAGCCATTTCTCGAAGCAAAACAGATCACTCCGGTGTTATGATACGCTCGCCAAAGGCATAACGGGCGCGGTAATAGGGCTCAAACAGCTCATCAACCCTGACACCGCTTCGTGCTGCATGGGTAAAGCGATTCCGACCGGTAATAATGCCGACATGGTCGATGTTGTTGCCGTCAATGCTGAAAAAGACGAGGTCGCCTCGTTTCAGGTTATTTTCGGGCACCACAATGCCGAGCAGGGCAAGCTCTCCGGTGGTACGCGGGAGGATCATCCGAAATTGTTGTTTGTAGAGATATTGCACGAACCCCGAACAGTCAAAGCCGTCAGGGGTGTTCCCGCCGTTGCGGTAGGTGGTGCCGAGGAGTTCATCAATGGAGGAAAAAAGGCGATCAAAGGTTTGCTCTGATACTTTCAGCGGCAGGGGTTTGATGACGGCGGGGTCGCCTCTTTCAGCCGTACAGGAGATATGCGTTTTTCTCTTTTTTAAACTATATTTAGATTCGAAATTATAGCCTGAACCTGTCCTGAAACTCTGGCAACTGCTCAGACCGAACAGTGTCATAGCAATGAGAGAGAGGATTAGCGGCGTTTTGGCGCGATGCCATGAAGAGGTATACATGGTTCTGGGTTTCATGAGAAGAAGATAATAGTTAACTCACAGGTTTAAAAGATATATGGCGGTAATGAAATTTGGCGGGACCTCCGTCGGGACGGCCCGGGCCATGCAGCAGGCTATTTCTATTGTTGCGAGAGAAGAGAAGAAGGGGGCTCCGCTTGTGGTGCTGAGTGCGTGCAGCGGCATTACCAATAAGCTGGTTCATATTGCCGATGCCGCAGGGCGCAGTGCACTTGATGAGGCTATGGCGCTTGCCGGAGAGGTGCGCAGCTTCCATCTCAACCTTGTTGATGAGCTGATCAAGAATGCCGCGCTGAAGGCGGGGCTTGCAAACACAATAGAGCAACTTGCCGGTCGGCTTGAAATGCTGATCAAGGGCGTTGACATAGTGGGCGAGCTGACTGAGCGTTCGAGGGATATGTTCTGTTCGTTCGGTGAACTCTTTTCAACGACCGTTTTTGCCGCTGCAATGAAGGAGCTGGGGCATAATGTTGCATGGGTGGATGCCCGCATGGTGATGATTACCGACGACAATTTCGGTTTTGCCCGTCCGCTTGACGAGGTGTGCGAAAAAAAGGTGAAGCAGATCATCAGCCCCCTGCTTGCAAAGTGCACAACGGTTGTCACCCAGGGCTATATCGGAGCCACAAAAGATGGCAGAACTACGACGCTTGGCCGTGGCGGTTCTGACTTTTCGGCTGCCCTGCTTGGCGCATGGCTCAACGACAACTCAATTCAGATATGGACTGATGTTGATGGCGTCATGACCACCGATCCCCGTCTTGTGCCTGAAGCGAGGAGCATCCGGGTGATGACTTTTTCGGAGGCGGCGGAACTTGCCTATCTTGGCGCCAAAGTGCTCCATCCCGATACCATCGCCCCTGCCGTGCAGAAAAATATTCCGGTCTATGTGCTGAACTCATTGCATCCCGATGCCAAGGGCACCATTATTACCAATGATCCCGAACGCCTTTCGGGGATGAGTTACGAGGGGCTTGTCAAATCCATTGCGGTGAAAAAGGGGCAGTGCATCATCAATATCCGTTCAAACCGCATGATGGGCCGTCACGGATTCATGAACGAACTGTTCGATGTCTTTTCCCGTTACGGAGTGTCGGTTGAGATGATTTCGACCAGTGAAGTGTCGGTATCGCTCACCGTTGATGAAAAAAGCTTCTGTGACGAGCTGATTCAGGATCTGAAAAGTTTGGGAGAGGTAGAGATTGAGCATCATGTTGCGACGATCAGCGTTGTGGGCGACAATCTCCGCATGTCGCGCGGCGTTGCAGGCAGAATTTTCAGCGCCTTGAAAAATGTCAATCTCAGGATGATCTCCCAGGGAGCATCGGAGATCAACGTCGGTTTTGTAGTCGAGGAGCCGGAGGTGGCTACCGCCGTCAACAATCTTCACAAGGAGTTTTTCTCTGCTCCCGAGGATCATGCAATTTTTGAAACACCGGCAGGAAGCCGATAAAACAAGAGGTGCTGAAGCATGGATTATAAAAAGGCCGGAGTTGATATCAGTGCAGGTGAGGAGTTTGTCCGCATGATCAAGCCACAGGTGCGCCAGACCTTTACGCCAGGAGTCATTACTGATATCGGTGCTTTCGGAGGTTTTTTTCTGCCGGATTTTTCGCAGTATAAAAAGCCGGTACTGGTCAGCAGCATTGACGGAGTCGGCACAAAACTCAAGATTGCCATTGAGCTTGGCCGGTACGACACCGTCGGTTCATGTCTGGTCAACCATTGTGTGAACGATATTCTTGTCTGCGGGGCAAAGCCGCTTTTCTTTCTTGATTACTATGCCTGCGGCAAACTGACGCCCGAGATTGCGGCTTCTGTTGTGACGGGAATGGTCAATGCCTGCCGTGAAAACGGCTGTGCGCTGATCGGCGGCGAAACTGCCGAGATGCCCGGCCTCTATCAGGAGAAGGATTTTGATCTTGCCGGTTCTATTGTCGGAGTTGTTGATCATGAAAAAATCATTAACGGCAATGCCGTCAGAGAGGGTGATGTGCTGATCGGGCTCCCTTCGACCGGTTTGCACACTAACGGTTACTCTCTGGCAAGAAAGGTGCTTGATGGCAGAATGCACAACACATTTCCTGGTCTTGAGGGAACCGTTGGCGAGGCGCTCCTGAAGGTCCATCGCTCCTATCTTCCGGTTATTGAGCCGTTTTTTGGTTCGCCTGACATCAGGGGGCTGTCGCACATAACCGGCGGTGGTCTCATGGGCAACACCATGCGCATTGTGCCTGAAGGTTTGACGCTGGATGTGGAGTGGAATTCGTGGCCGGAACCAGCTATTTTCGGTATCATCCGCAGGGAGGGTCAGGTGCCTGAAGAGGATATGCGCAGAACCTTTAACCTCGGAGTGGGACTCGTGATGATTGTTGAAAAAAATGCTGTAGAGAGGGTGCTCTCCCGCTTGAAATCTCAGGGAGAAAATGCGTACATTATTGGGAAAGTATCCAGAATATCATAATCAGACAGGCTTATGCTGACGTTACTGGCCATTTTGGCGGTGAGCTACATCATTGGCTCTATTCCTACCAGTCTCATGGCGGGGAAAATGCTCAAAGGTATTGATATCCGGCAATTCGGCAGTGGCAATGCCGGGGGAACCAATGCCTTCAGGGTGCTGGGCTGGAAACCGGGTCTTCTTGTCACCCTTATTGATATTGTCAAGGGCGTTGTTGCCGCAGTCTCCGTTGTGGCTTTTTTTCGCCATCATCCGATAGGCGCATTTCCTGACATCAATGAGGTTGCCCTGCGGCTTCTTGCAGGCATGAGCGCCGTTATTGGTCATGTGTTTACTCTTTTTGCCGGGTTCAAGGGAGGCAAGGGGGTCAGTACGGCGGCCGGTATGCTGATCGGCATTGCTCCGGTAAGCATGTTGATGGTTGTCGGTATTTTTCTTCTGACCGTCTATCTTTCACGGCACGTTTCTGTTGCGTCCATGCTTGCGGCAATTGCTTTTCCCCTGATTATTGCTGTCCGGAAATATATTTTTGAGCTTGGCGGCGGCCTTGACTATTATGTCAAACTGTTTGGTTCGCAACTTCTCTTTCATGACAGCCTCGACTATCATCTGATGATTTTCGGGCTCATTGTGGCGCTTGCCATTCTCTACACGCACCGGGCCAATATCAGACGACTGATTTCGGGAACAGAGAGCCGAGTGACGTTTGGAAAACATTCGTAAGGCCGTGACATCTTGATGAATATTGCCGTACTTGGGGCCGGAAGCTGGGGGACAACTCTTGCAGTGCTTCTTGCAAAAAAGGGTTATCAGGTTCGTTTGTGGGCCCATCGCCCTGAATTTGCCGCAAAGCTTGAAGCTGAACGCGAGAACCGCCGCTACCTCAAGGGAGTTCATTTCCCTGAAACCTTGCTGGTTGTTTCCCGTTTGCGCGATCTTGTTGCATGGTCTCAGATGATTGTTACCGCAGTGCCCTCGCAGGCCCTCCGTGAAACGCTTCTCGGCTTCAGCGACATTGCGCTTGACGGAAAAATCCTGGTTAATGTTGCGAAGGGTATTGAGATTGGAACAGGCAAGCGTATGTCAGAAGTGCTGCTTGAAGTGCTTCCTGGTCTGCGCGCTTCGCAGGTTGTTGCGCTCTATGGTCCAAGTCATGCCGAAGAGGTCTCAAAAGAGCAGCCGACGACCGTTGTTGCTTCCTCCCCTTCGCTTGCCACCGCCAAAAAAGTTCAGGATATTTTTCATACCAGCATGTTCCGTGTCTATGTCAATACCGATATCATCGGGGTTGAAATCGCGGGTTCAGTCAAAAACATTATTGCCATTGCCGCAGGTATTTCGGACGGTATAGGATTTGGCGATAACGCCAAGGCCGCCATTATTACCCGGGGACTTGCTGAAATATCAAGACTTTGCAGTAAACTGGGCGGTGATGCTGTCACCATGTCCGGTCTTGCAGGGATTGGAGATCTGGTTGTTACCTGTTTAAGCCGCCATAGCCGCAACCGCTTTGTTGGAGAGGAGATTGGTCGCGGCCGTTCGCTCGACGACGTGATCAGCTCCATGAACATGGTGGCCGAAGGCGTTCACACCTCAAGAGCGGTGTATGAACTGAGCAGGGCCGCAGGTGTTGAAATGCCTATTACAAAGGCGGTGTACGAGATGCTTTTCGATGCCAAGCCGGTGCAGCAGGCAACTCTTGAGTTGATGACACGAGATCCGAAGCAGGAGAGGGATTAACCCCTTACTGGTGCTTTTTGGGGAAGTCGTACCAGACCAACTTGCCTGTTTCAGCTTCTGCGTCACTCCAGGATTTTATATCCAGATCAATTCTCGCCACCCCGCAGGTTGCCAGAGCGTCGATTCCACCTCCCGAAAGCAGGTTTGAGAATGCCGTCATGGTCGGGTTATGCCCGAATAACATGGCGGTTGTGCAGTTGTCGGGGATCTGCTGGACTATTTTCAGCAGACGTCCAGCTCCGCCCTCATAGATTTCAATTCTTTTTTCAATCTGCTCTTTCGGGTAGCCGAGAATATCGCAGAAAATCTCCGCCGTAGTGAGAGCCCGGATTGCAGGGCTTGCAATGACAAGATCCGGCACAACACTCTTCTCCTCAAGCAGTTCAGCCATAAAATGCGCAGCTTTCAGGCCCACGTCGTTGAGAGTCCGGTCAAAATCGCCTGAATGTGCGCTGCCTGCTTTGGCGTGACGGACAAGATAGATGGTTTTCATGAGCGGTCGAGTTGATACTGTTGTTTGAGTTTCATAATCCGGTGCCAGGAGAGGTCAATTCGCTCTGGGGTTATGATCTTTCTTGCAACCAGAGAATGGATAATGTTCGTTGCTTTTGACGCAATTGCCGGGTCGTACACGGTGTTATTTCCAAAAATGAGGAGATCGACACCGGCATCAATGGCCAGTTCGATGGCCGTCTCAAGGCCATAGTGGTCTGCAATGGAACGCATCTGCATATCATCACTGATAATCACTCCCTTGAACCCGAGCTTCTCCCGGAGCAGTCTGTCGATGGTCGCCTTTGAAAGGGTTGCGGGATAGAGTGAGTCGATTTTGCCATTGAACACATGCGCGGTCATGATGGCGTCACGGTAACCCGAGGCGATCATGTAGCGGTAAGGCTCCAGCTCTTTTTCTGACCAGCTTGCGGTTATGTCGGTAAAATCAAGGTGAGTATCGGTTGTCGAACTGCCGTGCCCGGGGAAATGTTTCAGTGTGGGGATAATGCCTTCATCCCGGTAGGCGTTGCAGACCAGTTTGATATGCCTGCTCACCACCGCAGGGTCGGAGGAGAAGCTTCTCTGGAGCTTGCCTATCACCGGATTGTCAGGATTAGTGTTGAGATCTGCCACGGGCGCAAGATTCATTCCAATGTGCATGGCTTTCAGTGTCCTGGCAGTCTCTCCTGCGGCGGCACTGGTGCTGTCGGGATTATTGAGCAGCCCAAGATGCTCTGCCGACATGCTGACCGGAAATCCTCTGGCCGGTTTGAGGCGGCTCACCTTTCCTCCCTCCTGGTCGATGGCAATAAAAAGCGGGATGGCGGAGAGCTTCTGCAATTCCTGTGTGAGTTGAGAAAGCTGTTCCGGACTGCTGATGTTTCTTGACGGGGATTTCGAGGGGACGTCATAGTCAAAGAGCACAACCCCGCCGATATGACGCTCTGCAATATCTTCAGCTATCTCAGGAGCTTCGGCAACGCTGCTGCCCCTGAAGCCGATCATCAGCATCTGGCCGATTTTAAAAGAGAGGCTCTCTGGCTCCGCAGCGTAACATGGCACAGCCAGAAGCCATAAAATGAGCAGCACGATGCTGCTCAACAGCGCTCCGGTTTTCATGGGGCTTTCATAACAGTCAGTTCATCGCCCGACATATCAACGGCAACTCCCTCACCCTCCTGGACTTTTCCGGAAAGAATGAGCTCTGAAATTTTGTTGGTGATCTTGCGCTGCATGACCCGCTTGAGTGGTCGCGCGCCGAAGGCCGGATCAAAACCGGCGTTGGAGAGCCATGTAATTGCCGCATCAGAAATCGTGAGGCTGATACGCTGCCGCATTGCCGCAGCCCTGATATGATCAAACTGAATTAAAACAATCTTCTTCAGGTCTTCTCTGGTGAGCGGCGTAAAGAGAATGACCTCGTCAATCCGGTTGAGAAACTCAGGCCGAACCTTTTGTTTCAATAACTGGAAGAGCTTTTCCTGCAAGCCGGAAAGCACCGATTCACGGTTCGCCCCTTCCAGCCTCTCCATTTCAGACTGGATAAGCTGCGCACCGATGTTGCTTGTCATGATAATGATGGTGTTCTTGAAGTTCACCGTACGCCCTTTACTGTCGGTCAGACGGCCATCGTCAAGGATCTGCAGGAGAATGTTAAAAACGTCAGGATGCGCTTTCTCAATTTCATCGAGCAGCACAACCGAAAATGGTTTGCGTCTGACCGCTTCGGTGAGCTGTCCACCTTCCTCATAGCCGACATAGCCCGGAGGGGCTCCGACAAGGCGGCTGACGTTATGTGCTTCCATGTATTCACTCATGTCGATGCGGATCATGGCCTCTTCATCATCAAAAAGGTAGTCCGCAAGCGTGCGGGCCAGTTCGGTTTTTCCCACGCCGGTCGGTCCCAGAAAGATAAAGGAGCCTATTGGTCGCTTGTCGTCGCCCATGCCTGCACGCGAGCGCTTGACCGCCTCACTGACGGCGCTGACCGCCTCTTCCTGTCCGATAACCCGTTTATGCAGCTCCTCTTCAATCAGCAGGAGCTTCTGTCGCTCTGATTGCAGCATTTTGCTGAGCGGTATGCCGGTCCATTTTGAGACGATATCGGCAATGTCCTCGGCATCAATCTCCTCTTTCATAATCAGATCGCCTGAGGCTTTTTTTTCTTCGATTTTCAGACGGTTGTCTTCCAATTGTCGCTCAATCGCGACTGTTTTTCCATAACGAATCTCCGCAACCTTGCCGTAGTCCCCCTGACGTTCAAACTCCTCGGCCTGCACCCGGAGTTGTTCAATCTGCGATTTCAGGTCTCGTGACGACTGTATTAACTCTTTTTCGCTTTCCCATTTGGCCTTTATGACGGTCTGTTCCTCAACAAGATTGGCGAGCTGTTTTTCTATCTCCTCCAACCGTTGTTTCGTGTCAGCAATACTCATGGTTTTTAACGTTTGATTACGGAGTGTGAATAAGAATTATTGTTGTAAATTTAAGGCTTAAAATATGAACGCCATAACCGGAATTCACTTTAACCGATAAAAAGATAACGGATAACAACGTGCAAAAGTTCTTGATTGGTTCACTCTCAGTTCCTGATGACTCCTGTCCACTTTTTATAGCAGGTCCCTGTGTGATCGAAAACCGCGCCATGGCGATGGAAACTGCTGAAGAGCTGCAGCGTATCAGCCAGCAGGAGGGTGTGCGTTTTATTTTCAAGGGATCGTACCGCAAAGCCAATCGTACGTCGGGCTCCTCTTTCACCGGAATTGGTGACCTTGAGGCGCTTGAAGTGCTTGCCGAGATCCGCCAGAGATACAATATGCCGGTCATAACCGATGTGCATGAAACAAAAGATGTGACTCTTGCCGCCCGTTATGTTGATGTGCTGCAGATTCCGGCATTTCTCTGCCGCCAGACGGAGCTTCTGGTTGCTGCCGGAGAGAGCGGGCTGGCCGTCAACATCAAGAAAGGGCAGTTCATGGCTCCTGAGGATATGGTGCTTGCCGCAGCCAAGGTTGTCCGTACAGGCAACAGCCGGGTCATGCTTACCGAAAGGGGCTCAAGCTTTGGCTATCACAATCTCATTGTTGATTTTCGGGGACTGGCCAAAATGGCTGAATCGGGGTATCCCGTGCTTTATGATGCCACGCACAGTCTCCAGCTTCCAGGCGCCGGGCAGGGTGTTTCCGGAGGCGAGCGCCAGTATGTGATGCCACTTGCTCGTGCCGCCGTTGCCGCCGGTGTGGACGGCCTCTTTTTTGAAATCCATCCAAATCCTTCAACAGCCCTTTCGGATGCCGCCACACAGGTCGCACTGGCTGATTTCAGGCTCATGGTCAAACAATTGCTTCACCTCTATCGTTGTGTGCGCGCTCTTCATTCACTCTAAAACATTATACGCTCTTGGAAGGGTTTCAATATTTCGGGATGCAGCCGTCGCAGGCTGATCCATCATCAAGAATAGATCAGGCGCTCCAGGCCGTCAGGGCACTTGTCTTTCCGGTTGACGGAGTGCTGAATGGCAGCAGAATTACCTTTGACTGCAACGGCGGGGAAATTTGTTCAATTTCCGTCAGGGATGCCGTCGCGATCAAGGAGGCGCTGAAACAGGGGGTGCTTGTTGCGGTTTTATCAGAACGGGATGCTGAAGGGTACCGTCCGCTGCTTGACGCGCTCGGGGTGCGTGATCTTTATCTGAATGGGGAGAATCTGCTTTATTCCTATGAAGCTTTCCTCCAGCGTCACGACCTTTCGGACGACGACTGTGCCTATATCGGAGATGATATCGGCGACATTGAGGTGCTTTCAAAAGTAGGCTTGCCCGCAGCCGCTATTGATGCGGCAGATTATCTCAGAAACCGGGTCGGCTATATTTCGGGATATGAAGGCGGGAAGGGGTGTATCAGAGAGCTGGTTGAGATGATTCTTCTCCGGCAGGGCAAATGGCCCTACTTTGAACGTGCGGAAGAGGAGGTATAAATTTTCGAGTTTCTCACCCTTCAACAAGGAAATGCGGGGTGAGGGCAGGGTTCATGGCAGGGTTCATGAGCCTTGCCGTTTCTGCAAGTGAAAGCATACCGACAATATTGGTGCCATGGTTCGGCTCAACATGTACATCTCCCCGGTACTCTGTTCCCTGTTCAAGTGCTTCTTCAAGTGCCGCTATTTTTCCAAGCAGGCTGTATGCCGCTGATTGCGGTGTTGAACAGGCGACAGGAGGATTGTGTTCTCCATGCAGAAAGTAGCCTTTTGGCAATTGTTCGATGTCAGGATAATCATGCCAGTGTGTTATCGAGGCTCCACGGCGGGCCAGATGCCCAGGGAAGCGCGATTCCGGTTTCAGCCTCATCAGGATGCTTGCCGTCAGGGCGTTGCCCAGCGCATGAGCCAGAATAGTCAGCGTGTCGAAGGAGGGCTTGGCAACAGCATCTGGCGAAAGCCCTGCCGGAGTTTTCAGGTAGGCCCGTCCTTTCCCTTGCCGTTGTATGAGCCCGATTTCCACAAGATCTTTTTTCGGGTCAAGATGATGTTTTTTGCATCCGGACCTGGTGGTAATAACGCTGATTTTCGGCACAGAAATAAAAAAGCTCTTCTCCTGCAGACGGATACGGAGAAGCCCTGCTTCTTCAGAGGGGTTAATGAGCGCTGGCTGCACGGCTACTGGTAACTGGCGGGCAAAAAAGCCGTAGCTCATGCCGCTGCGCTGATCGAGATAGCGGGCAACAATCCGTTTGTAAAAGGCGCTGCGGTATTCGAGCCCTTCAGTTGAGGTGTGTGTTAACAAAGACGCATTGCTGCTCCACAGGGCGCTGCAGTGTAAAAAATCTTCCGCAACCGCTTCAAACTCCTCTGTTCCTGTATTCAACTCTCCGTGTTCAATGTCAAGCTCTTCAGCTTTTGGAGGTACCACTTGCGCCGTGAGTTTTGGTACCAGCGTGTCACGGATATCCTCCCGTGAAGGATAGGGGGAATGAAACGTCACGACGCCGCCGTTCATGGTGCAGATAGTCCAGGAGCGGTCTGTTACAAAAATGAGGATATGAACCATATCGCGGGCCAGTCTGCCAACAATGGCATCCAGGCGCTCCTGGGGGAGTGATTCCGGGGTGAGCGGCGCCGGTTCGTCGTAAATGCCGACAATGATATTGTTGTAGAGGGTGGTCACACGGTTGATTGCCAGCAGGCTGTCGGGAAAATAACCTGGTGCAAGAATAACCGTTCCCGGCAGAAAGCGTCCGTCATCTCCGGATGCCTGCTCTTCTGAAAGAACCGTTATGCCGAGCGACTGCATTGCCGTGACAAGAGCATGGCAAAACTGCTCCAGCCTCACCGAGAGAAGAGGCGCCGGATAGATGACCGGTTTAATCCGGCAGCACATCTCGTCAATGGTCAGCGGAGTATCCAGAGGAATACCAAGCAGCTTGTGGAGTGAGTCGGAACTGATGCTGTTACTCATGAAGAAGTTCTGGCAGATTTTTTCGGAAAGACAATCGACCGGTTACTGGCCGAAATTATGCTCGCGGCCCCAGAGCAGCTTCGTGCGCAGAATTTCGCTGTAATTTCTGCTTTCATTGGCGACAAGATTGATAAGTACCGATGACTTTTTTACTGTGATGCTCTCCTGCGGGGTGAGCATTTTTTTAAGATTGCCGTCACAGTTCATGGGAAAAAGTCCGTCCGGGGCATCAACCGACACCTCAATAATCTTCTCGTCACTGATAACGATAGGCCTGACGGTCAGCATGTGCGGGCAGATAGGGGTAATCACAAAGACGCTAGATTTCGGAGCGATGATCGGTCCACCGGCAGACATGGAGTATGCGGTTGAACCGGTCGATGTTGCAATAATAATCCCGTCTGCCCGGTACGAACTGAGCAGCTCTCCGTCCAGCTTGATGATAAAGGTCGGAATGCGAGGATAGGCTCCTTTTTCGATGACCACGTCATTAAGCGCCCTGAATTGATGGACCTCATTGTCAATACAGACGGTGGCTTCAAGTTGTGAACGGGTATGAATCGTGTTGGTTCCGTTCACCACCTGTTCGATAGCCGTGAACATTTCAGCCTGCGTAAACTCTGTCAGAAAACCAAGAAAACCGACATTGACACCGATAACCGGCTTGGTGACGGCGTAATGTGAGGTAAAGAGCAACGTTCCATCTCCTCCAAGTGAGATAAATGCGTCACACTGCTTGCTGAGTTCCTCAATTGGTGCTGACGATTCAATATTCAGTTTTTCTGCGGAGAGCGCTTCAAAAACATAGTCTATCTGGCGCTCGTCAAGCCATGCGGCAAGCTGGCGGGCAAGAACAAGCGCGTTCTCTCGTAAAACATTGACCACAATCGCAAATTTCATGACCGGTTCATCTCTTTAAGGGTTTGACAGAGCCGATTGGCCTCACTGAAGCGCGATTCAAGCTGTTTGAGTTCCCTATGCCTAACTTCACCGGCAAGCAGTGACAGCTCTTTGGAAAAACCGTCCAGTTCTTCTGCAATGTTCTCGCTGTTGGTGGCGATGATATCCCGCCAGATTTCCCATGAACTGCCAGCCAGCCTTGTCAGTGTAGCGAACCCCGGGCCGGATTTACTGATTGACTCACCGCAGTAACCCATCAGCAGCGTTGAAAGCAGTTGGGGAAGATGGCTTACTCTGGCGATAACACGATCATGTTCATCAGGTGTCATAGAGATAGTTGTGCACCCTGCCGATTCGAGTAGTTTGATGAGAAAGCATCCTTTTTTGCTTTCAAGCAGCCCCTTGTCGTCACAAAGGATAACTCGCCGGTCACGCAGCAGCTCTTCATTGCTTTCACGATAACCGTTCTGCTCCTTGCCAGCCATGGGGTGCATGCCGATAAAAGGGAGGCCAAGCTCCTCTGCTTTTTGGGCAATGAGTGATTTCGTGCTTGAGACATCGCTCACCAGCGTGGAGGGAGGGGCAAACTGCTTTATCGCTTCAAGAAGAGCGATATTGACCTCAACCGGGGCGCACAGGATAATCAGATCCGCGCTGTACAGAAGTTTTTTGTCTTCAAGAAACATGTCAAGGCCAAGTTCTTCAACGCACTGCCGGTCACTCTCGCTAAAGTTCGGATCAAACCCCTGAAAGAGGATTGAGTGCTCCCGGGCAAGCGGTGAGCGTTTTATGGCCTGCAACAGTGACATGCCTATCAACCCGAGGCCGATAAAGGAGATGCTGCTGATAGGTGAATCTACCGTCATGCCCCTCAATTTTGCTTGTTTGCCCGGCTTCCGGGGGCATCAATGGGCACATTCTCCTTGCAGAGCGGACACTCTTCCGGAGTATAGCTGATCACCTCCATCGAAAGCACCGAAAAATGGTCGTCGGCAAGCTTTACCCTGCCGTTGCTGCGGTCTACCACTGAGCCAACCCCGACAAGCAATGCTCCGGCACTCTTGATAAGTGCAATCACCTCGGCAACAGAACCGCCAGTGGTGATCACATCCTCAATCACCAGCACTCGCTCACCAGGTTCAAGGCTGAAGCCCCTGCGGATGGTCATCACTCCATCCTTGCGTTCAGCAAAAATGGTTTTTACTCCGAGCTGGCGGCCCACCTCCGTTCCGACCACGATTCCGCCAATAGCCGGAGAGATGACGGTCTCTACGCCGCTTCCGGCAAAATGCTCAGCGATTCTGTTGCAGACCGCAGTCAGATGTTCGGGATGCTGCAGCACTTTGGCGCACTGAAAGTAGGTATTGCTATGTCTGCCGGACGTCAGCCTGAAATGACCATCAAGCAGGGCGCCGGTTGATTTAAAAACGTCAAGCATTGCAGAAGTACTCATAAAAAAAGCATTGCAGGTGAATGTGTTCTCTCAATGATGGTAAAGATAAAGAAGCCGCTCCCAAAAGCTAAAGGAAAAACGATTCGAGACCAATGAACAAAAAAGGATACGTTTTTTTATAGCTACAAGTCTCGATACACATCGCGACGATGTCGGATATACTGGATGACAATCTGCTTTACCTCTGTTTCGACTTGATAGACAATGCGATAATCACCCACCCGAATTCGATAAAACAGCTCTCCTCCAGCAAGTTTTAGAGATTGTGGAGGAAATGGATCAGATGTTAGCCCCTCTATTCGCTGAAAAAGACGATCAACCATCACCGTTGGTATTTTTCGTAAATCTTTTTCAACAGATGGCTTGAGAATGACACTATACTCGCTCATGCAATTGTAATCTCAGTTTCATCTCTTCAAGGGTCACAGGAATTTCTTCCCGACGAGAAGCAAGTATCGTCAGATCATGTAAATCCTCCAATAATTGCTGGTATTGTTTCAAGGACAACAGTACCCCGGTCTTTTTTCCTTGAGTATTAATAACATATTTTCCTTGTGGGATAGTTGATTCCATAGAGATACTCCGTTTTTATTGTATCCGCAGTGAGTGTTGAATTTTCACTGATATACGGAAGTCATATACATCAATTTAGTAATAGTAACGCTTTTCTCTACCTGCTCCTGTCGCAATGTTCAAGATATTCGCTGAGCAGCACACATGCCGCAGCACTGTCGAGCCTCCCTTTCTGCTGCCGCTCCCTTCTTGATTTTCCTGAAGCAATCAAAAGGTGGCGCGCATCCCGAGATGAATGATGCTCATCGACGGTTTCAATCTTCAGTTGCGGAAACTCGACCAGAAGCTCCTCGATAAAACGGTCAATCACTCCGGTCATGGCGTTTTGCGCGCCACTGTCACTGAGCGGGTATCCAACAATCAAAAGGGCAAGATCATCTGCTTTTATCATGGTATCAAGGGTTTTCGACAGTCCGGAACGGTCAAAGGTGCCGACCGGCTGGGCGAAGAGCCAGAGTGGATCGCTCTGAGCCACGCCGATGCGCTTGGTTCCGAAGTCGATGGCGACCACCCTTTTTTTAGGAGTCAGACTCATGGCAGCACCTTTCCGTCAATTCTGAAGTTGCGAAATATCCTTGTGCGAAGCGCTCTCAGCCTCATCAAAATATAGCAACTTTATCAAAGGAACAGTGCATTTTGATCGCCAATGTCGTGTCATCTTCGACAAAGAAAACCGCGTCATGCTTTTTCAAACCTTTTTCCTGTTATGATTGTTTTCTTTGGTAACGCGGGTTTAAAAACAATGAATGATCACAGGAGGATATGATGGGAGGAGTGTCTTTGTTGCTGATGACAAGCTTGATGCTTGCTGGCTGTTCGGTTTTGGGAAAGCGTACGGCACAGGAGCCGCCATACAAGGTGCTTGAGGAGGAGGGGGATATTGAGGTCAGGCAATATGGAGAGATGATTGTTGCTGAAACAGTTATTGAAGGTGCGTACGGGCAGACAGGAGCACCGGGGTTCAGTCGCTTGGCCGGATATATCTTTGGCAAAAACCGCTCAAAAGAGAAATTGTCGATGACAGCCCCTGTTCTTCAGGAGCCTGTCAGTGAAAAAATCTCCATGACGGTTCCGGTGCTTCAGGAAAAGAAGGGCAACGCCTGGGTGATGGCCTTTGTGATGCCTGAAGGATCACGGCTTGAAACACTGCCGGTGCCGCTCGATCCGGCCGTAACACTGCGTGCCATGCCAGGAAAAAAGGTTGCCGTTATCCGCTATTCGGGTCTGCATTCCGAAAGCAACTTTCGGAACTATGGGGAGAAGCTGACCGTGTGGCTTGAAAAGAAAGGGTCCCGTGTTTGCTCACAACCGCGTGTGGCAAGTTACGATCCTCCCTGGACCCTTCCTTTTTTACGTCGAAACGAGGTGCATATCGATATTGAGTAAGGATTGAGAGCGAAGGCGGCGGTGTGCAGATTTTTTAGTGGAGTTATTATTCTTACATTTTAGGAAGGTATGGATCACTTAATCAAACTCAGGGTATGAAGCCGCATTATTATTTCGTTGGGGCAACGTTATCAATACTCCTTTCAATTTACCTTTTTCTTTTTGGCACAGGGGTAAACCATGAGCTGATCGCCATTTTTGTCGGGTTATGGGCACCGACAATTATCTGTGTTGGTATTTTTAATACCTTGCTTGGTATTCTTGATGAAATGTGTTGTGCACACAAGCGTATTGAGGATGCAACCTGCGGCCATGATCATTAGGCTTGTTCCTTCCGGTACAGGCGGTTTTTGGAGTATCGAATGATGAAACATGCCGGTGCCATAGCGCTTGTTGGCGTGGGTGGGTTTCTCGGCTCTGTGGCGCGCTATGTGGTGTCGCTGTTGCTCTCTCCTGTGGTGCCATGGTTTCCGTTTGCCACTTTGGCCGTCAATATTTTTGGCTGTTTTCTGATCGGGCTTCTGAGTGAGCTGGCAATCTCGACCACCCTTGTTTCTCCTGAGGCAAGGCTTTTTCTGGTCACCGGCTTCTGCGGGGGGTTCACCACTTTTTCCTCTTACATGTTTGAGGATACCGCACTTCTCAGGGATGGTCAGCTTTTTTATGCAACGATCTATCTTGCCAGCAGTATTGCAGGGGGATTTATTGCACTTTATACAGGAACGCTTTTTGCTAAACTTTGGACATAACGGAGTCAATTATGGAACTACAGAGTTCAGAAATGCTGCGGATTTTTGTGGGCGAACAGGCCCGGTACGGTCATCGGCCACTCTATGAAGAGATTGTTCGTGAAGCACGGTTACAGGAGATGGCTGGTGCTACGGTACTGAAAGGGGTGCTCTCCTACGGTCATGACATGTACATCAAGACCTCTAAAATCATGGAGTTGGGGACGAACCTTCCCATGGTTATCGAGCTTGTCGACTCTGCGGAAAAGATAGAGGGGTTTCTGCCGATGGTGGAGCAGATGGTCAGAGATGCTTCAGCACGAGCAATGATTACCAGGGAACTGGTGCGCACGGGAATTATTGAATAACAAGCCCCGTCGGGGCGGCATATCGGCAGCGCAAAGCGCAAGCTGCGGAATAACGAAAAAGGGAAGCACTGAGGCTTCCCTTTTTATATTGTTTCATATCCCGGCGGCTTATTTCCCGGACTCTACAAGAGCATTGTAGTTCGCCTTGATGGTTTTTTCCAGATCCGCGTCGGTGTGCATCGAGCTGATGAACATCGCCTCGAACTGTGACGGGGCAAGGTAAATTCCCTGGTCGAGCATGGAGTGGAAATATTTGCCATGTCTTTTAACATCGGCGGTGATGGCCGTCGAATAGTCAACGACCGGAGTCCCGGTAAAGAACAGGCAGGACATCGAGCCGACACGGTTCTGCACATAGTTCAGTCCGAGTTTCTTCAGGTTGTCACTGAAGCCCTCTTCAATGATAACCGCTTTCCTCTCAAGTTCAGGATAGGGATTCTCTTCGATCAGGATTTTAAGGGTTGCAAGGCCAGCGGTCAGCGCCAGCGGGTTGCCGGAAAGAGTGCCTGCCTGGTAGACGTCGCCGAGCGGAGCAACACGCTCCATGATCTGGCGTTTGCCGCCGAATGCTCCAACGGGAAGACCGCCGCCGATAATTTTGCCCATGGTGGTCAAGTCAGGTGTGACGCCATAGAGGCTCTGTGCGCCGCCAAGTGCCACGCGGAAACCGCACATCACTTCATCAAAAATCAGCACAATACCTTCCTGGTCGCAAAGGGTGCGAAGATCAGCGAGGAATCCGGGTTTTGCCGGAATAACGCCAGTGTTTCCTGCAACAGGTTCAATGATAATCGCGGCAATATTACCCTTGTTCTCATTGACAAGCAGCTTTACCGACTCAATATCGTTGTAGGTTGCATTGAGCGTGTCCATCGCAGTACCTTTGGTGACGCCGGGGCTGTCAGGAGCGCCGAGGGTAAGAGCGCCAGAACCTGCCTTGATGAGGAAGCTGTCGCCATGGCCATGGTAGCAGCCTTCAAATTTGATGATTTTATCGCGTCCCGTGTAGCCGCGAGCCAGACGAACAGCCGACATGGTAGCTTCGGTACCGCTGTTGACCATGCGCACCATCTCAAGCGAAGGAACGATTTTGCAGAGAAGCTCGGCAATTTCGATCTCCATCTCAATCGGGGTGCCAAAACTGGTGCCGATATTTTTCAGGGTATACTCAAGCGCAGCCGTGATTTTGGGGTGCATGCTGCCAAGAATGAACGGTCCCCACGAACCGACATAGTCAAGGTAGCTGTTGCCATCAACGTCGGTCATGTATGCGCCCGACCCTTTGGCCATGTAGACTGGAGTTCCGCCAACGGATTTGAATGCTCGTACCGGAGAGTTCACGCCGCCGGGAATAAACTTCTTTGCTTTTTCAAAGAGTTCAATTGATTTGGTGAGTTGAGGCATGTCGGACAATGCTGTTTAGGATTGAACAAGA
>CAILRB010000029.1 GCA_903836465.1 uncultured Chlorobiaceae bacterium
CACGCGTCTATACTTTGCTGGTAGCACTATGTGATACATTAGAACGGTGACATTATGGCTCTTGTGAATATATTCGCTCATGCCAAATAATATACATCATATCACGCCGCAAGCGGCGGGGAATATGACCCGTAGAGATTAAAAATATTTCAGAAGCACCACCACTAAAAGGAAAAGACCTTAAAGATTTTGAGGCTTTTCTTGAGAAATATGCTGAGAAAATAGTTGAGAAATGGATTAGCTATTTTGTTTATCATAAGGATGTTGAGTTTGAAAAAATTACAAAAAGAGTCAAATGAGAATAATTGTTGACTATAAAGACTCACCGTCTGGATGTAACCAGATAAAAATTGATTCTGCAAAATATTTGTCCGATTATGCAATTCGGATAAGATTTAACGATGGCAATGAAAGACTTGTTGATTTCAAACCTTTTCTATCAAAATCGCTTCATCCATCGATTAAAAAATACTTGGACGAAAGTAAATTCTCCAACTTTTCATTGACTGATGGGAATTTGAACTGGAATGATTACGATTTGATTTTTCCAATTTCTGACTTGTATAAAGGACAGATCAAGGCATAATCCACGAAACCACAACACATTGTATAGTGGCAGGTTTCATTGGGTTCCGAGTTTTTGGTACGTAAAATGGTCGGTGGAAACTGATAGGAAATCGATGCGTAATCCCGCACGAACTCAAAGTCGCTGGCTCTTGATCGAGGACATTTGCTATATCTGATATCAAAAGATGATGATGAATGGAAGCCGTATTAGTTGAAAAAGAGGCATTAAGACTCACTCTCACGGAAAGGGCATTACTTGCAGACCATCTACTACAGACGTTGGGAAACGAGGATAAAGCCGTCATGAAGGCGTGGTCAGACGAGGCTGAACGTCGTCGTGAGTTGTTTCTCAACGGTGAAATTGAAGCGTTTGATGGCAAATCAGTTGTTGATGCCCTTCGAAAAGAGTTGAGATGAAATATCGCATAATCTCGCTTGCTTCTGAGGATTTGGCTGGGTCGGTGATAAAGCAGTAGCCGCATCTTCAGAAATCCCGCCAGCGGCATAACGAAGCATCACCCTTGGCATCTTGCGGTCAGTTCAATACTCCCACTTCTCATGCTTGACCGGCAGGCGATTCAGATCGTCCCGCAGTGAGCGCCATTTTGGCAGCATGTCATCCATAAGGGCAATGAATCGTTCGTTGTGGTGATGCTCCAGAAGATGAACCATTTCGTGCACCACAATGTATTCGAGGCACTCTTTCGGCTTTTTGGCGAGTTCGAGGTTTACCCATATTCGCCGGGCATCAGGGTTGCAGGTGCCCCATTTCGTCTTCATTTTCTTGATGCCAAACTCATTGACCCGCACTCCGACCCTTTTCTCCCATAATGCAATGAGATCAGGGATGGCGGCCTTCAACTGTTTTCGATACCATGCATCAAGCAGCGACTGTTTTTTCTCCTGACTGGCATCAGGGCGGATATACAAAAGTATTGCGCTATGCTGCACGTCAACCGCCGACGGAGCTTCCCGCTCAACAATTTTCAGCAAGTAACGTTTTCCCCAGAGATAATGGCTCTCCCGATTCAGGTACTCCCGTGGAGTTTCGCGCTCCTGCCCGCACAACTTGCGCTGCTGCTTTTTTATCCAACCCAGCCGTGAAATGGCATAGAGGCGAAGGGTGTTGATATCCATGCCGACGGGGGCCGAAAGACGCACCCTCCCTGCTGGCGGGTGAACACTCAGATGGATATTCCTGATATCTTTCAGCACCACATCAACAGGAATATCTCCGATAACAACTCTGGTCACCATCAATACTCTCGTTGCCGTTCAATAACGAGAAAGAGCCGCTCCACCTCGTCAGCGTCCTGCAGCACTTCGAAAAGCGCCCCTTTAATAATATTCTCTTTTGGTTTGACACCGCGCCAGCCATTCGGCCGGACTCGTTTGACTGTTTCATCCAGCATCATCGCCAGACGCAATTTTTCATCCTGCCGCCCTTTATAGCTGGCTGGCTCGTCGGACAGGTCAAGGTCAACATGTCCAATCCGGTCAAGCTTCAGGTTGTTGTACAATGCACGGCGACCGGGAGTGTTCAATTGCGCGGGAGTCTCTTCAGCATGGCCTGATGCCACGCGATTTGCCAGTTCGGCCATCTGCTTGAGATACACCTCATAGTCAATGGCTTTCCGACGGCGCGAAGCAATGAGTTCATCAAGCAAAAGCGACATGCTCTCATAAAATGCCGGATCGTTCAGGTGATCTTTGATGATTTTGCTTCGAACATTGTTCTCTATCGTCTCGGCAATCGCATCCCTGTGGCTCTTGATCCCCTCGGGCAGGTTGTTGATCGCCTCTGCAAGGCCGGATTTCACAATCAGCTCCAAAAGCGGCAGAGCATCAAACGGAGAGATCTTTCTCGGCTCATCGGCTTCGATATAAGTGTCGATGAGATGGCGCATATCCGCCTCATAGGCCTTCAGGTCGATGCTTTCACCGCTGGCATAGCGGATGATTTCGCGCAACTTGACCGAGCGGTCGAGAGCTTTTTTGATGCGCTGCACCTCAGTGGCGCTGTAGCCTGCGGCATCAAGCTCGTCGGCAATACCGCTGTACGCCCTTACCAGCATGGCTGTTGCCTTGTAGAGAGCGGAACGGAGCGGCTCTCTTGCGGCAAGCTCCTCGGGAAGTTCACTGTTGCCGCAGAAAAAATGGATATGCTGAAGCTCCCCTTTCGGAGGCTCAACCGGTTCGCAGATCAGTGCAAGCGCCTCAAGCGCATTGTCGAGCCGCTCCCGCCCCTTTGCCAGCCGATCTTTCATCAGAATGTCAGACTCTCCTGCTCCGGTATCGCTCTTATCCAGCTCTGAACTATAAACCGTATAGACCTTCAGAGCATCATTGACCTTTTTGAAGAGATCCTTATAATCGACGATGTAGCCGAACTCCTTGTCGTCCCCGTCAAGGCGATTGGTGCGGCAGATGGCCTGGAAGAGAGCATGGTCCTGCATACTTTTATCGATATAGAGGTAAGTGCAGCTTGGTGCATCAAAGCCGGTCAGCAGTTTATCGACCACAATCAGCAGCTTCATCGTTGCCGGTTGCTCCCTGAAGAGCCGTTTGGCATGGTCTTCGTAACTCTCTGTTTTTGACTTGCCCGGCACGGTCTCTACACCCTGCAGGAGCGCCATGTAGGTGTTGTAGATCGACTCCTTGTCCGTCTCGGTGTTGGCTCCGGTATCTTCCGTTGTAATATCTCTTGTTTGCGGATTATAGGAGGTAATCACCGCGCACTTTCCTTTAAACACCGACTTCTGAAACAGCTCAAAGTACTTGCAGGCCTCGTAGATACTTGAAGCAACCAGAATGGCGTTGCCCCGATGGTTACTGAGACGGGGCTTCACGCTGAAATCAAACACAATATCGTTGACCACCCGGTTCATCCGTGACCGGGAGCTGAGCAGATGCTGCATGGTTCCCCACTGCTGGCGAAGAGCGCCCTTCTGCCACTCATTCAACCCCCTCGTTTTGGCATCGAACCATGCGTCGATTTTCTCCTTCGAACCCAGTTGCTGGTCAATATCCCGCGCCTCATACACCAGATCAAGCACCACCCTGTCCTCAACAGCCTCGTTGAACTTGTAGGTGTGGATGTAGCTCCCGAACACTTCAAGGGTGGTGGCCGCATCTTTTTTCAGCAGAGGCGTGCCGGTAAACCCGACAAAAACCGCATTGGGCATCAAAGCCTTCATGGTTCGATGCAGCTTGCCGCTCTGCGTCCGGTGGCACTCATCAACAAAGACAAAAACATCCCCCACCGTATGGCCGGGCTGTGATTCAAGCTCCCGGATAAACTCCTCAAAATTATCCACCCCTTTTCTGCCAAACTTGTGTACCAGTGAGCAGAGCAGACGCGGGGCTGGCTGGCAGAGCTGCTTCATCAGGTCACTGCCGCTGGTGGTGCGCCTGATTGTTTCTCCCGCATCGGTAAAAACTCCGGCAATCTGCTTGTCGAGTTCATCGCGATCAGTCACAATAACCACACGGGCGGCAGGCTTGTTCTCCAGAATCCAGCGGGCCAGCAGCACCATCACCATGCTCTTGCCACTCCCCTGCGTGTGCCAGATAATGCCACCCCTGAAGGCCTCGGCAGAGCGCTGCGCCGCCTTGACACCAAAATACTGGTGTACCCGTGGCAGCTTCTTTACCCCGCCATCAAAGAGCACAAAATCGTGCAGCAGCTCGACCAGGCGGGACTTCCGGCATATCTTGAGCAGATATTTGTCGAGCTTGAAACGGGAGTTATCCTCCTCATCCTCTTTCCATTGCAGAAAATACTTCTCCTCCGTGCCAACCGTGCCATACTTCAGCCCCTCCGAATCGTTTCCGGCAAAGATGAACTGTACCGTTGAAAAGAACGGAGCAATAAACTCTGGGCGTTGATTGACAAGGCTTTGGCGGATGCCGTCACCCAGCGATACCCTGCTGTTCTTCAACTCCAGCACGCCAACCGCTATCCCGTTCAGGTAGAGCACAATATCGGGCCGTTTGTCGTGCTGCCCATACACCGTCACCTCTTCGGCAATGGCAAAATCGTTCAGCTCCGGGTGGTCGGTGTTGATCAGCTTGACGGTTTCACTCTTCTCACCAGCCGCAGCTTTTACCGGAACACCGTAGTGAAGGAGACTGTAGACCTTGCGGTTGTTTTCGTAAAGCGTACGGTTGGGATTATTTGCCTCAGTGCGCAGTTCATGGATGGCTTTGGCACTCTGCGCCGGAGTGTAGCCCTTCCCCAAAAGGCAGGCCATGAGCAGAGACTCTTCGATATTGCTGTTCCCCTCGCGATCCTTCCTGTTGCCGAGAGAGCGGTAGCCAAGCTCTGTGGTGAACAGGGCGATGACGCGGTTCTGTGTCTCGCGTTCAGAGTTGCCGATAATGGTCAAGCGGTTACCTCCTGCAATGGCAGAAAATTACTGTGCATATCCTCTTACGCCTCCAGAAACACAATCCCGTCAGGCAGATCACTCAACCTGACGCCGCCCTCATCAGTAACGACAAAGGTATTTTCGATACCGATAACCCCTTTGCCGGGAATGACAAACTTTGGCTCAACCGCAATCACCTGATTGGCCAGCAATGGCACCGCAAACCCTTTGGCAAGTACCGGAAGCTGATCAAGTTCGAGGCCAACGCCATGGCCGACAAATTTCGCCTGTTCACCCGGCATACCCATAAAGCAGGAGCCAAGTCCTGCCTGCTCGGCCATCGATGCGGCTGCAAGAAAAAGCTCTTCGCAGATTGCGTCGGGTTTCATGGCCTGACGGACCATCTCCTGAATATCGATTGCAACATCAAATGCCCGCTGCAATTCAGGATCAAGCGTTCCGATTACAAACATGCGGGTCATATCGGTAATGTAACCATTGAAAACCCCGGCGTAATCCAGAAGAATCGGTTTGTTTACGGGGATTTCGTCGTTCGAGGCACCATGCGGTGAGGCGCTTGACAGTCCCTTGCCTGTCACCGGGCCGTCAAAAAATCCGCCGTTAGCCCCTCCAGTGGAAACAGCCAGGCCAAAGAAAAGCTCCTGGTTAAACGCCCGCATCCTTACATACCCCTCATGCCCCGCCTTGCGGAGACGATATTCCATTTCAGCAGACACATCAAGCTCACGCATACCCGCTTTCAGGAATTGCGGCACCTCGGCAAACACTGATGCAAGCTTGCCTGCGCTGTATCTCAGTTGCTCAAGTTCAAAAGGCGACTTGACCGACATGACTTCACGAACAATCATTGAAATATCCACAAAACTGCGCCCCGGCAGCGCCCGCGTATAAAAGCTGTGCTGTTGCACCGGAACAGCGTCAAACGTCATGCCAAGAGCAATTTGATCCTCATTGAACACCGAAGCAAACTCCTTGCTTGAGGGAAAAGGGCGAATATCCTCAATCGGGCTCTCCTCCTTTGCCCGCGAGAGACTTTTGCGCACCAGAAGCATCGGCAGACCATCCGCCGGAATCCAGAGTACGGCATTCTGGCGGGTGCCTGCAAAATAGTAGACATCAATCGGCAGGATGAGCAGTGCTGCCTGCACGCCCTTGTTTTGAAGCATCCCCTGCAACCTGGTTACCCGTTGTTGTGATTCGGTTTTTGTCAGCATGATTGTATTGCATTATACTTATTAACAGTTCCCTGACTCAATCTTCAGCAGCCTTGGGCGTTCTTGAGCACACCCGAAAACAACTATTTTTGGCAAGTTACGGATTTATTCATTTCTCCCCCTATTCAGGATAGGTGATAACTCATTGCGATAATCGAAAAACATCCTGAAACTCTCTCCCTGTTGTTTACAGAAAGAGAGATTTGCCGGACAGTGAATTCGGCTCTATATTATTCAGGAAACGGTTTTATTCTCATTTCTGGCACTAACATAAATCAACGAAAACAATCAGTTAACGATATACTCGTTGAAATAGTTGATGTCGGGGTCACAAAGGTGAACCCGGCAGGCCAGAATACCGTCATTCTTGACCGAATATCTTTTTCCGCCCGTGAAGGAGAGATAACCGGAATAATCGGAGCGTCCGGAAGCGGCAAGAGCACCCTGAGGGCAGGATTTTGCTGAATGGTGAAAACATTTCAGCGATTGACCCGCTTCTGCTGCGTCAGAAAGTTGCGATGGTTCTGCAAAAGCCTTTCATGTTTGAAGGAACACTTCTTGAGAACCTGCAACGGGCCAAATTATTGAAGAGGGATCTGGCGCGCAAATGCTGGCAAAACCGCGAACGACCGCATTCAGAAATTTTCTGGCTGAACCTGAAAGAAACAAGGAAGCATCATCATGAATAACCCGCACATCATTCCGCTGGATGTGATCCAGTTGGTCTATGCTTACGGGCTGATTCTGATCTCTCTGGGCATTGCACGCTTGCAGCAGATTGGCCATGAACAACAGCTTCTCTGGGCCTCGAAGAGATTGAAACTGCCCTCTGCCTGGGAGCCACTTCACGGCAATCCGCAGAACAGGCTGTCCGAAACGCCTATAGTGCCTCGCTGAGACCAACCATCAACACTATGGCCGCCACAGGTATTGTCGCCTTGCCCGGCATGATGACCGGCCAGATTCTTTCGGGAACAGAACCTGTTGTCGCCGTACGGTACCAAATTGCCATCATGTGCGCCATCACCGGCGCTGTTGCGGTAACTTCTTTCTTGATTGTGCAACAAGGCTACCGGAGCTTCTTTACTGATGCCCATCAACTGAAAGGGGAATGATTCTTTTCCTGCCTGATCTGGCCGAAAAAGCTGGAACAAGACAAAAAAACATCGCGGCCGGACAAGTTCAGAAAAGTGAGTACATAGTCAATGATAACTCATTTGTATAATCCTCTGATTTTAACTATTGTTCTATCAGATTCTCATCTTGGGGGTGCTTAATTTTTTCCGCCACATCTGCGGGGAAAAGAGGAGGCTGAGAGTAGACCCTTATAACTTGATGCAGGTAATGCTGACGCAAGAAAAGATAAAGCTGGCTGTTGAACGTTTTGATGCCCTTCTTCCCTCTTCTCCTTGCAGTACCTGTCCGTTTACATATTGCCATGACCAAGACCACTGAAAAGACCTTCTGTCCTGAGTTTCGCACTGATGAACTTTCATCTGAAAAAATCTACATAAAGGGCTCCCTTTATCCCATTGAAGTGGGTATGAGAAGCCTGAAACTGAGCAGAACATACCTCTGCAACGGGCAGGAGTTCGCTTCGCTCCCCCTTTACGATACCAGCGGCCCCTACTCGGACTACTCTCTCAAGATTAATCCTGAAAAGGGACTGCCTCCAATTCGAAACTCCTGGAATTTTCCCCGCAAGGTGCAGATGGGGTCTGCTGTTACGCAGATGCACTTTGCCCGCAAGGGAATCATTACTCCGGAAATGGAGTATGTAGCTATCCGCGAAAACCAGCAATTAGAGGGGTGGATCACCTCTTTTTCAAGAGGCCAGGTCAAGGTTGAGCCAATAACACCGGAATTTGTCAGGAAAGAGATTGCCGAGGGACGTGCCATCATTCCAGCCAACATCAACCATCCTGAGCTGGAACCAATGATTATCGGCCGCAACTTCCGCGTCAAGATAAACTCCAATATCGGCAACTCGGCGCTTGGCTCTTCCATTGATGAAGAGGTTGAAAAGGCTGTCTGGTCGTGCCGCTGGGGTGCTGATACGGTCATGGATCTCAGCACCGGCTCCAATATTCATGAGACCCGTCAGTGGATTCTCAGAAATTCACCAGTACCGATTGGTACAGTGCCCATGTATCAGGCGCTGGAAAAAGCAGGGGGCAAGGCTGAAGATCTGACCTGGGAGCTCTACCGCGAGACGCTCATTGAGCAGGCAGAGCAAGGTGTTGATTATTTTACCATTCATGCGGGCATTCTGCTTGAACATCTCCCTTATGCTGAAAAACGACTGACCGGCATTGTTTCAAGAGGGGGCTCCATCATGGCCAAATGGTGCAAATTCCACAAAACAGAAAATTTCCTCTACACCCATTTTGAAGAGATCTGTGAAATCTTGCAGGCTTACGATATTGCCGTTTCACTAGGTGATGCCCTGCGGCCCGGTTCGATTCTTGATGCCAACGATGAGGCGCAATTTGGAGAGCTGAAGGTGCTCGGCAAACTGACCGAGCTTGCATGGAGATACGATGTACAGGTGATGATTGAGGGGCCGGGCCATGTGCCGTTGCACCTGATAGAGGAGAACATGCAGAAACAGCTTGAGTATTGCCATGAGGCTCCCTTTTACACCCTTGGGCCGCTGATTACCGATATTGCCGCCGGGTATGACCATATCAATTCAGCAATCGGGGGCGCAATCATTGCAAGCTATGGCTGTTCGATGCTCTGCTATGTCACCCCCAAGGAGCATCTCGGCCTGCCCGACAGAAATGATGTCCGTGAAGGGGTTATTGCCCACAAGGTTGCCGCCCATGGAGCAGATCTGGCCAAAGGAAGTCCGGTGGCCTGGCTGCGGGATGAACTGATGAGCAGAGCTCGATACGCGTTTGCCTGGGAGGATCAATTTAACCTTTCGCTTGATCCGGAAAAAACACGCTCAGTGCATTCACAAAGCATGGCGCTGAGCGGCCACACCGAAAAAAATCCCGATTTCTGCACCATGTGCGGACCTGATTTCTGTTCGATGAAAAAGTCGAAGGAAGCGGCGACGGTCATTTGACCATGGATGATGAACTGAGAGTGAACAATGTTTGTTGTTTGTTGCCCACTCTCAATTGATCGAATGAGAAGAATTTAAAGCGATGCTGCTTTGACTATAGCAACGAAATCGGCTGCGTTAAGGCTGGCTCCGCCAATCAGGCCGCCGTCAATGTTTGGCATAGCAAAAAGTTCTACGGCATTGGATGGCTTGACACTTCCACCGTACTGAATCCGAAGTCCCTGAGCGGCAGCATCACCATAGAGTTCAGTAACAAGTGTGCGTATCTGGAGATGCACCTCTTCAGCCTGCGCAGAGGAGGCTGTTTTTCCGGTACCGATAGCCCAGACAGGCTCATAAGCAACAACAATAGCACTGATATCGCTGATACCAGCCAACCCTTCACGTACCTGTGATGAGATAATGGCTTCGGTTACTCCGCTTTCGCGCTCGGCAAGTGTTTCACCGACACAGAGGATAACCTTAAGCCCTTCTGACAAAGCTTTTTTTACTCTGAGGTTGACGGTCGCATTGGTTTCTCCGAAATACTGACGGCGCTCGGAGTGACCGATAATAACTGAGGAACAACCAGCAGCATTGAGCATTCTGGCTGATACTTCGCCAGTATAGGCTCCATCATTTTCGTAATGGCAGTTCTGGGCGACAAGTAGCACGTCACTTCCATCAATAATCCTTCCGGCAGCTTCCAGAGCCAGAAAAGTTGGCGCTATTCCAACTTCGCAGCCTGAAAAGTTCTCGCCAAGGGCGGCAAGCACTTCTGAGGCAAGGGTCTCTGACTCAGCAATGGTATTGTTCATTTTCCAGTTGCCGACAACAATTTTTCTACGCATTTCTTAATATTCTGTTTTTACATCATAATAGATCCGGTCAATCTGATCTACAGTGAACCGGTGTTTTCCTGAACGAGCATCCTTGACTTCAACTTCGTTACTGCCGACAGAGATGACTCTGCCATGCCACACTCTTGCCTCTTTGGTCACCAGGTTAATTTCACGATTCAGCAACTCCTGATTGCCGCCGATACTCTCCTGACGATAGATGATTTGACGTTTCCCCATGGGATAGCTGGTTTAATTTGCCCTTATTTAACGAAAATCTCCAATATCTCATAATGAAGTTCACCTTTCGGCACAACTACCTTAACTTTTTCACCGACAGCCTTTCCAATAAGCGCCCTTCCTACAGGAGAGCGAACGGAAATCTTCCCCATATCGGTATCGGCCTCTTCTGAAGAGACCAGTGTATATTCAATGATCTCATTTGGATCATCGAGATTACGCAGCTTTACAGAGGTGAGAATATAAACCTTGTCGGTCTTGATATGTTTCGGATCAAGAATGGTTGCTGAGGCAAGCTTGTTTTCAAGATCGGCTATGCGCGCTTCCGTATGTGACTGCTCTTCTCGTGCCGCATCGTATTCCGCATTTTCACTGAGATCACCATGAGCCCTTGCTTCGGCAATTTTTTCCAGAACTTCCCGTCTGGTTTGATGAACCAGCACATACAACTCCTCTTTCAGCCGGTTGTATCCATCATTTGTCAGGTAAATTCTGTCAGTCATCTCTTGTGTCGTTTTTGTTCAAAAAATATGAAAATAACCCCATAAACACGATGTGCGCAAACGGACAGTATTGCAAACAAAAAAAAGTAAAGTCAGCGGCAAATAGCTGACTTTACTCAAAAGTAATGTACAATTCTTAATCCTTCAGGCAAAAAAAGTTTACACATTAAACGCGAAATAAATTTTACTTCCTGCCCGCTCAACAAGCAGAAACAACAGGTCGCCTTTTTTGAGGTTTTTTACATTGGCATTATAACCTGCCAATGAAGTGACCTCCTGCTTGTTCACCGAAAGAATAAGATCGCCCGGGCGCAAACCTGCTCGATAGGCATTGGAGGCAGGTGCCATGGCCGTAATAACAACTTTGCCTGAAGAGGGCTTCAGCTTCAGTTTCTGCGCTGTCTCGGCAGTAAGCTCATCCGCCCTGAAGCCAAGAACAGTACTAACCTTTTCCCCTGCTTCTGTCCGGGATGCATCAGCAACTCTGGTTGCCACCTGCTCTTCAAGACGAACAGTAAAATTTTTTACACTCCCATCCCTGAGCACCTTGAGATTTATTGTTGATCCAGGCGCCTTACCGGCAATGGCATTCCGAAGAGAAACACTGCTCGTAACCTTTACCCCATTAAAGTCAAGGATAACATCACCAGTTTTCACTCCGCTTTTTGCTGCAGGACTTCCTTCTACTACCGTTCCAACCAATGCCCCTTCACCCACCTTCAGATGCATGGCTGTTGCCAGATTATCATCAATATCCTGAAGCGTGACACCCAGATAAGATCTGGTCACCTTGCCAGTAGTAATAAGTGAGGTCAGCACCGCTTTGGCCATATTCGATGGCACGGCAAAACCTATCCCCTCGAACCCGCCTGTACGGCTTGCTATGGCAGTATTAACCCCAACAAGCTCACCGTTGATGTTGACAAGAGGACCACCGGAATTACCGGGATTAATAGCAGCATCGGTCTGTATGAAATCCTCATAATCGGCAAGGCCGACATTTGCCCGGCCTTTGGCGCTTACAATCCCCTGGGTCACTGTCCTCGCAAGATTTTCACCAAGGGGGCTGCCGATTGCGATGACCCATTCACCAACCCTGAGTTTGTCACTGTCGCCGATAACAATTGGTTTCAGTCCTTTTACATTAACCTTGATAACGGCAATGTCAGTCTTCGGGTCTGAACCAATAACTTTCGCATCAATTTTACGATTATCCGACGTTCTGACATACACGACATCAGCACCATCAATAACATGATTATTGGTAAGAATATAACCGTCGGCAGTCACAATAACCCCTGATCCGAGACCTCGCTGAACCTCTTTGCGGCCATTATTGAGTGCTCCACCCCCCTGCATTCCAAACATGTCATCAAAAGGACTTCCGAAAAAGCTGAAGGGGGAAAATATCCGCTGATTAACGGTTTTTTCAGTAAAAATCGTCACCACTGAAGGAGTTGCCGACTCGGCAATCTGCACAAATGCCTCGTTAAAGCTCTTCAGCGACTGAATCGGGTAGTTTTCAATATTGCTCGTTGCCGTAGCAAAATTCGGCTTGCTGGAGAGACTTGTCCCGTTAAAGGAGAGGTTAAATTCCAGGTTGGAAAAGATAAGAGCGCCTACGGCAACACCAGCAAAAACCAGAAACAGATATTTCACGAATGATTGTTTCTTTTTCATCGGGAATAGGGTTAATCGTTTTAATCTTTCGCTAAAGCCTCAATAGTTTCAACAGCCGTGATCCCTGCCTTCATTTTATTCATCGTTTCTTCATATTCTGCCTCTGGCCGTGAATCAGCAACAATACCTCCTGCAGCCTGGAAATAAATGGTCTTATTTTTGACAACCATAGTACGGATTGCAATTGCCGTCGTGAGATTCCCTTTGAAATCAAGGAAGCCCACCGCACCACCGTACAAACCACGTTTTTCCTTTTCAAGCTCGTAAATGATCTCCATGGCACGAACTTTAGGAGCACCGGTGAGCGTACCAGCAGGGAAACAGGACCAAAACGCATCCATGGTGCCAAGATCGTCCCGAAGCTCACCCCTAACATTACTGACAATATGCATCACATGCGAATATTTTTCAATACCCATCATCTCATTCGTCTCGACCGTGCCGATTTTGGCAATTCTGCCGATATCGTTCCTGCTCAAATCAATAAGCATCAGGTGCTCGGCAAGCTCTTTTTCATCGGCAAGCAACTCGCGGGCATTGCGCTCATCTTCCTCAAACGTGCTGCCGCGATGCCGTGTTCCAGCAATTGGGCGGGTATCAACCATGCGCCGACCATTGCTGTCGCGCTCAACCTTCACCAGCAATTCAGGTGATGATCCAACAATCTCAAACTCCTTCATGTGAAAATAGTACAAATAGGGAGAAGGATTGATGGTTCTCAGCATCCGGTATACATCGAAAGGTCGTGTATGAAGAGGACGACGGAGACGCTGTGAAATCTGTACCTGAAAAATATCTCCTGCAAGGATATACTCTTTGGCCTTGTTTACCTTCTCCAGGTACTCAGTCTTCGTTGTATTGGAAACTACCAACTCAGGCTGTTCGGCCCTGAACGCAATCTCATCACGACCAAGCGGCCGGAACATCTGTTCAGCAATCAACTCTATTTTTTTCAGTGCTGCAGGCTTGTCGCTCTCATCAAGATAATTGGAGACAACAAAAACCTTGCGCATGACATTGTCAAAAACAACAAGCGTATCACAGAAGAGAAGAAAAATATCAGGCATACCTGCAGGATCGGCCTGTTCAGGCTGAGGAATCTGTTCAACAAGATGCATGGCATCGTAGCCGAAATAACCGAAAACACCAGAGGTGATCATCTGTGGTGATCCGTTTTTTTTCCGTGGTATCTCTTCGGTATCAAATGCGGCAATACAACGGTCAATCTTCAGACGAAGATTCTTCTCTCCCCCGGCAATCTCTCGGAGATCACAGAATTTTTCATCACGGATCTCCAGGTCAGCCAACCCGTCAACTGAGCCTTTAAGGATGGCAACGGGATCTATGGCAATATAGGAAAAGCGGGCAAGATGCTCTTCCCCCTCAACCGACTCAAGCAGGCAGGAAAAAGGGCGCTTCAGCTTCAGATAGACTGAAACCGGTGTTTCGGTGTCGGCATGTATCTCCCTGAAAAGCGGTTTGAGAAGGTAGGGCACATGCCGTTGATGTAATGGCATAAAAAGAGAAAACTGAATTAATTATTGATACACGGTAATAAAGAAAAAAATTTTGTATCGTGAAAAAAGAACTCCGGTGATACCCTCCGGAAACGGTAGAAACCAGGAAAAAATGACGCCCCGATTTCCAGCAAAGCATTTCGTGACAAACTGGCTTAAGGCGCTCATGCTCTCCCCTGGAGTACTTTTTCCTGCAGGATATCTTTTCGTTTATCTCTCCACCAATATCTTTCTGAATGCCAATTTCAAAAAGAACCTTGCGCAATCCGTTAATCAGGCAACAGGTAATACATGGCGGGTAAGCATCAAATCACTGAAATCAGGTTTGATTCTTGACTCTGTCACTCTCAATGATATCGAACTCACGCCAACCGGAAAACCTGAACCTCATCAGCAAAATTTCGGTCACACGATTACCATACAAAACCTCGAAATACCCTGCCCGAACCTGGAGAAACTTCTTTTCAGCCCCAACGAACGGCTCTTATCAACCCAGGTGATCTGCAAAAAAATTCTGGCTGATGATCGTATCGCTCAGTGAACCATCAACCCGGGCCGATTCCATCGGATAGAACCCAGTTTGCCAAAAGGATCCGTCAGTAACGACAGATCAGGGTCCCATGACCAATAGACCATCAACGCCTTGCCGACCAGATCTTTTTCAGGCAAAAATCCCCAGAAACGACTGTCGAGACTGTTATCGCGGTTATCGCCCATTGCAAAGTAGTAGTTTTCGTGAACAATGTATTGCTGAGTCGGAGAACCATCAACAAAAACCTCCCTCCCCTGTAAACTCACCTCGTGTCCCTCATCGGCAATAAGCGAGCTGTAAAGTGTAAACGTTGCTGCTGTCAATCGAACAACATCGCCTTTGCGCGGAATACGTATCGGCCCGTAATTGTCCTTGTTGTAATTGGAATACTGAGGAAAAATCATGTAATCCCCTTCTCCTGCAGGTACACGACTGCCGATAAACTGTGCATGTTCGGGAAGAACCACCGGTTTCTTGTTAATCATGAGCTGCTGGTCATGAATCTCAAGGGTATCTCCACTCAAGCCGACACAACGCTTGATATAGTTCAGTGAACGATCTTTGGGATATTTGAAGACAATAATATCGTTATGCTTAACCTTTTCAACTCCCGGAAGACGAATTTCGGTAAAGGGTATTTTCGGACCATAAATATATTTGTTGACAAAAAGAAAATCACCGGCAAGCAGCGTATTCTCCATCGATCCTGTTGGAATACGGTACGATTCCACCACAAAAACCCGAAGTACGGTAGCAAATATCGCAGCTATAACCAGGGCTTCAAACCACTCCCGTGAATGTTTCTTTTCCGGTTTACCTTTCTGAGTATTCAATACTGTAGCAATTTATACGTTAAAAAAATTTCATCGAATCAGGCTTATACTCTATTCATCAATGTTCAATAATGCCAGGAATGCCTCCTGCGGAACCTCGACCCTGCCAACCTGCTTCATTCTCTTTTTACCCTCTTTCTGTTTTTCAAGCAACTTGCGCTTTCGGCTGATATCACCGCCATAGCATTTGGCCAGCACGTTTTTGCGCATCGCTGAAATGGTTTCGCGTGAAATCACCTTGCTGCCGATTGCCGCCTGAATCGCCACTTCATACATCTGCTTCGGGATAATTCCTTTCAGTTTCAGGCAGAGCTTCTTCCCCCAGTCATAAGCCTTTGAGCGGTGCACCACAATAGAGAGAGCATCGACCGTGTCGCCATTGAGCAGTACATCAAGTTTGACCAGATCAGACTCACGGTAGCCAATATACTCGTAATCCATTGAGGCGTAGCCTTTTGAAATGGATTTGAGCCTGTCGTGAAAATCAAAAACGATTTCTGCCAGAGGAAACTCAAAATGCATGATCACCCTGGTAACATCAAGATAATCGGTATTTTTGTACTCGCCCCGGCGCTCTATGCCGAGTTTCATGATATTGCCGATATAGTCGGCAAGCGTAATGATCTGCATGGTCACATAAGGCTCTTCAACAAGGCCGATGCGACCCGTCTCAGGCATTTTGGAGGGATTGTCGACAATAACAATTTCCCCGTTGGTCATCACAACCCGGTACTCTACATTGGGAACCGTGGTGATGATATTGACCCCGTACTCCCGCTCAAGACGCTCCTGGATAATCTCCATGTGGAGCAGTCCGAGAAATCCGCATCGGAAGCCGAAACCAAGAGCAACTGACGTTTCAGGAGTATAAACCAGTGATGCATCATTCAGCGCAAGCTTTTCAAGCGACTCACGAAGATCCTCAAATTCATTGGAGTTGATCGGGTAGAGGCCGCTGAACACCATCGGCTTGACATCCTTGTAGCCAGCCAGACGCTCGCTTGCCGGATTATCGACAAGAGTTACCGTATCACCGACTTTGGCATCCTTGACATCCTTGATGGAGCAAATCAGATAACCGACATCTCCCGATTCAAGCAAATCTTTCGGCTGCCGCTTCATGCTCATGGTGCCAATCTCATCGGCAAGAAAAATCTTGTCGCTGGCAAAAAACTTGACCCTGTCACCCTTTCTCAGTGAACCCTCAACAATACGGAGGTATACTACCGCACCGCGATAAGAATCAAAAACAGAATCAAAAATAAGCGCCCGCAGGGGCAGATGATTATTGTCGGCAGGATGAGGAATACGCGCAACAATGGCCTCCATCAGCTCACTCACCCCGATACCGGCTTTTGCCGACACCTGAAGAATCTCCTCACGTTTGACTCCCATAAGATCCATGACCTGACGGGCAACACCTTCAACATCCGATGAGGGAAGATCGATTTTATTGATAACCGGAATAATATCAAGACCGGCATCAATGGCCAGATAGAGATTGGCAATGGTCTGGGCCTCTACACCCTGGGTCGCATCAACGATAAGAAGAGCACCTTCACAGGCTGCAAGGGAGCGTGAAACCTCATAGCTGAAGTCGACATGGCCGGGAGTATCGATAAGGTTCAACGTATATTGCAACCCGTCGGCAGCCTTGTATTTCATCTGGATGGCATGGCTTTTGATGGTAATGCCCCGCTCCCGCTCAAGGTCCATATCATCAAGAACCTGTGCAGAGGCCATCTGGGTACGATCAAGCGTATGCGTTATTTCCAGCAGGCGGTCGGCCAGCGTGGATTTTCCATGATCGATATGCGCGATAATGCAGAAGTTTCTGATACGGCTGACTTCTGTACTGGACAAGGCCATAAAAAGGGCGTTTGATTCTTGTGAAAATTCAAGGTGAGGAATATAAGCAAATATTACGATTGTGACATTGCAGAGCTGTTACACAAAAAACAGAGTCTCTGCGTCATGACGGAAGCCTCTGAGAAATTCAGATGCCTCCATGGGTTTGCGCCCTTCAAGCTGCAGGGACAACAGCTCAAGCCAGCCGTCGCTTCCGCTTGCATAGAGTCTGCTCTTGTCGGAAAGCAAGGTTCCGGGAGACGCTGATGGGATCTCGATTGAAAGCGCAGCTGGACATGCGCTGAATATCTTCATGGTTTTCCCCTGGAAAGTTGTCCATGCCGCAGGTTTCAAGGCCAGACCCCGGATAAAATCATTGATAGCCGTCACCGGCTGCGACCAGTTGATTCGCGTATTATCACGAGTAAGCTTGGGAGCCCTTGAAGCAAGTGCATCATTCTGCCCGGAGACCTTGACACTGCCATCGGCTATTTGATGCAGCGTCTGAACAACAACCCGGGCTCCAATTTCCGAGAGACGACGGGTCAGACTGGTTGCATTTTCATCGGGGGCTATCGGCGTTTTTTCCTGAAAAATGATATTGCCGGTGTCAACACGCTGCTGTAAAAAAAATGTTGTGACACCGGTTTCCTTTTCTCCTTTGATGACAGACCAGTTGATGGGGGCAGCACCCCGATAGGCCGGTAAAAGCGAAGCATGCAGATTGAAGGCACCAAGAGCAGCCTGTTCATAGACGGCAGGCGGCAGGATACGGAATGCGGCAACGACAATAACATCAGGCCTTTGTGCAGCAACAGCGGCAGCAAAATCCGGATCAGTGACATCATCAACCTCATACACCGGAAGCCCGAGAGCAAGAGCTGCCCTTTTTACCACAGATGGTTCAGGATCGGAATGCTTATTCTTGCGAGGCTTGTCCTTTCCCGTAACTACAAGCACAAGCTCGAACGCACTGTTTTCAGCAGCAATAGCCTGCAACGAGGGAACAGCAAACTGAGGGGTTCCCATAAAAATAATCCGCATAACACTCAAGAAGGTTTAGATATCAAAACAACACACGAGTAACGACCGGATAGGCCGCATTGACAACACCTGAGGCAAGAGCCGCCAGCTCTTTCTGGATTTTTCGCCGATCACGCTTTTCCAGCCGGTCAACGAAAAGCGTCCCGTCAAGATGATCAATCTCATGCTGAAGCACCCTTGCAACCATACCGGAAAAATCACCAATATGCTCGTCAAAATGCTCATCGCGGTATTTCAACGTAAGAGAAGCAGGACGCACTACATCTCCCTGAACACCAGGAACACTCAAGCACCCCTCCTCCATATCATTATAACCCCTGAACGCAAGAATATGAGGATTAATAACCACCATCGGCTTCACATTTTCATAATCACTCAAACACGAAACATCAAGCACCAGAAGCCGCAGAGAATGCCCCACCTGTGGCGCTGCCAAACCAATACCCGCAGCATTGCGCATCGACTCAAACATCGACCCCACAAGCTCCTCAATCGCATCATCAACACCCTTCAACGGCTTGGCTTTCCGTCGAAGAACATCATCACTGTAAATAGTAATCGGTAATATCATATTTTAGAGGTTCGGTTAGAGGAACACAGGTGACAACGTGTACCAAAAATCCGCTCGTCGCTGAATTTTATCTCCCCTCACTGGCGCAACGACTAAGATCCTCAGAGATCGAGCCTGGCTCTCAAGGGATTGAGAGGAATATAAGCTTACCAGCTTTAAAAAGTAGACTCCTCCTCACAGATTATCGATTTATAGCGGTTCTGAAACAGATTGACCGTGCATTTTGCATCTACTGATTATACACAGTCAAAAGATATCGTGAACAGAATAATGCAACAAGGGATGTGGAGTTGATTTTGTCCACTTGAAGCGCAATTATTTTCATATTTCTGCCGCTGGAAATGTTACGAGTGAACGTCTCACCATGGAGAAGTGTCGTGATTTATTCTAACTATTTAAAATTATAAATAAACATGAACAAGAGCATTTTGACAATCCTCATTGCAGGGTTATGCTTAACCGGCCAAAGAGCATCCGCAGAAGAACTCCAGCCTGCGGTGGGAGCTCCTCCATCAAGCGTTACAGGGGCGTTTTACGACCATCCATGTTCAATAGATTCAGTTGATCAGAATGGAAGACGATTTCAGAAAAATTTGTCTGGCCTGAGTGATCGCCAAAAAGCCAAGCTGCTTGAATTAAAGAAAAGCTTTATGCAAAAGGCACGAATTGAGTTTAAGGAACTGTTCCGCCTGAATCACGAACTCGTTAATGAGTCGATCAAGCAAACACCTAATACGAAAAATGTTGTGTATCTTATTAGTAAGATCGGTAAAGTGCATGAGAGGTTGTCCTCGCTTGAAAGCAATCATATACATGAACTATCGTCCATTCTTAGTCCTGAGCAGATGCAGAAATTTATTAGTATGAAGGAGGATTTCAGGAATAACCGCTGGAATCGTATTCACCACCATTACCGGGATGATGTTCAGGGCCTGAACTACAAACCATCAGTAAATTGAGCACTTTCGTCTCAATCACAATTAAACAGGTTTGTTCAACATGTTTCAATGTAACGAGATAAATGGATAAGGCTTTCGTCAATTCCGGGAAACCGGAAATAGAACAGGAAATTGCAGATGGACTTGATAACACCGTATGCGTTTTGAAAAACAGTGGGCATGTCTTATGCTGAAGCTCAACAGAAAGTACGTGAAGAACTGGCAAAGGAAGGTTTCGGAATGCTCACAGAGATTGATCTCAGTAAAAAAATTGCTGAAAAGCTCCATAAGGAGTTCCGTGATTACATCATTCTCGGCGCCTGTAATCCCTCTATTGCCTATGAAGCCATGAAGAGCGAAATAAATCTCGGGTTACTGCGCTGACTTTTTAATTCCAAGAAAAAAGAGTTTAATTTTTTTTAATCACGTTTACATATTGCTGTTTCTCAAAAGTTTTCAGACCTTCTTTATTATTTAATTCATCGGACACTAATGACGATCAAAAAAAGAGAATAACCTATGACGAAGAAAAATGTTGACACGATCAAGTGGCTGAAAGAGCCTGAAACTCATGATTATCCTGCAGCTAAATCGTATTTAAGCCTTCTTTATGATGAAGACTCCGCAAAAGCAACGGTAAAAAAATTGAAAGATGCACCCATTTCGCAATTCAAGGCGAAGGATATTTTTCGGGCCTCCGGTCTATCGCTCCTCGGTATCAGTAATTCACACGTTGAAAAAGATAAATCGAAAATAGAATCCGGAAAAGAACTTTCACCGCTGCTTTTAGTGAGAGATTCAAAACTTGGCAAGGTCATCATTGCTGACGGATATCATCGGTTGTGCGCAATTTATTTGTTTTTTGAAGATGCTGTTATTCTATGTAAGATTGTATAGGCTCGGCATTTAGACATGAAGCCCCGTCAACCACGGAGCCTTTTTGTAGTCACCAATATTTTTGAGCATTACAATCATACCATAGAATGGCGCACCTCATTATTTTAGGGGTAGCATTTGTACTGGAAAGGCATCTTTCAATGCCTTGATTACTAATGGCTTTGCGGGTTTATTCCGATCCTCACATGTCTGTCCAGCCAACTACCCACAACATCACAGGCTTTGCTGTCCGGTTTAAAATTCAGGATGAGCTGACTGGAATGTGAGTATAAAAGCCTTAATGACTAATAGAATCTTTTTCATGATCTGGCCAACTTTTAGACCAAGTAACTCACTATTGCTTGATAAATTGTTTTTTTAAAAAGCGTTATAAACAGTGACATCCGTTGCAAAGTAGCGGTAACGGGCATCAAGCTTGATGGTATTGCTGAGAGGAATTGTAAATCCCAAGCCAACCTGGTAAGCAAATGCCGTTTCATTGATCAAGGGCAAGTTTGGCAGCTCACCCGATAGGGAAAAGTTCGTTGGCATTGTCATTGACTAAACCTATGCCAGCGGTAATATTAATAATTGAGCAGCGTCAAAAACTGGAATATCATAGTAGCCATTGGCCAGAAATGAGAGCACTGAAACATTAGGATTTGCACTTATCCAATAATCCTTATTACTCTCGTCCTTCTGATACCCAACTTCTCCCTCAAGTCGAAAGTTGTTTTTGAAGCCATAGCCAGTGTTGAGCTGGATAGTAACAGAAGATGAAAAGCGAGTATTCATGCTTCATCAGGTTTTCAAAGACTTTGGGATACCTGGTCTGGTAACGATCCTGTCAGATCAGTTCAATAACCGAAAATATCCTTGATCGTCAGCTCCTTGACGGTTCCATATTTTCCAAGGGTCTTTATGTCAAGATTGCCTTTTTTGCCCAGCACCAGCATAATATGGTGCTTCTCTCTGAAATGTTTCCTGTGAAAATTTTCGACATCGTCGAGGCTCATTGCTGGAGCATCCCGGTAAATATCTTTTCGAATGTCATAGCGGTGACCGAGCCTGACTGCATCTTCATAATTGAAAAGAATTTTTGTTTTTGTCAGATGTTCGCTTGAAATCTTCTGCAAAATACCGTTACGGGTTGCGGCAAACAGTGCTGGTGATTTCGGCAGATCGATCATCAGGTTATTCATCCCTTCAAGTGCTTCCGGCAGCTTGTCTGCCTGGGTGCCGATATAACTAATAATATAGTTGTGCTTTCCTTTCTGCTTCGGAGCTTTGTAGACCGAAAAAACCGAATAGGCAAGAGCTTTGGCCTCTCTCAGTTCCTGGAAGACTACTGAAGACATTCCACCGCCATAATATTCATTGAAGAGGGTAATCAGCGGCACCATCGAGGGATCGTACACTTCATCCCTGGTCAGCATAATCACCTCTGCCTGGGTCATGTCGTGATCCACGATATAAACAAGATTATCCGGCTGTTCAAGTTCCGGAAAAGGATTGGAGAGCGGAGGCGTATTGAACGACTCCGGATAGTGGCGAACCGAATGCAGTTCGCTGAGCACCTCTGTCGAAGAAGCCGGTCCATAGTAGAGTACCCTGTGCTGATATTGCAGAAGGTTATGAACTTCATCAAGCAGCTCCTTCGGGCTCACTTTTTTCAGTTCTTCATTGCTGAGCACGTTCGTAAAAGGAGAGTGCGTACCGTATTTGCCATAATTGGGTATAGCCTCGAAGAGTATCTTTTCCTTCGAAAGTTTGTCGTCACTCCGATTTTTCAGGACGCTTGCCTTGAGTTTTTCAAGAGCATCCGGGTCAGGCCTGGCATCGGTCAACAAATTTTCAAGCATTCTGATGGCGGCCGGAGCGTTTTTGCCGAGGCCTGAAAGTTGCAGGTAGAGGTAATTCTCGGAAGTGAAGACCGAGAAGTTTGCTCCGATCTTGTAAAGTTCCTGGCTGAACTCTGCTGGTGTAAGCTTCGACGTGCCTAAATAAGAGAGATAATCAAGCGCAAGATCGATTTTCCGGCTGTTGTTTTTTCCGATATCGAAGACATAATAAAGCGAGAATAGATCGTTTTCCCTGTTTTGCAGATAGTGCAGCTTGACCGAAGGGTTGACATCAAGAAAGGTGATATCCTTGTTGTAATCGACAAAAGATGGCTCTATTTTTTCTGATTTTTTGGTCAGAAGTTTTGTTGCAAAAGTTGACGAGGTGTTCCTGTTCATCTTGATCGGTGTGATCGGAGGCTTCTCTATTTTAGCCTCACGCTCTGACGTACCATGCTCCTTGTAGACTGCGACATAATTCGCGCCATAATGTTTTCGCACAAATGCCACAATTTCTTCCTTTGTAATCTTCTCAAGTCGATCGAACTGACGTACCTGATTTGGCCACGGCATCCCCCAGATAAATCTATCGACATAAGCATCGACCCGGCCCTGATTGCTTTCGTACCTTTTGAGCTCCTCTCGTTTCAGGTCATTGATTGCCGCCTCGATCAGCCAGTCAGGAAACTCTCCCTTCTTGAGGAGTTTGAGCTGGTCAAGCAAGAGGGTTCTGACCTGGTCGAGGCTCTGTCCTTTCTGCGGCTTTGCGCTGAGGATATGGACGGAGTAATCTTTCATCATGTCCAGCATCGAACCCGCATCCAGCACTTTCTGCTTTTGGTTCAGGTTGAGGTCCATCAGCCCTGCCCTCTGATTGAACAGGATTTTGTCGATCAGTGTCAGGTAATCTGTATCAGAGGTGTTCACACCGTTAAAGCGGAATCCAATGACCATCTCTTCAGCTTCCGGCCCCTTTGTCTTGATGAAGGTGGGCTTGGTAATTGCCTCTTCGACGGGAGGCGTAAAGTGGGGTACCTCTTTTGGCTGAAGCACTGAGAACTTCTCGTCGACAAGTTTGATTGTGACATCAGGATCGAAATCTCCTGCAATGCAGAGCGCCATGTTATTTGGCACATAGTAGGAGCGGTAATAGTCGACAACATTTTTTATCGAGGGATTTTTGAGGTGCTCGGCCTTACCGATAGTGGTCTGGGTCCCGTAAGTGTGTTTTTTGAACAAACCAGCAAAGAGATTTTCCCATATTTTGCGCTGATCACTGTCCATGCCCATGTTCTTCTCTTCATAAACGGTTTCAAGTTCAGTATGAAAGAGCCTCATGACCGGATTGCGGAACCGTTCGGCTTCGATGGTCAGCCATTGATCAAGCTTGTTGGAGGGGATATCGTTGACATAGACAGTCTCCTCCACGTTAGTGTGAGCATTGGTGCCACGGGCTCCGATGGAGTTCAGCAGTTTGTCATACTCGTTGGGAATGGCAAAGCGGGCGGCAACATTGGAAATGCTGTCGATATCCTTGTAGATTGCCGCTCTTTTTTTGATGTCGGAGGTCGAACGATACTGCTCGTAAAGCCCTGTGATCTTGTCGAGTTCAATGCGTTCTTTTGAATAGTCTAGCGAGCCAAGAGAATCTGTTCCCTTGAAAAGCATGTGTTCAAGATAGTGTGCAAGCCCGGTTGTTTCGGCAGGGTCATTCTTGCTGCCCGCACGGACAGCTATAGAAGTGTAAATTCTCGGTTCGTCCTTGTGTGGACTCATGTAAACGGTAAGTCCGTTTTTCAGTGTATAGATTCTTGTATGAAGAGAGTCACCCGGAACGGTGGAGTATGGATACAGCTTGTTTTCTTTGATCAGGGGCGTACAGGACATTACATGCAAAAAGAGTATGCCGATGGCAAGCATTGGAATACTTCTGTTCCTGAATACCTGAAAATAATCCCGCATGATAAAATGTAATGATAGAGTTTAACATCGACTTTTCTCCAGAAGATAAGCATTCACCAGCCGTAATGCAGCACAGCGGCAGATCAAAAACCTGAATTCCTGTCATGTTGAAGCTTCGGTAAAGTATTTTCCTCTGAACCACAGCACCACCTTGACCAGTGCTCTCAGAGCGGGAACCTCAACAGCGGCACTGTCACTGCGGCAAAGGCTTTCCTCCCGGAGTTGATTCCGAAAACAACTATGGCTCACCAGACACCGTGATCCAGCACGAAGGTTGTCATGCCTCCTCTCTGTTACATCTTTGCAAACAAAGAGATGTATAAAAAAAGGCATAGAGCCTTTTGGTATATTGGCACGTCAATTTTTCGCTGTTCTAAAAAAAAGAAGCTGCGTTTTTCAAACACAACAACAAATTATGACAATATTTTTCAACCGCATTGACCGACTTTTTAATTCGTTGGAGCATTTTTGGGAGTTTAAGCGCACGGAGCGAACGGCGGCGAATGTTCTGATCATTGCTTTCCTCGGAACACTCGCCCTGATAGAACTTCGTCGTCATGGATTATTAACGGAAGAACTTGCCGCGATTGTACCATCAAACCATTATTACGCGATTAACGTTGCTTTTTCCATGCTGCTTGGTCTTGAGGTTCTCGGATTGGTTTTCAGCATTTCCAACTCGGTTGCAGTTTCGATTGGCAAGCAGTTCGAGATACTCTCGCTCATCCTGCTCCGGCATTCTTTTAATGAATTCATCTACTTTCACGAGCCGCTTATGTGGACTGAAGCACCAGAGCCTGTGCTGCACATCCTCTCCAATGCCAGCGGCGGCCTGCTGATTTTTCTCATGATCGGTGTGTATTACAAACTTCAGTACAATCGGGTCATGACGCAGAGCCAAAGTATTACCCTCAATTTTATTGCGTTTAAAAAGCTTGTGGCACTTCTTCTCTTGTGCATTTTCAGCGGCATCGGAATCACCGATGCTTATTTTTATTTGAATGGCTGGTCGACCTTTGATTTCTTTGCGATATTCTACACAGTTCTTGTCTTCAGCGATGTGCTGCTGGTGCTGGTTTCTTTACGCTACAGTTCAAGCTATAAAACGGTGTTTCGCAACTCCGGCTTTGCCGTTGCCACTGTCGTTGTGCGGCTTGCCCTCACAGCCCCGCCATATTATAATGTTCTCCTCGGTGTCGGAGCAATGGCTTTTGCGATCGGCATTACCGTCGCCTACAACAGATTCGAAACAACACCGGTAGTGAAATCGTCACCGGTACGATTATCAGAAGAGAGCAAGGCGGCTTCTCTGGATTGAAAAGCATCCAGCAAAAGCTTCACATCATTCCTGAAGTATCTCTCAATGAGCTGAGAAAACGACCAATTTGTTGAAAGAAAACCGAGCGGCGAACGTATTAGATGTAGGTTTGAAATAGTTCATCTTCCGTACTTGGCTGAATTATGAGCTTTTCCGATTGTTCAACCATCAATGCCTTTAGTGCTTCTTATCTCAAAATTGCTCAACGGTTGTCGTAAAATCGAGGGGTTCCAAAGAGAATACGCGGCAATTATGGCTTGAAATACCAAAATAAAGGGGACTGAAGTTAGTCATCACATGTAATGTGATCGGAAAATAATCCCAGAAAGTATATCAGTAAAGTTGTAAAGCATTGCAAGAGACAGACAAAATCGTTTCCAATTTTTTGCCGGATTTGAAGGCTGTCACGAACAGTCTTTTCGATATCCTCACTTCCTCATCGGGTGCAGCTTCCCGCTATTACCAAACCCGAGTAATGCCTGTTGAAAACGCGGGTTACATGCTTGCTGCACATTTCCGCAAATTTGCAATTATCGTCAGAAAAAGGCTGTCTGCTGAAATGCTTTTACTTGACACCAGGATTGTTTCCATGCAAAGGAACCGGTCATGCAGATGATCCTATAATGCCAATCCAGGATTTTTTTAACGAAAAACTTACGGTTATCTATTGAGTACTTATGGAAAGGGTTTATTCTAAATCAATGAGGGATGAAAAAAATATATTTGAGATCAGTCTGACTACCGGATTTCTGATTTTTACCGTAGTGGCCTTTATAGGAGTGCTTTATGAACAGTGGTATGCTTTGCATAAACTGTTTCTCGCTGGCTCATGGTCATTGTTCTTCACTCACCTGCTGTTCCTGACAATGATCTCGTTTCTTGTTTATGGAGGCATATTATACCATCTGACAAGGATCGGCTATTTCAAGAGGTTTTCAAGAAACCAGAACTTCCCTGATAAGGAGCTCAAATTGATTTTAGGAGGGATGGCTCCGAGGCTGACCGTCCTTGTGCCTTCATATAAGGAAGAGAGCAGGGTTATTATGCAAACGCTCTTGTCTGCAGCGTTTCAGATTTACCCCAGACGCCGCGTCGTTCTGCTGATTGACAACCCGCCAGTCACTGCATCTTCCGGGCATGATTACCGGCTGCTCACCGAAGCTCGGAGCCTGCCAAAAATGCTGACAGAGTATTTCGATACCCACAAGCAGAGGTTTATTCAGGAAGAACGAGAATTCCTGAACCGCAATATGAGTGGAGAGGCAGTCATCGATCAGGAGCTTGAGCGTATTTCCGCTCTGTGGACGACACTGGAACGTTATTTTTCGGACAAGATCGACAGTTATGAAATCGAAAGCCATGTCGATGAATTGTTCCTTAATTTGATTTATGAAAAACTTAAATCGATTTTCACGGAGAAAATAAGCAACAACAAACCTCTGACTATGGATGAAATCGAACAGGAGTACCGGTTCCTGATCATCCTGTTCGATGTCGAAATCGATTTCTTTGAACGGAAGAAATATCTGAACCTGTCTCATGCCTCAAACAAGGCGATGAACCTGAACAGCTATATCGGCCTGATCGGCGGATCTTTCAGGGAGGATAAAACAGAGGAAGGAACACTGCTCGTCAAGTGCGAGGCAAAAGATGCCCTGTTCTCAATACCGGAAACGGACTACTTCATCACACTGGATGCTGACAGCCTTGTGGTTCCCGAGTACTCCTCCCGTCTGATCAGCATCATGGAAACTCCGAAAAACAGCGACATCGGCATCGCGCAGACTCCATACAGCGCGATCCCCGGTGCCGTCAATAAGATTGAAAGAATCGCCGGCGCAACGACGGACATCCAGTACATGATCCACCAGGGCTTCACGTTCTTCAACGCGACTTACTGGGTCGGAGCCAATGCTCTGATCCGTGCGGCTGCTCTCAATGACATCAAGGAGGTCGTAAAAGAACGTGGCTACGACATTCAAAAATTTATTCAGGATAAAACCGTCATTGAGGATACTGAATCCAGTATCGATCTTGCAAAAAACAAATGGCGTCTGTATAACCACCCGGAAAGGCTTGCCTACAGTGCCACTCCTCCCGATTTTGGCTCTCTTGTCATTCAGCGCAGGCGCTGGGCCAATGGCGGTCTGCTTATCATGCCGAAGCTTATTCGCTACCTGTTGGGCGAACTCTCATTTTCAAGGTTTTCAGAAGGCTTTTTCCGTCTTCATTACCTTGTGTCAATTGCAGCCGTCAACGTTGGTCTGCTGATGCTGATGGTCTTGCCGTTTGGCAAGGAATTCAACAGCCTGTGGCTACCATTGACCTCGTTGACTTACTATATTCTCTATGCCCGCGATCTGAGCCAGAATGGCTACAGAATTTCCGATGTTTTTCGGGTCTACGCCCTTAATCTCCTGCTGATCCCCGTGAATCTTGGAGGGGTCTTCAAATCCATCGAGCAGGCTTTGACCGGAAAGCACATTCCGTTCGGCCGAACTCCGAAAATCCAGGGCCGTACAGCAGCAAGCCCGCTGTATATCATCGCTTCGTACCTTCTGTTCCTGCAGTTCCTTGCTGGCGGACTGTACAGCATCTACAAAGGTTTTGTCTACCCCGGCTGTTTTTCACTGTTGAACGCCAGCTTTTTGCTCTATGCCATTATGCGGTTTATCGGCTTCAAGGAAAGTCTTGAGGATTTCATGCATATCGTGTCGAAGAACAGGTTCGTTGATAAGATGGCGAACTCTCTGACGACCGTAACAACGACTATCATCTGATAACGATGAATTTTATTCTGTAAACGCATGATTTTAAAGCCGCGATTTGCTCTTGCCGCGTTTTTTGCATTTTTTCTTTCTGTTTGGAATCCGGTCGCTGCAAGCTCCTCGCCGGTACTTCTGTCATTTGACGTCGAGGAGGCGGCTGACGAACCTGCACTTCGGCAGCTCAATATTGCGGTTCCGGCAACATTCTTTATTACCGGCAACTTTGCCCTCGATCATAAGGCACTCGTCGAATCCCTTGCAAAACCGGAAAACACTATCGGTTCACACTCCTTTAGCCATCCACATCTCAAAAACCTTGACGAGAAAATGATAAAGGAGGAGCTTGCCAGCTCGAAAAGCCTCCTTGAATTAATTTCCGGGAAGCATGTCTTGTGGTTCCGTGCTCCTTACCTCGAATATGATCTGCGGGTGATGCGGGATCTGAAGGCCTTGGGCTACCTGGGAGACAGCTCCGACAAGGATTCCTGGGCAAATCAGGACGTTGTCTGCGAAATCCCCATTTCGAACTTTAGGGATGCCAGTCTGATCGCATCAGACTATGACATGATCGAAGAAAAAAAATACTCGTCGCACCAGTTCGAAAATTCGCTGAGGAAGATGTACCTCGAAAAGGAAAACGCTGGACAACCCCTCGTGGTGCTTCTTCATCCCAGAATTGTAGCAAAATATCCCGAGGCATTAAAAGGGTTTATCAAATTTGTCTCGAAGCGGAACGCCCGGTTCCTTTCTTTTGAAAACTTCCGCGAGGAGGTGGTGCATCCTCATAGGAGTTACAAGGCCGTCTGGCTTGACCTGAGCCATGGAATTTTCAACCCCGATTCGCTGGTATCCGGGCTCGACGCTATGGGAGTGACTGATGTGTTCCTCATGGCCAAGGACGAACAGGGAAATCGGTATTACGGAAATAGCGATAAGGGGGATCTTTTCGGCAAGACGCTTTCCCTGCTGAAATCGCGAGGGTTGAAGGTACATGCATGGATATCTGCACTTGCCGACCGCAAAGCTCTCGAGAAACATCCAGCCTGGGGCATGAAGGCCAAGGACGGTCAAGGTTCGCTCGACTGGATGTCACCAGCCAATCCAGAAGTCGCATCCTACACGGCTGAGACAGTAAGGATGCTGTTGCGAACTTACAACCTTGATGGCGTTTGTCTCGACAACCTTGCCTTCCCGAATGCCAACTATGACTACTCGAAGGAGATCGTCAAGACCTTCAAAGAGAGAAACCATATCGGCCACCTTCCCTCACTTTCGGATCTGATGAATGATGATTACACCTTATGGTGCATCTGGCGTTCCCAAGTCATCGCAGATTTTGCAGGGAAGATCAGAAAAACAGTGAAACGGGAAGGAAAAGGGCATGTTGAATTGTCTTCAACGCTCTCAGGTGATGCTGGCATTGATTATCGCCAACCGGAAATTTCAGGACAGAACATTGCGATGCTCAACAGCAACAACGACTTTCTTGTCCCCGATATTACGCTCTCCGGCAAAGATGGCGAAAGCGAGAAGGTAAAACTCAAGCTTTTTGCAATTCGCTTCAGAGCTGGCCGGAACTTCCTCATGGCAAGAGTGAGGAACTGTGCTGAAAGAGGCAATGCCTCAACGATTTCTGTTACCCTTGATGAGCTCAAGAAAGGCAGTGATGGCATCGGATTCCTTTCAAATCAGCCTCTTTATGAGAAAACAGCAGCAGAACTGGAATAATCGACACTTATTCAGGCCGAGTATCGTCTCGATTGGAATATCCGTTGTCATTTTCTTTTACGTGGCGATGCGGGCAGCCACGCTCTCCATAACGCACGACGAAGCTCTGACCTACGTATGGCACGTAACCGGTGACTGGTTGCAAATCGTGCTGTTCAAAACACCTGGGCTTCCGGATAACAACCACGTCCTGCATACGCTGCTCTGCAAGATCTCAGTCGCGCTGTTTGGACTGTCGGAACTGACGCTTCGGCTTCCAAGCCTTCTCGGTTGCATTTTTTATCTTGCGGGTTTGAATCTCTGCCTCAAACGCATAGTCCCGGGGTGGCTGCAAGTACTTGGACTTCTTTTGGCTGGCATGAATCCCTATGTACTGGATTTCTTCGGGCTCGCACGTGGATATGGCCTAGGGCTCGGCTTCACAATGCTTGGTCTGGCCGCGCTTCTCGACTCGCTTGCAGAGACACCCGGAAAGGTACGGGAAACACCTGCCCTTATAAGCGTCATGCTTTTCTCGCTTGCCGTGTTGGCAAACATCTCCTTTCTGCTTGTTCTGATGGCCGCTCTTGCCATACTTTCAGTGTTTTTGCTCTATGCCGGTATTTCAGCCCGCCACGACCTTTCGACGCATCATTCCCGCTCGCATTTGATACTGCTGCTGAAAATTTTAGCGGTGACCATTCCACTCTTTGCTTACCTGATACTGCCACTGAGCATCATTCATGAGAACAAGCTCTTTGATATGGGCGGCTCTACTGGATTCTGGGTTGATACGGTTGGCAGCCTCATTTATGGAACCATATACGACAGAGAGTGGCTGCCTGACCAGTATTTACTGCTTGAGGCATGGGTCATGCTAACGCTCTTTTCGATGCCCATTGTACTTTGGAGCCTCAGGCGAACGGATAGCCAACGTTTTGCAGCGCTCACCGTGATCGTGACGATGGTCGGCCTCATCGTTATCGAGAGCCTGGCGCAGCACGCTATTTTGAACGTAGCACTGCTTCAGGGACGACGCGGAATTGCCCTTCTTCCTCTTTTCCTGCTTGCCGCATTGATGACCGGCAATCTGTTTCATGGAACCTCCCGCTGGGTCGGCGTCATTGGTCTTTTGGTTGGTATGCTTGTACCTGCGGTTCTTGTTGTGAATGGATTGCTGTCGATGAACATCAAATACGTCTATGAGTGGAAAGACGATGCCTGCAGCAAGGATATCATGGTTGCGATCCATGATAAAATTCTGCGGGAAAAGCCTTCGGTGCCGCTCCATTTGCGCGTCAACTGGGTTTTTGAACCCAGCACAAACTTTTACAGGCACACCATGGGAATTGAATCGTCGCTTCTGCCGCTCAATCGGGAAGGACTCAACGGGCCAGCCGACCTTTACTACGGTTATACACAGGATCAAGGTTTGATCAGGAAATTCAACGTTCGCCTCTTGCTGAGGGAGCCGGTTTCCGATACGGTATTGTTCGAGCACAGAGATTCTCACTGAGTCCCCTCATTGAGCCAGTTCAGAAGTGGATTGTTCTGTTATCCATCAGTAAGTATTTTAAGTTATAGAACTTACTCAACGTTTTTGCAAACGAAATAGATTTATGTCTTATCGAGGCCTGAAAATAGCCCTTGTTGTCCCTTGTTATAACGAAGAGGCTGCCATCACCCTGGTAATCAGGGGCTTCCGCGATGCGATGCCGGGAATTGATATTTTTGTCTTCGACAACCATTCAAGCGACAGGACTGCAACCATGGCAAGAGCAGAAAATGCTTACGTCATTCACGTTCCCCTCCGAGGAAAAGGCAACGTTGTGCGACGAATGTTTGCTGATGTTGAGACCGATATTTTTGTGATGGTAGACGGTGATGCCACGTATGACGCTTCATCTGTCACAAAATTAGTGGACAAGCTGATCGACGAGCATCTTGACATGGTTGTTGGCTGTCGGCAGACGACAGAGGAGGTCGCCGGTGCCGCCTACAGGAGGGGGCACCAATGGGGCAACCGGATGCTGACGCAAAGCACCCTGAAAATATTTGGCGGCGGCTTCACTGATATGCTGTCAGGGTATCGTGCCTTTTCCAGACGGTACGCGAAATCGTTCCCCGCTCTGTCTGAAGGCTTTGAAATAGAGACCGAGCTCACCATTCATGCGTTGGAACTCCGTATGCCTTACGGAGAAGTCATGACGCCATACGGAGCCCGAACTGAAGGATCTGAAAGCAAATTATCCACCTATCGTGACGGATTGCGCATTCTCAAAACCATTTTTCGACTTTACGTGTCTGAACGTCCATTCTCATTTTACGGTATATGCGCGACGTTGATGGCGGTTATTTCCGTATTCATCTCAATCCCGATCATTGCCGAGTACTTTCATACAGGTCTGGTTCCTCGCTTCCCCACTGCTATCCTTTCCGCATCAATAATGATTTGCGCCCTTCTTTCATTGATGTGCGGCCTGATTCTGGATAACGTTACCCGAGGCCGTCATGAAATGAAGCGCCTTGCATATCTGGCGATCCCTCTATTCATCCAGGAACGCGAGTCTCTTGGATGATGAGTCATCTACAGTTAAGGCACTCATTTTATGCACTCCACCAAACCTGCAAGTATTTGCGATGAATAAAGAAAAGCTTCTGAGTTTTTCAGCCCAATTCTTCTGGTTTGGAGTTGCGGGCATTGTGGGCTTCATTGTTGATACAACAATACTGTATCTTCTTAAAGCACTTATGGGCGTCTACGGCGCTCGCCTGATTTCATTCTTATCCGCTGCGTTAGCTACATGGTTGTTTAATCGGGCAATCACTTTCCGCAACCGAAAATCCGGCCATTCGACAATCAGGGAATTTGGCTTCTATCTTGCCCTGATGTCAATAGGCGGAAGCGTTAATTTTACGATCTATTCGTTGCTCATTTCACGCCATGAGACTGTCGCCCAGCATCCTGTTCTTGGTGTCGCCGCTGGAAGTATTGCCGGCATGCTGATCAACTTGCTTACATCCCGCTTCATCCTTTTCCGTCGCAGACAGTTATAAACAGTTACAAGCTTGATTGAGGACCCGGATATCGAAGGCAAAAAAAGAAACCGGGTTTGATTATGGCATTTACGAGACATTTCAAGGATACGGTCGCATAGACTGACATTTGCGCTAAAAGTTACATCCGTTTTTTCCAGTATTCAGGATTCCTTGAAAGATTCATGACGGCCACAATGTAAATGCGATCTTTTTCGACGCTGTACAAAATCCCGTAAGGATAACGTTTTACCAAAGCACGATTTATTTCAGGATAAAGTTCAGCACAGAGTAAAGGCCATGCTTCAGGATAAGCCGTTATCCTGTTCAGCGTTGCAATAACCTCTGCGGCAAAATCAAGGCCTAACCCATTCTCTTTCGCTTCATAATAATCAACAGCCTCATCAAGCTCGGTTGCTGCTTCCGGGTGAAATTCGATGTTCATTGATAAAACCGTTTCCTCAGATTGTTGAGAACTACATCTCCAGGAATAGCGCGAACCTTTCCAGAACGCAGCTCTTCAAGCCGGCGTTGTGCCTCTTCTGCCCAAGTTTTCTCAATATCAGGTTCACCATGATTGAGGCTTTTCAGCAGGTAATCTACTATCAGTGCCCGATCTTCAACAGGCAGTGAAATTACTTCAGTTATCAGTTCTTGAGTGTTCATCGCTTCGTATCTGTTGCTTGGTTAAGTGTATGCAATTCGGAATCACTACACTGCTGAATATAAACAATCCGAATCAGGAACCAGTTTATCACCGGATAATTACAACGAAATGGCACATTGAGTCACCCTCAAAAAGCAACACTCCTCAGCGTTGCAGCCATTCACGATCGGCACTGCCTTTTGGCAAGGTCTTGCGACTATGCAACCATTGCCCAAAAGCACTCCAAAGTACCGCCATCGCCCGCAACACAGAGGATTTCCCGCAGCCGTTCGGGCCACTGAAAAGAATATTGATCGCTATCGTTCCGCTCCAATCGTCTTTAAAGTGAAACACCTGAGAGCCAAGGGGCCCGGCTTCACTGGTATGAAGAGCAAGTATTTTCATATTATTACGATATAGCATTTTACCCTTCTATTACTTATCACATCCGTCTATCAGGTTGGTTCTTAGTGTCATGTCAAGAAAATAGTGTCGCATAAAATGCTTATATTTCCTTCATACTCAACCCAAACCCGGATTGATCATGAAGAAATACAAAGTAACCCTGACCCAAGAAGAGCGCGAAGGATTGGGGCCATCAGCAGCAAGGGTAAACATGCGGCTCAAACAGTACTGAATGCCCTAATCCTCCTTGCGTGTGACGAAGGAAAATTTCAACAGCAACGCTCGATCAATGAGACGATTGCCTGCGTGTTAAACGTGAGCATGAAAAC